>PAKP01000071.1 GCA_002706985.1 Sneathiella sp. | reverse complement strand
CAAAGTCACCGAGGAACTTTCCGCTAATTTCAGCGTCAAAATCCGGATTTTTTTTGAACCAGACTTCGCGCTGCTTGCCGTAATTTTCGTCATTTTCCGGCAAAAACCAGAAATCCAGAATTTCCTGAATACGGTCCAAGGGTACCTCTTTTGAAATTTGAGCGTGAAAGCAACCTATATAGGCGAACTGCCGAAAACAAGCGTCCAGGTAAAAATAATAAGAGGTTTGGTTGTAGAAGCGCCTGCAATGGCTAGTTTTTGTCTTTGCCGCTATCTCCGCGCTCCTGCTCCATCAATGCCTGATAGGACGCAGCATCCTCACTTTGTATAAGGGTTTCAGATCCTTCCGTATGGGCGGAGGTAGCCGTTTTTTCGTCATCCTCAGCCGTTGCATTTGTATGTGCTGACTTTCCGGTCGCCAAAGACTTGAGATACCCCTTAGATGCCTTTGCGGCCCGGACGACGGCGACTGTTTCCTTTCCATACGCATTGTTCCAGAAGAGCTGGAAATTACTGGCCTGACCTGCCGCCACCGTCTGCGCCCGTCTCGCCGTCAACAGCCACAGCGGACTGACCATGAGGCTTAAGGCAATGACGGTAATCATCAATTGGGAAATATCGCGCGATACATATCCGCTGCCCCCACCGATCGCCATCAGAAGGAAAGAGAACTCCCCGATCTGGCCAAGGGCAGTGCCTGCAATGAAGGCAGAACGCCAGTCGACGCCGGTTACTCTCAAGATAACGATATTGATCGCTGTCTTACCCACGATCACGACGAGCAGCATCACCAAGACAAGGCCGATGTTCTGCCAGATATAGGTGATGTCAATCAGCAGCCCGATCGAGAGGAAAAAGATCATCAGCAGGATCGACTGTATGGGCTGCGTCGCCTCAACAATGCTTTTCCGTTCCTGGCTGTTGCCAATGATAAGCCCTGCTAAGAACGCACCAAAGGCCGGCGATGTCCCCAGAAGACCACTGATAGCGGCAAGGCCGAGACAGAATACAATACCGAAAAGAGGCGCCAGGTCCGCATGACCCGAGATTGCCTTTAAGAAAGGAAGGTGGATGCGTTCACGGCGACTCAGGAAAAGAATAAGCCCGACAAGAAAAGCTATGGCAAGACCGAGTGTCAGGAGAAGTATCGGGACATTCAATGCTTCACCGGACAGGCTGCCCACGATCAGCAGCATCGGCACCACGGCAAGGTCCTGCGCAATCAGCAGGCCAATCGCAATATTGCCCGTGCGCTGATGCAACTCGCCGATATCTTCAAGTATTTTCACCGCGACAGCCGTCGAACTGATGGACAGGCTAAAAGCCAGCAATATTGTCAGCTCCCAAGGCCAATCCAGATAGAGCGCGAGAACACCGACGACCAGATAGGCGACGGCAACCTGAAGGAAAACGCCACCAATAGCTGTTTTCCAGATGCGCATAAAGGATTTCAGATTGAGCTCCATCCCGATCAGATAGAGCAGCATCAAAACACCCAGTTCGGCCAGGATCTCAACGTTCTCCCGGTCCTCTACAAAGCCGAACGCGGAGCGCCCCAAAACCATACCGGTCAGTAGATAGCCGACAATCGCCGGCTGTTTCAGCCGTGTCATAATCATCCCTAGAACCAGGGCAATTGTCGCAATGAGGGCAATTTCCGTGAGTTGATGCATTGTTTGCTTCGGAACCTGCAAAAAGACGTTTCGAAATAAGAGGATACGTTTACGCAGACAAAAGCGCAAGGCGCACGCACCGCCTTCTTAATATTATTTGCGGCTAATCGACATCAGTACTGGATATCCCAGAAGCGGTTGATCTCCTCCACTGAAACCTTGAAAATATCATCGAGTGTCAATCGGTAGTAATCCGCCAGTTTGGTAAGAAGAGCAAGCTCATCAAGATATATTTCCTCGCATTGAAACCTCTCACAGATTTCCGCATCGCTCATCATCTGATGGGATCGCAGTAATATGGCGACCCGATGACGGCTTAGCTTTTTGCTCTGATCGGCGGACCGCGAGGCAAGGCGAATGAATTTGTCTGCCGCCAAAACAAGACTCTCTGCCGGATAAAGCAGCACACTTGATCGCACGAACTGACGACAAAGCTTCTCAACAAATGGCGTTCTTTGTAGCGAATGCAGTTTCAGATATCGATGAACGACCTCACGCCGGCAGAATATCATCTTTCTGGGCATGACACGGGACAGGGTCAGGAAAGCCGGCGCATATATCGCAAGCTGTCGAAAAGACATTAGCTTTTCCATGAAACGGTATTCAGCCAACCATAACCGCTGTTTTGCAGCCGGATAGTGCGCGAGTTCGCGTTCGACCGCATCCCGGAGCGTGGCCAGTTCACGGCTCTCTTCCATGCGCCGATTTTCCGCATAGGCCCGGGTTATATGATTGTCGATGAGATATGGACGCTCCCAACAGCCCGGAGATATAATTTCCCGCTTCCAAGGCAGGTTTTTCCGATACCTTAAAAGGTCGGAAGCGATGAATGAATCAATTTCCCCGTCACGCATGGATATTGAGCAGTCCTGATTGTCGGCATGTGAAAATTCAGACGCTCACCAAATTATCTGCGTGATGAAGATTTCTTCCGTGTCAGGCTGAAATCGTTGATACCGACATCTGTATCGGTCCGTCTTTACGCTTGTTCCAGAACTGGGAAACATAGGCGTTATCACTATGCGCGGCCTCACGAACATCTCCGGTCCAGACCACACGCCCTTCATGCAGCATGGCAATCCGATCAGAAATAATACGCGCCGTGAGCAAGTTACTGGTAATAGCCATTACCGTACTGCCCAATTCCCGAACGTTGTTGAAAATTTGATCGTTGATAACATTGCTCATGATCGGATCGAGGCCCGCCGTCGGCTCATCCAGAAACAGAATTGGCGGATCCCCGGCAATGGCGCGGGCAAATCCCACGCGCTTCTGCATCCCGCCGGAAAGCTCCGCTGGGTAGAGGTCCGCCACATCGGAGGAAAGCCCGACCGACCGCAGCTTCTTGATAGCCATCTCCTTGACGTCGCTTTTGCTCATACCGGGCTGCTGACTGAGACGAAAGCCGATATTTTCCCATACCCGCAATCCATCAAACAGTCCTGATCGCTGGAACAGAATTCCGAAGTTCCGGAAAAACTTGACCCTATCCTTCTCCGGCAGATCGCTGACTTCCTTGCCATCGAGCAGAATTGAACCGCTATCCGGTTTGACAAGACCCAGAATACATTTAAGGGTAAGCGTCTTGCCAGACCCGGAGGGTCCGATCAGTGTCAGAATCTCTCCGGTTTTCACCTCAAGATTAATGCCGTTCAGCACCTGAACGCCATCAAAGCTCTTGCAGAGATCCTTGACCACGATTTTATTTTCAACAGTCTCCATCATACCGGAGAAACTACAGGATAAGTTTGCGAAAACAAACCGCATTCTGAGGCGGGGAAGCAGTTTTACCAGATCGAGCAGGACTGTGGAACCTCAATTACCTTACGCACATAAAAGATCGCCGAAAGGTTCTATCCGCCATTCTAAATTTATAAGCGTCGATATCACGGATAGCTATGCGGGAGGATAATAGATGTGTAAAAGAAGGGCATGGACAAGATTTTGAGCAAAATACCGCCATTTGAACCGGGTTCGGTCTGGCTGGTTGGCGCAGGTCCCGGCGATGCCGGACTGCTCACCCTCTATGCCTATGAGGCGTTACGACAGGCGGATGTGCTGGTCTATGACGCTCTTGTTGGGCAGGATATCCTGGAGCTGACCGGACCGGGCACAATTCTAGAATATGCCGGCAAGCGCGGCGGTAAACCCTCTCCAAAGCAAAACGATATTACAGAACGATTGATCGCCCTTGCCCGGGAAGGAAAGAGAGTCATACGGCTGAAAGGCGGCGATCCGTATATTTTTGGCCGTGGCGGAGAGGAAGCACTGACGCTGGCAGCACACAACATTCCTTTTCGTGTTATCCCGGGCATCTCGTCCGGTGTTGGCGGTCTCGCCTACGCCGGCATTCCGTTGACGCATCGCGAGACAAATTCGGCGGTTACGTTCCTGACGGGTCATGACGCAAGCGGCGAGGTCCCTGATGTCAATTGGGAATATATCGCGAAAGGCTCTCCTGTCATTGTAGTCTATATGGGCGTGAGACATATCCGGTCGATTACAGAACGACTGATCCGACATGGCCGCAGTCAGGACGAGAGTGTGGCTATTGTTTTCCGGGCAACTACCAAGGATCAGAAAATTGTCGTGAGTACGCTCGCGAACGCCGCGCAAGATGTTGAAAAAAGCAATTTAAAACCACCAGCCCTGATTGTTATCGGCGAGGTCGTCAAACTCCGGCCTGATCTCGACTGGTTCGACAGATATCTCGCCTCGGAAATTGAAGACTGACGGCATATTCTCTTCATAAGTCTTCGTAGCTCATTGAAATTAGCACAATATCTATTGACGATGTCCGTGTTTAATTCCGGCGCGGTTTAACGCGGCTGGTTGCCTCTGCCTCAAGCGGATCGTCAGGCCAATAATGTTTCGGATATCGCCCTTTCAGGTCCTTTTTTACATCCGTGTAGGTGTTTTGCCAGAAGCTGGCGAGATCCTGCGTAATCTGCACGGGCCGACGCGCCGGTGAGAGAAGATGAATGGAAACAGCAGCACGCCCGTTGCACAATTTCGGTACTTCCTGCAGACCGAACAACTCCTGCAAACGCGCGGCAAGCACCGGGCTTTCCGGATCGCTGTAATCAAGCCGGATATTGGACCCGCTTGGCACTTTCATGGATGGCGGTGCATATTCATCGAGTTGCATACGCTGATCCCAGCTTAGCATATTCATCAGAATATCTGTCAGATTGAGTTTTTGAAGGTCATCAAGGGACGACAATCCTGCGAGATAAGGAAGCAACCAATCTTCAACGGAATTCTCCAGCGCCGAATCCGTCAGGTCAGGCCACGCCTCCCCACCTCCATGATATCTTACAAAATTGACGCGGGCAGCGAGACATTTGCTTTCCTCATTCCACGGCAGAATTTTCAGGCCCTTACTCTTGACCACGGTGAGCAGAGCGGCCTCAACTTCCTCCGGAGAAGGATTTTCTATGCGTTGCTGTTCAATGAGAAGAGCGCCGAGTTTACGTTCCTGAACCGCCAGGACACGCGACTTCTTTTCATCCCAAAAGACTCGGCGGATGACCACAATCACATCCTCGAAATTCTCTTCGATCTCCTTGATTGAGGTTGGTGCCGCAAGATGAATTCTTGCATCGCGGCCTTTCCCATCGAGATCGGCAACCACGATATAGGGCTCCCCCTGGAGCCGGTCATTCTCGACCAGCCGGGCACCGCGTCCACCCGACAAACGATACTGATGCTGGCTTTCACTGCGCAACTCGCCAATCCGGTCGGGATATGCAAAAGCCAGTAAGAGACCAGCAGATTCCTGTACCTCTGAACCGTCTTGAATTTTGAGACGTCGGCGCAAATCCTGACTGGCTCGGCGCACCTGTTGCACAGCGCCCGAAATATTCCTGTCTTTAAGCCCGGGCTGGGACAATATCTCAAGTCGGGAGCGGATATCCGAATTCGGGAAATCGGGATCGCGGCGCAGAATATCCCGCTCCGACAACAATGCAGCAATATCCACGGCAAGCCCGGCGGCGTCAATTTTCCGGGCTTTGATCAGCATCCCCCCGAGTCTGGGATGCAAAGGAAGACTGACAATTTTCTGCCCAAGGGTGGTAATCTTACCATCTGCGTCAATCGCACCTAATGCCTGCAAAACATCTCTGCCTTGTGCGAATGGCCCGCGCGGCGGTGCGTCCATCCAGAAGAGATCGGTCGGGTCCTCAACACCCCATTTTGCCAGTTCCAGCACCAGCGCCGTCAAATCCGTCGTCATGATCTCAGGCGCCGAAAATTCTACAAGCCCCCTGTCTTCTGCAGCAGTCCAGAGGCGATAGCAGATACCGGGTCCGAGCCGCCCGGCCCGCCCTCGCCGTTGATCGGCGGAAGCCCGCGAAATCCGCTGTGTCTCCAGCGCGGTCATGCCGCTGTTCGGGTTGAAGACGGGGCGCCGGGCCAACCCTGAATCAATGACGATCCGCACCCCTTCAATCGTCAGGCTGGTCTCCGCGATGTCTGTTGAAAGGACAATCTTTCTCATGCCGTCGGGGTCTGGTTGGATCGCTCTGTCCTGATCTTTCGGTGGAAGGCTTCCATATAGCGGCAGAATGAGTGCGTCCGACAACGATGGCATCTGTGGAAGTCGTTTTTGCAGGCGGGTGATCTCGCCGGCCCCGGGCAGGAATACGAGAATATCCCCCTCCTCCCAGAGAGCCTCCTCGACCGCATTTACAACCTCCTGCAGAAGAGCTCTGAAGGCCGGGCGCGACAGGAACCGGGTTTCCACCGGGAATTGTCGTCCGGCGCTGCTGATAACAGGAGCTTCCCCGAGGGCCTTTGATATCCGTGCCGTATCTATTGTTGCCGACATCAGCAGCAATCGAAGGTCATCGCGCAGGATTTCCTGCACCTGTCGCGCGAGAGCAAGACCGAGGTCTGTCTGCAGGCTACGCTCATGGAATTCATCGAAGATCAGAAGGTCAACACCCCCAAGCTCCGGATCGGACTGAAGGCGTCGCGTCAGAATTCCCTCTGTCACCACCTCGATCCGGGTCTGTTCACTGACCTTGCTGTCAAGCCGGACACGATAACCGACGGTCTGACCGACTTCCTCTCCCAGCAAATCCGCCATCCGGCGCGCCGCCGCCCGCGCCGCCAGACGTCGGGGCTCCAGCATGATGATCTTGCCGGAACCTAATATTCCTGACTTGAGAAGGAATAGCGGAACGAGCGTGGTTTTCCCGGCCCCAGGCGCCGCCTCAAGGATCGCGACCGGCGCCACTTTCAATACTTTGGCAAGCTCCGGCAGCACGTCCTCTACCGGCAGTCCCGTATCCGGAAAATCAATAATCATGGCCGTCTCGTAACTTTTTCAAGGCAAACGGTCAATAACGGGAACAGCGTGAGAGCCGCAATGCCGGCGAATATCGCGCCCAGCACAATCTCCATACCAAACCGGCCCGTCGGCGGAAACGCGGAGCTGGCGAAAATCAGAAATCCGATTGCAATGATACTGCTGGAAGCGATGACTCCCATGGATTGTTCCTGAAGGGCCAACGCCCAGGCATTAAGCCTGCTTTTGTTATAATCATGCCGCCGAATGGCCAGAGCAAGATGGATAAGCGCATCCACCGCAATCCCGATACAGACACTGACCGCTGGTGCTGAGATTATATCCACCGGAACATTGAACCAACCGACCCCTCCCAGGATTGTGACGGGTATAAGTGCCGCTGTCAGGGTCATTGCCATAGCAACGCGCCAGTTACGACTGACGATCCAGGCGATGATCGCAAATAAAAACAGAAGACCTCCAATGCCGGTAATCAGGCTCTTTGAGACGAGCGCGGACAACCGTCCCTGAAGCATATAGACACCCCCCGTCAACACCGGATCAAAGCCTGCTTTCTCTGTGATTTCATGAAGTTCTGCGATTACTTCATTCCGTGTACTCTCGCGTCCGGCCTCATTCATCCGCAGAAGAAACAATACCTGGTCGCGATCTTCACTCAGGAAATTTTCAGCGACGTTATCATTGATGCCGAGAGAAAGCAGTGTGACGATTTCCCGCCAGGGCAGCAAAAACGCTAGCGGATGTGTATTTGCCTCCGCCAACAGCGCAGGCAGAGAAATCACCGTCCCAACGCTATCAGCCGCCAACAGGTTATTATGCAGTTGCCACATGGCATTATATCCGGCCTCATTATCAAGCTGTGCGCCACCCTTGAGACGGACGACCAACTTCAAGGGACTGCTGCCTCCATTATCATCGATATATTGAAGTCCCGCACCCAGCTCAGTCCCCGGATCAAAGTATGACAGCAGGCTTGGGTCCGTATTGAGTCGGGCGAGGCCCGAAGCGGCGGAAAAGACGATCAGGAGCAAGACGCTTCCAACACCATAGCGAATAAAGCGATGGGGTTTCCGGACTTTAGCACCGCTGAACATATCCCCCATCTTGCGCTCCGCAAAAAGCAGAAATATAGGATAAAGAGCATAACTGCAGATAAGAGCAACGATTGCCCCGACGATACCTCCCATCCCGAGTTGCCGAAGCGGCTCCGCGGCTACATTCAGAAGCGTTGCAAATCCCAAAAGGGTTGTCAGCATGCACCAGAATGACGCCCGGAATGTTTGAATTAAAACCGCCCGAACGGCCACAATGTCGTCATTTATACTTATCCGGCGCCAATTGGCCGTAAGATAGATGATCTGTGACTGCACCAGCACAAACACAATGATCGCCAGATTGGCCGTCAGTATACCGACGGGCTGGCCGATTGACTGGAGTATCAGCAATGTCAGGAAAATGGCCGTAATGCCGCTGGCGCTTGCGCCCAGGGCAACGACCGGAGACCTGAAGACAATCATCAAAATAATGGCGAAGACCACAAGGGATGCGGAGCTGAATATCTCGATATCGTCAATCAGGCTTCGCCGGATCTGCTCAACAATATAGGGCGTCCCGGAAAGGCGAATATGGAAGGCGTCCCCGTCGCTGAATATCCTCGCTGCCGCCTCCACCTCATTGATAACGTGAGAGGGCACGGACACATCAACAAAGGCGAAGATTAATGTCGACTTGCCATCGTCACCGACCAGCAGCGATTTCCAGAAAGGACTTTCATTTGCGCGAGCGACGCTCTCCGGGCCTGTTGAGACACTTACAACCCTGTGGATACCGGGAATATTCGCGATATCATCAGAAAAGTTCTCAAGGGTTTGGTAGTAACGCGATGAGAAAATATCGTGACTGGCGGCACTTATGATCAAAAACTCGTCGGACGGAAAAAGCGCGTGAATACGGGCGGATTGAGCAAGCTTCGGGTCGTCGGAGCCAAAGAAAAAATCAGATGAGATTTTCGGTTGCAGATCAACGAACAGCATAAACAGGCACGCAACAAATGCCATTACCACAAGACAGGCAAACATGAGGCGTCGTCTCAGCGGCTTAAAAAAAGAACCCATAGGCAGGCCGTTTCTCCTGTGGCAATATACTGCTAAGTATGTATGGGTGACTCATCTGTCCAAGCCCGTTAAATCCCGACCAACCATCATGTTGCAACAAATCGCCGAAATAGAGTCTCATTCCCTTGCTTCGATCCCCGCGCTTCGAACAGAGATCTATGATGGCTGGTACTTGCGTTTCGCAAGAAACCATACACGGCGAGCAAATTCGGTCAATGTAATGGCGCGGGGAACGCTGTCGCTGGAAGAGAAAATAGACTATTGCGAAGCTGCCTATCGGCAGGAAAAGCAACCATGCCATTTTCGTCTCACACCGCTTGCTGACGAGGAAATTGACGTGGCTCTGGCCTCGCGCGGCTATGGCTATTTTGGCGAAACTGAAGTACGCCTGAAAGCGCTCAATGCGGAAATAAAGCCTGCCCAAGGTCCGAAAGTCCATAGTTATGATGTGGAGAGCGTCTTCTGGCGAAGAGGCGTTGCGGCACTGACGGGTCAGGACAAGGCAAAACAAGCCGTCTTTCGCGAGATGCTGGCTCTTATCGAGCTTGAAATACATGCGCTTGCCATTCTATGTGGAAAGGAAATCGTCGCCTGCGGCTTCGGTGTGCAGTCCGCCAACCTTCTCGGACTTTTCGAATTTGCCGTCCATCCTAATTTCCGCCGCAGGGGATTCGCGGCACATATTGTGCAGCACATGCTTATAAAAGCGCAAACGGCCGGGGTTTCGCATGCCTATTTACAAGTTGTCGCCGAAAATAAAACGGGAAAAGCCTTCTGGAAGCAAATGGGGTTCAAGGAGGCTCTCTATCGCTATCACTACCGGACTAAATCATAGATCGAGTATGAGATCGGGATCGGTAAAGTAAATTTCATCGCAATTCTTCCCTTCCCCGCCGCGATCAATAACCAGAAAATCACTGACAGCTTCCAATGCCAGCACTGGATGATGCCATGTCCCGGCATGATAATTCACGCCCTGTTGTCCGCTCGCACGAAAGGCCTGCAATTCCGAGGGCTGCGCAGTCTCTCCCTTTGGCGCGACAAGTATGAGATAGGGCCGGTTATTGAGAGGAACAAATGCCTGGCTGCCTTTCGGATGCCGTTCCACCATCTGGATCGTGAGCGGATACTCAAGCGGCGTCGCCCGAAAAATATTGACAAGAACGCGCCCGTCTTCGTCCGTCTCGATTTTCGCCAGATCGTGAAAGCGGATTGTTGAACCATTGTTAATATTAAAATGCTCCGCGCCGTCGGTTTCAATAACGTCGCCAAATGGGGCAAAGGCCTCCCGGGTCAGCGGTTCAATCTTGAGGGACATGTCGCTACCTCTTTATCCGGCCGAAGAGGCGAAGCCGGCTGATCCCGCCGTCGGGAATGATATTGAGCCGTATATGACTGATCGGACCGATATCAATAACTTCTTTTTCAAAAGGATGAACAGCATCCATTTCGAGTTTCTGTTCAGGCAGCAGGGTTTTCCAGAACATGCTTTGGGTTATCAGAGATTCTTCTGTTCCGCCGGTAACAAGCGCCCCTTGTATGGAGCAACGATCCGGATAATTCCCTTTAAAATGCGCTGTATCCACCTCGATTCTCGAAATAACACCCGGATGACCAAGGGCAATTAGCGCCCAGTCATTCCCAGGTTCACGGCGGCGACGTGTTTCCCAGCCATCCCCCATATTGACTCCCCGTCCCGGCGCGAGAATCTGGGAGGGTGTTCCGTAATGCTGGTCACTGGCAGCAAAACCGCGTCCGCCGTTGACAAGGGCTGCGAGATCAATCAGTTCGTCCGGGTCCCGTTTCTCCCAATTGCACTGCACTTCTCCATAAACTCTCAGCCGGGCAACACCACCATCAGGATATATATTGAGCCTGAGATGACTCCAGTTCCGATTATCCGCAATCGCATGCAAATGCTGGCTATCGCCTTTAAGAGTGACAGCGGGGAGTATCTCCGTCCAGACCGTCTTAGCATCGGGATCACCGTCGATAAGGCAGGCGTCAACCGAGGCCGCAGGCGGGAAATTGCCGGTAAAATGGCTGGTATCAATATTGACACCGTGAACAACCCCCGGAAGACCAAGGCGGATGATGCAATGGTCGTGTCCCTCGCCCCGCTTGCGGCGGCTTTCCCAGCCATCCATCCATTTTCCGTTCTCATCATATTTATCGGCGATGAAGACCGGCGGCGCAGGGTTGATCAAACGGGATTTGTCGGCAAAAAAATCGTCCGTGGCAGAGATCACTTCCGTTCCGAGACGAGGGGACGCAAGGTCAATAAATTTATCTACAAACCCTGCAGATGGTGACGTAGCCGAGTTCATTCACATCTCCTCAAAATAAAAAGTCCCGGACTATATTTCAGCCAGTCTAAAAAAAGCGATCTTGTTGATCTCCGTGAGCGCCGTTTCAAATTCCTTTTCCTTGGAATTCTGAAGACGCTTTTCAAATCCGGCAAGTATATCATGGCGATTGCTATTCTTGACGGCCATGATAAAGGGAAACCCGAATTTCGACTTATAGGCCGTGTTGTATTTTTCAAAAGCCGCAAATTCTTCAGGTGAACAATCACCAAGCCCCGCGCCTGATTGCTCGGAACTAGAGGCAGCTGTCAGCTCTCCTTTTACCACCGCCTTACCGGCAAGATCGGGATGCGCCGCGATCAGCTTCCATTTAAGCGGCTCCTCCGCTTCATCAACAATGCGTTCCATCAGTGCCGCTAGTACTTCAATGTTATCATGTTCTTTTGCAATACCTGACTGCCAGGCACGCTTCGCCACCCAGGGGGAGTGTTCATAAATGCCACCGAATTTTTCCATAAATTGAACATTGTTCATTTTACTAGGTAGTGTTCTAAACTTCATCACCGAGAGACCTTTCCAGCGGCAGGCGGATGATGTTCATGCCAGTGCCGGGCAATATCAATCCGGCGACAGAACCACACCGATTCATGGTCTCGCGCATATTCTATGAACCGTTTGAGGGCAGCTATCCTGCCCGGTCGCCCGACGATCCGGCAGTGCAGCCCGACCGACATCATTTTTGGACTGCTCTCCCCTTCTTCATACAAGGTATCGAAACTGTCTTTCAGATAGGTGAAAAACTGGTCCCCGCTGTTAAACCCCTGCAACGCGGCAAAGCGCATATCATTTGCATCAAGCGTATAGGGAACGATGAGCTGGTGGTGACCGGCTTCCTCGATCCAGTGAGGGAGATCATCGTCATAGGCATCGGCATCATAGAGAAAGCCACCTTCCTCCGCGACAAGGCGGCGGGTATTCGGACTTGTCCGTCCCGCATACCAACCCAAGGGCCGCTCTCCCGTCAATCGCCTGATAATCTCGATCGCGCGATGCATATGCTCACGCTCAACGGCTTCAGGCACGTTCTGATAGTTTATCCAGCGGTAACCATGGCTGCAGATTTCATGCCCCTGGTCAATGAACGCCCGAACCACGTCGGGGTTTCGTTCAAGCGCCATAGCAACGCCGAATATGGTAAGCGGAATATCATGTTTCTCAAATAAACGCAGCAACCGCCAAACACCTGCCCGGCTTCCATACTCGTAAATCGATTCCATACTGATGTGGCGGGCACCGGGAATTGGAACCGCGTTGATTATTTCGGAGAGGAAAGATTCGGATGCATCATCCCCATGCAGGATGCTGTTCTCCCCGCCCTCTTCATAATTAAGGACAAACTGAACGGCGATGCGCGCATTCCCGGGCCATTTCGGGTCTGGTGACGCGGCACCATAACCGATCAAGTCCCGCGGATAGGGGATTTCCCCGCTCATACGGCTCTCCGTTTCTTATCCGCCCGGCCTCCCGGTTTGGCGAAGATCGAGAAAAGATCCGCTTTCTCTTCATCGTTCTGCAGGTTCAATTGATCTTCACATGCCTTTAGATGCGCCATCATCAACTCGACCGCCTTTTCCTCATCACGGGCCTCGATCGCTTTAATAATCTGCGTATGTTCATCACAGCTACAGGGCGAAACATTCCCTTTCTGATATTGCACAATTATCAGAGACGTCCGGGAAACCAGTTCCTTCACATAGGCCACCAAAGTGCGATTCTTTGCGATCGCTGCCAGTTTTAAATGAAAATTGCCCGAAAGCCGGACCCATGACTCGTGATCGCCTTGCTCAAGACTCTCACGCTCTGCCGCGACAGATTGCCGAAGTGTTTCCATATCTGATGGCATCTGCTTGCGAATCGCTTCGCGAACAATTCCCGCCTCGATTAGACGGCGCGCCTGCAGAACCTCATGCGCTTCCGCAGGCGATGGTTCAGAGACGAAAGCGCCGCGATTTGGATGTATTTGAACAATCCGTTCGTGAGCGAGCCGTTGCAGCACGGCCCGTATAACTGTCCGGCTGACACCAAAAATTTCACCAAGCGTATCCTCGGAGAGTTTTGTGCCCGGCGCCAGTCTTTGCTCCAGTATAGCGGCAAACATCTCCTCGTAAATTTGGCCGTTATGCAGGCCCTTGCGTGTCGGGGTTTCGCTCTGCTTCAGAGCGACTGTTGGGGCAGTCCGGCTCATGAATTTTCCTCAAATTTAACAATTTCCCTCATTATACTTATACAATAGTAAAAAATATTGTATACAAAATTAATTAATTATGTGGACAATATAAATTCTGTCATGCAAAGTTTTGCGGTGCACTATCAAGGGATGCTGGCTTAAGGAAAGCTATGGGGAAACTTACAACGCATGTACTGGACACTGCCGCGGGCAAGCCTGGCACGGGGATCAGGATTGATCTCTTTCGCCTCGCCAACAATGACCGCAGGCTAATCGACAGCCGTCTCACAAATTCTGACGGACGTTGTGATGCCCCCCTTCTCGAGGGAGAACAGTTAAAGCGTGGGCAGTATGAACTGCTGTTTCACATAGGGGCATATTTTGAGAAATCTGGGACGACATTGCCCGAGCCCAAATTCATCGATGAGGTGGTGCTTCGGTTTGGCATTGCGGACGCCGAAGCGCATTATCATGTTCCCCTACTCGTCTCCCCCTACAGCTATTCCACATACCGCGGAAGCTAGGGATTGTCAGAACAGGGAAATTGATGCGCCAAAAGATAAAATATGTTCATCGCGGTGAAATCGTCGAATTGGAAAATATTGATCCAACGATGACGGTTCTGAATTTTCTCCGCTATGAGCAGGCGCTGACCGGGAGCAAGGAAGGATGTGCAGAGGGTGACTGCGGCGCCTGCACTGTGGTTTTGGGTGAAGTACAAGATGGCAAGATGCGCTATCAAGCCGTCAACGCCTGTATCCAGTTTATGTCGACACTGGATGGAAGGGAACTCATCACGGTCGAAGACCTCAAATCGGCAAACGGCGATCTTCATCCTGTCCAGAAGGCCATGGTCGATGCGAATGGCACTCAATGCGGTTTTTGCACGCCGGGTTTTGTTATGTCCCTTTTCGCTGAAATGCATACGAGCAGAAACCCGGATCGTCGGCATATCGACAATATCCTCGCGGGCAACCTTTGCCGTTGCACCGGGTATGGAACAATCGTAGATGCAGCCGTGGCGATTACCAAGACAGACATAATCGATCACTTCCATGCTCGGGAAAAGGCCACTATTGGAAAACTTGACACCCTTAAGGGCGAGCCCGGTTTAAAGCTTGACTGGCAGGACCGCGCCTATTTCGCGCCGAAAAAAACGGAAGAACTGACAGAGCTCCTCGCGGCTTATCCAGATGCGATCCTTCTCGCCGGAGCAACCGACGTCGGACTCTGGGTAACGAAGCAGCATCGGACATTACCGACAGTTATCTATCTCGGTCAAATTGATTCCCTCAAGAGTATTACCGAAAAAGAGGGCGGGCTTCATATTGGCGCGGGAGTTACCTATAGCGATGCTTGGCGTTCGCTCGAAAAACTGCATCCGGATCTTGGCGAGCTTGTTCGGCGGATTGCCTCGACACAGATTCGCAACTGCGGAACCATCGGCGGGAATATCGCGAATGGATCGCCCATCGGCGATATGCCGCCCGCTTTGACCGCTCTTGGCGCGCAATTACACCTTCGCTCCAAAGAAGGGTTACGTGAAATCCTGCTAGAGGATTTCTTTATCGAATATGGACAGCAGGACCTTAAGCCCGGTGAGTTTGTCGAGGCCGTCTTCCTCCCACGCCACAAGCCTGAAGGTCATTTTGCCACCTACAAAATATCGAAGCGGTTTGATCAGGATATTTCCGCCGTCTGCGGTGCGTTCCATCTTACTCTTGACGGAAATACCGTCAAAGATATCCGCATTTGTTACGGCGGAATGGCGGGGACGCCGCGACGTGCCTATAAGGCTGAACAGCAACTGATCGGCGCAGAATGGACGGAAGCGACAGTCGCCGCCGCCATGCTGAAAATGTCCGAAGACTATCAGCCCCTCAGCGACATGCGTGCAAGCAGCCGTTACCGGATGCTGGCCGCACAAAATCTGCTCAGGAAATTCCATATCGAAACGACCACAGCGGACAGGGCAACCCGCATAGTCGGCGAAGGAGGGCTCGCCTATGCGTAACCCGCCGCTCAGCCGCGACAAGATCCGGGGAACCGTCCATGTTCCGACACCGCATGACAGTGCGGCAAAGCAGGTTGCAGGCGAAGCGCTCTATATTGACGATATTCCGGAGGCAAAGGACCTCCTGCACCTATACATCGCACAAAGTGAAAAGGCCCATGCACGCCTCGTAAAACTTGATGTGTCAAAAGTAAGAACCGCGCCCGGTGTTGTCGCCGTCCTTACCGCAGAGGACGTGCCGGGAGTGAATGACGCCGCGCCAATCGCCGGAGATGATCCGGTTTTCGCCGAAGATACCGTTGAATATGGCGGTCAGTCTCTGTTCGCCGTTGCCGCAGAAAGTTTGGAACAGGCCCGCGCTGCCGCGAAGCTTGCGGAAATTGAATATGAGGAACTCCCGGCCATCATCACCGTCGAGCAGGCGCTAACGGCAAACTCCTTCGTTCTGCCCAGCCGCGAAATTCGCCGCGGCGATGCGACAAAGGCCATCAAAAATGCGAAGCACCGCTTGACCCGCCGCTTTGAAGTCGGCGGGCAGGATCATTTTTATCTTGAAGGACATGTCGCTCTCGCCCTTCCCGGCGAAGATGGCGACATGTTTGTTCATTCATCGACCCAGCACCCGACCGAAGTGCAACACAACGTCGCAAAATTCCTTGATCTTCCTGACCATGCGGTCACGGTCGAGATCCGGCGAATGGGTGGCGGTTTTGGTGGCAAGGAAACGCAGGGCGCTTGGTTCGCCGCAATCGCCGCCCTTGCAGCCCACAAGACAGGCCGCCCGGCAAAAATACGGCTGGACCGGGATGATGACATGATTATGACCGGCAAACGCCATGATTTTGTCATTACGGTCGAGATGGGATTTGATGATAAGGGGCGTGTCAGCGGCGCCGAATTCATTCTTGCATCCCGCTGTGGCCGCTCCGTCGATCTGTCTGCCTCGATCAATGACCGCGCCATGTTTCATGCGGATAACTGTTATTATTTTGAAAATGTGACGATCATTTCGCATCGATGCAAAACCCATACGGTTTCCAATACGGCGTTTCGCGGTTTCGGCGGACCGCAAGGAATGCTCGCGCCGGAACGCATGATGGACGCCATCGCCAGCTATCTGAAGAAAGACCCGCTTGAAGTCCGCAAGAATAACCTGTACGGCAAAACCAACCGCAATGTGACGCCCTATCAGATGACTGTCGAGGATAATATCGCACCGGAGATTATTGCGGATCTTGAAAAGAGCGCCAATTACTCGACACGCCGGGACGCAATCCGCGCATTTAACAAGACGAGTCCCTATCTCAAGAAAGGGATTTCCCTCACGCCGGTGAAGTTCGGAATATCCTTCACCGCTTCCCATCTCAATCAGGCCGGCGCACTTCTGCATATCTATACTGACGGCAGCGTGATGATCAATCACGGCGGCACCGAGATGGGACAGGGGCTATATATCAAGGTCGCACAAGTCGTCGCGGAGGTGCTCCAGATCGATATCGAACGGGTCAAAATCACGGCAACACGTACGGATAAGGTGCCGAATACATCGCCGACGGCTGCCTCTTCCGGCGCGGACCTGAACGGCAAGGCAGCAGAAACCGCTGCCCTCGCCCTTAAAAAACGGCTGACAGCCTTTGCCGCCTATAATTATGGTGTAACGGAGAGTGAGGTCACGTTCCTGCCAAACCGGGTGAAGATAGGGAAGCAAACCGTAGCGTTCAAGGACCTGATCCATCTCGCCTATATGAACCGGGTTTCCCTCTCCGCGACGGGGTTTTACCGCACACCGAAAATTCATTATGATGCAGAGACTTATAGCGGGCGGCCGTTCTATTATTTCGCCTATGGCGCCGCGGTGTCGGAAGTTATCATTGATACACTTACCGGCGAGAACAAGGTTGTCGCCGTCGATATTCTCCATGATGCGGGTAAAAGTCTCAATCCGGCCATTGATCTTGGTCAGATCGAGGGCGGTTATATTCAGGGCATGGGATGGCTGACGACGGAGGAACTATTTTTCGACGATAAAGGCATCCTGAAAACCCATGCGCCGTCGACATATAAAATACCGGCCTGCAGCGATCGCCCGGCAATCTTCAATATGAAGATATATGATCGCGGAGAGAATGTAGAGGAGACGATATTCAAATCAAAAGCGGTCGGCGAGCCGCCTTTCATGCTCGCCATTTCTGCCTTCAATGCCATTGCCGACGCCATTTCCAGTGTGTCTGACTACCAGCTTTATCCGGACCTTGACGCTCCGGCCACTCCGGAACGCATATTGTTTGCCGTGCAAAAAATATCCTCGGCCAGTCAGCCGGAGAAAGTTACGGAGGCCGCACAATGAGCAATTGGACTGACATCGCCACTGCATATGATTCTATTCAGGATGGCGAGGCCGTTCTTGTGACCGTCGGTTTGGTCAAAGGCTCAACGCCTCGTGAGATGGGAGCGACCATGCTAGTAACAGCTTCCAGGTCAATGGGAACCATTGGCGGCGGCAGACTGGAGCATCTTGCAATAAATGCCGCCCGGAACATGCTTCAGGAGAATGAGAAATCGGCGGAAATATTGAATGTTCTGCTCGGTCCCGAGCTTGCCCAGTGCTGCGGAGGATATGTGGATATCCTGCTTCACAAACTATCCGCTGAAGATGTGTATAATATATTTAACCGGTTAAATAAAGATAATTCAGTTTTAATCTCCCGCTGGACTTCGTCGAGTTGCCGCCGACAAGTCCTTACGGCGGATGACAGCATGATATATCTCGATCAAACGATACAGTCGGCTATCGAGCGGCGACTGACTTCACCGGGATCAGAGATTATCAACTCGGGCGCTGAAGAAGAAACGGAATTTACACTGGTCCAGTCCCTTCACGAGGCGGAATTTCATCTGACCCTTTTTGGTGCCGGACATGTCGGCAAAGCTGTTATTCAGGCCTTTTCCTCTCTTCCCTGCACTATTCTTTGGGTGGATGAGCGCCCGCAGGAGTTTCCGGACACCATTCCGGCCAACGTTCGCGGGATCGTCACGGAAAGTCCGATTAGTGCAATCTCAGACAGCCCGGCTGACGGCTACTATCTGATCATGACACATAGCCATCAACTGGATCTGGACATTTGCGAGGCATTGCTAAAACAGCGGCATGAGGCAAGATACATCGGGCTGATCGGATCAAGCACAAAGAAGGCAAAATTCCATAAACGGCTGGCAGTGCGGGGGCTTTTGATGGGGGAAATCAATCGCATCACCTGCCCGATCGGGCTTCCGGAGCTGGACGGAAAGAGGCCTGCAGAAATTGCACTTGGCGTTGCTGCCGACATCATGAGACGCCATCGAAAATTACAACATGATAGGAAATCGGCGCGGCAGGAAGGGCTTCACGGAACATAATATGGACCGTCAGGAATTCGGTCTCTAGGATTAGGACAGACGATGGAGGGGGTAAAATGACGCAACAAAAATGGCCGCATGATGAATAATGGCGGCGGAACACCACAGCTTGAACTGCGGGGGATCACCAAGGCCTATCCGGGCTGTCTCGCCAATGATCATATTGATCTCAAAATCATGCCCGGAGAAATTCATGCTCTTCTGGGCGAAAATGGCGCCGGTAAAAGTACGCTTGTGAAAATAATCTACGGCGTTCTGGAGGCCGATGAAGGGGAAATTTTCTGGGCGGGCAATCCGGTGAAGATTCCCAACCCCCATGCCGCCCGCAAAACCGGCATTGGCATGGTGTTTCAGCATTTCTCACTGTTCGAGGCGATGACCGTTACGGAGAATATCGCACTCGGCATGTCAGGTAGGCAGGACATGGCCAAGCTCGCCCGCGAAGTTGTCGAAGTTTCCAATAACTACGGCCTGCCGTTGGAGCCGCACAGACAGGTACATACCCTCTCCGTTGGCGAAAAGCAGCGCATCGAGATTGTTCGCTGCCTCCTGCAAAATCCAAAGCTTCTCATCATGGACGAACCGACTTCGGTTCTCACGCCTCAAGAAGCCGAAAAAATGTTCGAAACATTGCGACGCCTGTCCGATGAAGGTGTTTCGATCCTGTATATCAGCCACAAGCTTGATGAGATCAAGGCGCTCTGCCATAAGGCAACGATCCTGCGCGGCGGAAAATATATTAATGAATGCGATCCCACACAGGAAACCGCAAAGAGTCTCGCAGAGATGATGATCGGGACGAATTTGCACGCACCGGAACATTCCGCCCAGCCTGAGAAAGGGCCTGTCCGGTTGAAAGTCAATAACCTGAACATCGATGCGGATATAGAATTCGGCGTCAACCTTAACACAATCAATTTCGAAGTCCGTAGCGGAGAGATACTTGGTATTGCCGGTGTTGCCGGTAATGGACAGATCGAACTGCTGGCGGCCTTAAGCGGGGAAACCCGCAGCAAAGATGCAAGCGCAATTTCCCTAGATGGCAAGGAAATAGGTCAGTTTGGGCCCAACCAGCGAAGAAACCTCGGCCTTGCGTTTGTACCGGAAGATCGTCTTGGTCACGGCTCCGTACCGGAAATGATGCTCACCGAGAATGCGTTTTTAAGCGGCTACAGTCGAATGTCGTTGATGAATAACGGCTTCATCAATAAGGGAAATACGGAAAATTATGCTGTCGATATTGTAAAACAGTTCGATGTTCGAACGCCGGGCGTCAATCACACAGCAAACAGCCTTTCAGGGGGCAATTTGCAGAAGTTCATTGTTGGACGGGAGGTTTTGCAAAAGCCGAACGTCATCATCGTGGCGCATCCGACCTGGGGCGTGGACGCGGGCGCGGCGTCCTTTATTCATCAGACACTGATCAACCTCGCGGAAAATGGCGCTGCAGTCCTTGTGATAAGTCAGGATCTCGATGAACTGTTCGCAATTAGCAACAGGATTGCCGTTATTTCGGAAGGACGGCTGTCGGTCGGGCGGGAGCTGTCGGAAATAACCATTGAAGAAATCGGCCTGTTGATGGGCGGCACCCATGGCATGGGAGAAAAGACGGAGGCGGCCCATGTTACTTAAAATCGAGAAACGAAGTGAATATTCCAAGGCGATGGTCTATCTGACGCCAATCATCGCCCTCGCCCTGACCGTCCTTGCCAGCATCCTGCTCTTTGAGCTGTTGGGGGTGAATCCGATTGAGGCGCTTTACCAGTTTTTTGTCGCCCCGCTGGACACCCAATATGAATTCTCTGAACTCTTCGTCAAGGCGACACCGCTGATACTCTGTGCGATCGGTCTGTCCTTAGGCTTCCGGGCCAACGTCTGGAATATCGGCGCGGAAGGCCAGCTCACTATGGGCGCCATCGTCGGGAGCAGTCTTTTCATCTATTTCCCTGAAACAGACAGTATCTTCCTGCTGCCGGCAATGATCATCATGGCGGCGATTGGGGGAGCTGCCTGGGCCGCCATTCCGGCATTCTTCAAAACACGCTTTAACGCCAACGAAATTCTGACCAGCCTGATGCTGGTCTATGTTGCCCTGCTTTTTCTGTCCGTCCTGATCCACGGACCGTGGCGGGACCCGGCGGGTTTTAACTTTCCTGAATCGCAGACATTTAGTGAAAGCGCCGATATGCCCATATTGATCGCTGGCACAAGAATGCATTTTGGAACACTTCTAGCATTGCTGGCTGTTTTCGGTGCCTGGATCATGATGGCCCGGACACTCATCGGTTTTCAGGTGAAGGTTATCGGGGAAGCGCCGCGCGCGGGCGGCTATGCGGGTTTCAGTCAGAAGAAAATCATATGGCTCACCCTTTTGTTTGCCGGAGCGCTTTCCGGCATTGCCGGTTTCTCCGAGGTAAGTGGCCCTATCGATCAGGTTGTTCCTTCCATTTCCCCGGGATACGGTTTTACAGCAATTATCGTAGCGTTTTTGGGGCGACTTCATCCAGTTGGAATCTTCTTTGCCAGCTTGTTGATGGCCCTCACCTACCTTGGCGGGGAAACAGCACAGATTAATCTCGGTCTCCCGGTTGCTGTGACCGGCGTATTTCAGGGGATGGTTCTCTTCTTCCTCCTCGCCTGTGATGTGCTCGTCCACTATCGATTCCGTCTGAATATTTCAAGAAAGGCCACGTCATAATGAGCGGATTTGATTGGATTGTACCGGTTATTCTCACCATTATCACGGCGGCCACCCCTCTTGTCTTTGCGGGAATTGGAGAGCTCGTGACGGAGAAATCCGGCGTCCTCAACCTCGGCGTTGAAGGGATGATGCTCGTTGGGGCCGTCAGCGGTTTTATCACTGCGCTCGTCACCGGTAACTATTTTCTCGCTGTTGCCGCCGCGGCGCTTGCCGGGGCCGTCATGGCCTTCCTTTTTGGCGTCCTCACCCTTTCGCTTATGGCGAACCAGGTCGCAACCGGATTGTCACTCACCTTGTTTGGCGTCGGTCTCAGCGCCTTGATGGGGCAGGAATTTGTCGGAGAACCTGTCTCAGCGCTGGGTAAACTCGACATTGTGGGTCTTTCAGACCTGCCCTTTATCGGACCCATTCTCTTCGCACAGGATGCCTTGGTATATCTTTCCTTCGTTATGGTCGCCCTTGTGAGCTGGTTCCTCTATAAGACCAAGGCGGGACTGATCCTACGCGCCGTCGGTGATTCCCATAACGCGGCACATTCGATTGGCTATCCGGTGATCGCGATCCGTTACCTTGCCGTTATGTTCGGCGGGGCCATGTCGGGGATCGGCGGGGCCTATCTATCCCTCGCCTACACACCGATGTGGGCGGAGAATATGACCGCCGGACGCGGCTGGATCGCCCTTGCACTCATCGTATTTGCAACCTGGAAGCCGGGGCTTGTGCTGGTTGGCGCCTATATGTTTGGCGGTATTACGATTTTGCAGTTGCACGCTCAGGCTGCCGGACTTAACGTACCCTCACAAATCCTTTCGATGCTGCCATATTTGGCGACCGTACTTGTCCTTGTCCTGATATCGAAAGATGAATCCCGTATTCGAAAACATGCACCGGCTTGTATAGGCAAGATTTTTCATCCGGCAGCATGAAACCGAACTGTTTCTGTTTAAAAAGGAGAAAGTAATGACACGAAAAAAATTCTCAGGCCTGATCAGCGTCGCTGCATTGGCTGGCGCGCTTCTTATGGGGGGAACCGCCACCGCTGAAGACAAAGTTGGTTTCATTTATGTGGGCCCGATTGGCGATCATGGGTGGACATATCGTCACGAACTTGGCCGCCAGGCCGTCCAGGAAGAGTTCGGCGATAAGGTAAAAACCTCCTTTGTGGAAAGCGTCAAGGAATCAAGCAGTGAACCGGTTATCCGCCAGATGGCAGCAGATGGCTATAAACTTATCTTCACGACCTCCTTTGGTTTCATGAACCCGACGCTCAAAGTCGCCAAGCAGTTTCCCGATGTGAAGTTCGAACATGCCACCGGCTACAAGCGTGCGGATAACGTCAGCACATATTCAGCGCGGTTTTATGAAGGGCGATATGTAGTCGGCAAGATCGCCGGCAAGATGACTAAATCAAACGTCATTGGCTATATCGGCTCCTTTCCCATCCCGGAAGTTGTTCGCGGGATCAACGCCATGACGCTTGCCGCGCGTAGCGTCAACCCTGATGTGACGGTCAAGGTCGCCTGGGTGAACACATGGTACGATCCGGGTAAGGAAAGCGATGCGGCCAAGGCCCTGATCGATCAGGGCGCCGATATCATTCTGCAGCACACGGACAGCCCCGCCCCGCTTCAGGTGGCTGAGAACCGGGGCGTCTGGGCGGTTGGGCAGGCTTCCGATATGGCCAAGTTCGCCCCCAAGGCACAGTTGACAGCAATTATCGACAATTGGGACGGGTACTATATTGATCGCACCAGAGCGGTTCTGGACGGCACCTGGAAATCTCAGGACGTCTGGGGCGGCTTCAAGTCCGGTATGGTTGAACTCGCGCCGTACAACGAAGCAATTCCTGAGGACGTAGTCGCTCTTGCTCAGGAAACCCGGAAAGGCATCGAGGACGGATCCATTCTTCCTTTCGCGGGTCCCTTTAACAAACAGGATGGATCTGTCGGTGCTGCCGAAGGATCTGCTCTTGATGACGGAACGCTGCTCGGCATGAACTGGTATGTCGAAGGTGTTGAAGGTCAGCTTCCCAAGTAACATTCAAACCGCACCGCCTTCCGCTGATATTTGATGTTCAGCGGAAGGCGGGTTCTAATGGTGTGGAACGCCGTCATGACAGAACTTAACCGCTTCATCAGGGAAATGCCCAAGGCGGAGCTGCATCTGCATATTGAAGGCAGCCTCGAACCGGAACTTATGTTCGCCCTGGCCAGGCGCAACAATATCGAAATTCCTTATCGAAATGTGGACGAGGTTCGCGCCGCTTACCAGTTTTCCAACCTTCAGGATTTTCTCGATATCTATTATCAGGGCATGAGTGTCCTGAAAACAGAGCAGGATTTTTATGATCTAACCCTTGCCTATATTGCCCATATCCATGAGCAGAATGTCATTCATACGGAAATTTTCTTTGATCCGCAGGGTCATACGGACCGCGGGGTTCCCTTCGCAACAGTGATCAACGGCATCAGCAGTGCATTAAAGGATGGACGCGAGAAATTTGGGATCACCTCCAAGCTCATCATGTGTTTCCTGCGCCATCTGAGTGAAGAGGCGGCCTTTGAGACTCTTAAACAGGCCCTCCCCCACCGCGATCAGATCATAGCGGTCGGGCTTGATTCATCCGAAGTCGGCTTTCCTCCGTCTAAGTTTGAACGTGTATTTGAAAAGGCCAAATCGGAGGGTTTTCTTGCCGTTGCCCATGCAGGAGAAGAAGGGCCGCCCGAATATGTTTATGAAACCCTTGATCTGTTGAAAATCGACCGTCTTGATCACGGCAACCGGGCACTGGAGGATGACGCCTTGGTTAAACGACTTGTCGAAAGCCAAATGGCTCTCACGGTCTGCCCCTTATCCAATTACAAGCTGGCAGGCGTAACGGACATGCGTACGCATCCCATAAAGAGAATGCTGGACCTAGGCCTGAAGGCAACCGTTAATTCAGACGACCCCGCCTATTTCGGCGGATATGTGAATGAGAACTATCTGGCCATTTCTGAAAGCCTCAATCTGACAAAAGACGACATCCTCATATTGGCGAGAAACGGATTCGAGGCGAGTTTTTGCACTGCCGATGAAAAGCAAACCATGCTCGCCAAACTTGATGCTTTTGGGTCCTAAGCGATGAATTCCCCGGTTGAACATCATCGCCAGGTTTCTTTTGAAGGTTCAACATTGTCGCTCCCGATCTATCTTGATTACCCAGCCTCCACACCACTGGGCCATGAGGTCGCCGAAGCAATTGCAACAGCGGCAAAGGAGTCATCGGGTAATCCGCACAGCAGCACACATCGTTTTGGTCATCGGGCCCGTCAGTCGATTGAACAGGCGCAAGCGCATATCGCCAAACTCATTAATGCCCGGCCTTATGAGATTGTTTTCACTTCAGGGGCGACTGAGGCCAACAATCTGGCGGTTCTGGGACTCGTCCGGGCGGCTTCCGGTGCACGGCACGTCATATCGGTTGAGACAGAACATGAAGCCGTCCTGCAGCCGCTTAAACATCTTTCAAAATATGAAGGCATCGCGCTTACGCTGCTGCCGGTCGACGAAAACGGCCTGATCGACCTTGAACAACTAGAAAAGGCGATAAGGCCGGAAACTATTCTGGTTTCCGTCATGGCCGCGAACAATGAAACGGGCGTGCGACAGAATATCGGCTCCATCGGTCGGATCTGCGCGGAGAGGAATATCGCCTTTCACTGTGATGCTGCGCAAGCCCTCGTCACAGAGAGACTGGACGTTATTGAGGATGGTATCACGCTGCTCAGCCTGTCCGGACATAAGATATATGGCCCAATGGGCATCGGCGCCCTCTATATAAAAGAGGGAACCAAAATTGCCCCTCTTTTCCATGGTGGCGGCCAGCAAAGAGACCTTCGCCCCGGCACGCTGCCAACCGCCCTTTGTGTCGGTCTTGGTGAGGCCTGCCGGATTGCAAATGAGAACAGGGAGAGAGATGCGCAATATGTTGGGCAGTTGCGGACAGCTTTTATAGATACGTTGCGCAAAAGACTAGGTGAAGAGTTCCGACTGAACGGCGACATGGCGCCGCATATTCCGGGATGTATCAGTATGACATTCGTGGGCCTTGATGCCGAGGATTTATTGCATGAATTACCTGATCTGGCGCTTAGCACAGGGTCTGCCTGCGGTTCGATGAAATCTGAATCCTCCCATGTGCTTCGCGCAATGGGTCTCGGCGCCGAGAAGGTTGCCGCGACGATCAGGATAGGCCTCGGCCGGCCAACATCATTCGAAGACATTGAATACGCCGCCCAACAAATTGCCGGTGCGTATCCCAGGATTAAAAAAAGTTCTGAAGGCAGCATGGACATCCGCCATGAGGGAAGTTGATGGAATTTGATTTAATGGAATGGGTCCAGCTGGCCGTCCGCTGGATACATATAATTACCGGCATCGCATGGATTGGCGCGTCCTTCTACTTCGTCTGGCTTGATATGAACCTGACCCCGCCCGTTAAGGACGGATACAAGGACAAGGCCGGGGTCGGCGGTGAATTATGGGCCGTTCATGGCGGTGGATTCTATGAAGTCCAGAAGTATCGACTTGCACCTCCCGAAATCCCTCCGGTGCTCCACTGGTTCAAATATGAGGCCTATTTCACCTGGATCAGCGGCTTCATCCTGCTCACGATCCTCTATTATTTAGGGGCGGATATTTACCTCATCGACAGAAGCATTGCCGATATCTCCACGGATGCCGCCATTTTGATCGGGCTTGGCTCTATTGTCGGGGGCTGGATTATCTATGATGCTCTTTGCAAATCGCCATTAATCAATAATCAGGCCGCATTCGGCATTGTCCTTTTTATCCTGCTGACCCTCGCCGCTTTTGGCCTTGCGCAGGTTTTCAGCGGTCGCGGCACCTATATCCATGTCGGAGCGATTATGGGAACCATCATGGTCGCCAATGTTCTCATGGTGATCATTCCGGGACAGATGGCACTCGTCTCAGCGGCGAAAAAAGGCGAAGCGCCGGACCCGGTTTATGGATTGCGGGCAAAGCAGCGCTCCCTTCACAACAATTATTTTACGCTGCCTGTCCTCTTCATCATGATCAGCAACCATTATCCCATGACATACGGGAATACATATGGTTGGGCATTGCTCGCAGGTATCGCTCTGGTCGGCGTTCTTGTCCGGCATTACTTCAATATGAAAAACCAGGGCCGGGCGAAGCAGGGCTTTATCCTGCTACCGATTGCGTTCGTCCTGTTCTTCGCGATCGCCTATGCCGCTGCGCCAAGGTCAGATAACGATGCGCCGACGGAGAAAGTTCCATTTGCACAGGTCGAGAAAATCATCTTTGAGCGTTGCACCAGTTGCCATGCTGCAAAGCCTTCAAACGCAGACTATGACGCCCCTCCCAAGGGAGTCCGCCTGGAGACGCCTCAGCAAATAGCCCGCGAGAAAACTCGTATCAGGCAACAGACAGTCGATACGAAGACCATGCCGCTTGGCAACCTCACCCAGATGACGGATGAGGAGCGCAAGATTATTGGCTGGTGGATTTCACAAGGGGCATCAACCGATCAGGAATAGATCTGAACCGGATTTCCCGTCGCCACAGCGGTGGTTGCCTTTTCCTTCCGGTCCCGAGAGAAATGGCGGATATATTTGCTTGTTACATTTTCGGTTTCAACGATGACACACACATCAATCGTATTGAACTGGTGGTCGATCACCGCACCGTCGCCGATATAACCGCCAAGGCGAAGATATCCTTTCAACAGCGGCGGAAGTTCCCGATGCGCAAGCTCAATATCAACTTCCTTACGCTTCATCATCTTCATCGGGATATAATGCTCCTCAAGCGCCCGTGGGCGTAAATGTCCGGGCGCCTTATGATAATGATGAAGATAGGATAGAACCCGCGCCTGCTCCTTCAGATCCGTTCCATGAATGCTGCCACAGCCAAACATGATCTGCATATCATACTGATGGATATAGGCGGCAATACCCCGCCATAGCAGCTGCATCGCGCCACGGCGGCGATAGGCAGCGTCGATACAGGAGCGCCCCAATTCCATAATCTCGCCGGGAAAGACATTCAGATGGCCGAGATCAAACTCTGACTCCGAATAAAATCCGCCATTTTTCCGGGCAATGCTACTCCGGAGGAAACGATAGGTTCCAACCACATACGGTGCCGCATCGGTTCCCTTTTCAAGGTCGATTACCAACAGATGATCACAGATTTCATCGAAACGGTCTGTATCACGCGCAAGGCTCTTACAAAGAGCCGACGGCGTCGCCCCCATTTCTTCATAGAAAATCCGGTAGCGCAGCGCCTGTGCCGCATCAATATCGGCGGCATTTTTCGCAAGACGAAGCTCCAGATTATTAAATCGCAAGGTTTCCAAAATACACTCCTACATACTCTTACGAGAGATTGCAGGAAGGTATCTCAAATAATTGTTGCGATTGGATGTCGGTTCAGTGACGCAACCTTTGCCCTTTTATGTCACATCTATTACAGCGCTCAGGTCTAATCGATCAAAGCCTGATAGACAAGTGACCGCAATTCCTTGCGCAGCGGATAGTGACTGCTCGGAATAAACTGCGTCAGGAAAAGAACGGTCATATCTTCAACCGGATCGACCCAGAAAACCGTACTTGCCATTCCACCCCAACCGAAATCACCCGGGGATCCCATCATTTGAGACAAGGCCGGCTCCAACATGACCCAGCCGCCGAGACCAAAGCCGACACCGACAAAGGAAACCTCGGAGAAGACCGGCTGACCGTAATTCGCCAGATCACCGTCCAGGTGGTTTTGTGTCATGAAGTCCATAGTCCGCGACCCCAGCAGATGTCCGCTGTCATACTCTCCCAGTTTGCGGATCATTTCCGCGAATTTGAGATAGTCCGAGGCCGTTGAGATCAGCCCGCCGCCACCGGAGTAACAGACTACGTTCTCCCGCTGGAAGGCGCTCTTCGTCCGGGGATCCATGACGATGGTTTCCCCCGCCTCATTAACCCCGTAGGCAGTGGCATAGCGATCGATTTTCTCGGCCGGCACACCGAAATCCGTATCCACCATGCCAAGTGGTTGAAATATATTTTCGTAAAAATAGGTTCTGAGGTCCTGCCCGGATATAACCTCAACCAGCCGCCCGACGACATCCGTCGACACCCCGTAATTCCATCGCTCTCCCGGATTAAAAAGCAACGGCATAGCGGCGAGTTTTTCAATCTGGCTCTCCAGACTTCCGCGTGTCGGGCCGAAGTCCATTTTGCTGGCAGTGTAATGATCACCCAGCACGCCTTCGTTAAAGCCATATGTCATACCGGACATATGGGTGAGAAGGTTATGAATGGTTATTTTGCTGGTTGCCGGTTCCGTATCGTCGATACTTCGGGCCTGCGGCCGTAGCACCTGCATATCCTTGAACGCAGAAATAAACTCTTCCACCGGATCATCCAGATGGAACAATCCCCGCTCATACAGCATCATCAAGGCGATGGAACTGATCGGCTTGGTCATGGAGTAGAACCGAGCCATCGTGTTCTCTTTCCAGGGAATATTATTTTCCCTGTCCGCCTGCCCCACGGATTTTGAATAGGCAATCTGGCCTCCGCGTGCGACGACAGTCTGGGCGCCCGCAAGCTTGCC
Source organism: Sneathiella sp. (assembly GCA_002706985.1). GTDB lineage: Bacteria > Pseudomonadota > Alphaproteobacteria > Sneathiellales > Sneathiellaceae > Sneathiella. The sequence goes on along the minus strand of PAKP01000071.1, from coordinate 74,340 downwards.
GTCCTCCACATACCGGTTCATCCAGTCCGTAATATACTCGAGCCGCGTCTCGCTGAAGCCAACGCTTTCGGTGTTTTGAATGGGTTTCACGCTCTCTGTTCTCCCTTTACAGAAATGTCGGCTATGCCTGTATCGTCGTTTGCTTCTGTACGCCCAGCCCTTCGACGCCAAGTTTCATGATCTGACCCGGCTTAAGGAAAATGGGGTTTGGCTTCTGCCCCATTCCGACACCCGGCGGAGTCCCGGTCGAGATCACATCACCAACATCCAGGGTCATGAACTGGCTGAGATAGGAAATAATTTTGGCTACGCCGAAGATCATCGTATCCGTATTGCCGTCCTGCCGCCGCACGCCGTCAACCTCGAGCCATAAATCGAGGTTTTGCGGGTCCGGCACTTCGTCGCGCGTCACCATCCAGGGTCCAATAGGACCAAAGCTGTCATGGCTTTTGCCTTTTGTCCACTGCCCCAACCGCTCGGACTGAAACGCCCGCTCAGAGACATCATTCACGACACAATAACCGGCGACATGGTCCAGCGCTTCCGACTCGCTGACATATTTCGCTCGCTTGCCTATGATCACACCTAGCTCAGCCTCCCAGTCGGTTTTTACCGAGCTACGCGGTATTTCTACATTGTCATTGGGCCCGCAAATGGCCGATGTCGCCTTCATGAAGACAATGGGTTCAGTTGGCACCGGCTGGCCCGCTTCGGCCGCATGATCTGAATAGTTCAACCCTATGCACACAAATTTTCCGACGTTGCCCACACATGGACCAATCCGGGGCTCCCCATCCACGAGCGGCAAGGATTTTGGGTCGAGATCACGAAGTTTTGCGATTCCTGCATCCGTCAGTGCATCACCCGCGATATCAGAGACAGCACCGCTGAGATCACGGATTTTACCCTCCGTATCGATCAGTCCCGGCTTTTCTTCTCCCAAAGGGCCATATCTCAGTAGCTTCATGCTCATTCCCCCGCATATTTTCAGCTGTTTAGATTTTTATCACGATCTTTCCGAAGTGACCCGCCTGTTCCATCATCCGGTAGGCCTCCCTCGCGTCCCGAAAATCGACAGTCGCGTCAATAACCGGACGAATATCATTGTGCGAAAGCGCTGCGTTCAGTCGCGCGAACATATCACGAGGACCAACATAAATCCCCTGCAAGGTGATGGATTTCCGCATGATGGATGTCGGGTCAATCTGCCCGCCCGTCAACACGCCAACGAGGGATATCCGTCCGCCCAGCCGCACCGCCGCAATCGATTTCTCAAGTGTTCCGGCCCCGCCAACTTCAACGACTACATCCACTCCGCGTCCGTCCGTCATCTCCAGGACCTTCTTCTCCCACTCCGGATGGTCCCTGTAATTGATGACATCTTTCGCGCCGAGGGTTTTTGCCCGATCAAGCTTCTCCTCACTGCTTGAGGTCAGGATGGTTCGAATGCCTGAGGCTTTGGCAAGCTGCTGCGCGAAGATGGAGACACCCCCGGTGCCCAGAAGCAATGCAGTCTGCCCGGCGCGTGCTTGCCCCCCTTCGATCAGGCAGTTCCAGGCGGTGAGCCCGGCGCAAGGCAGGGTCGCAGCCTCCTCAAACGACAGATGATCTGGTATCGGTAGAGCGCCGTTTTCTTTCAGAATGGCATATTCACATAGAAGGCCGTCGATCGGACCGCCAAGGGCACTGGCCATTGCATCATCATGAATGGCCCCGCTGGTCCAATTCTGGAAAAAGGTTCCAACAACACGGTCGCCCTTCTTAAAGGTGGTAACGCCGTCGCCCACATCCTCGACAACACCGGCACCATCGGAGTTCGGAATACGCGGCTCCAGAATACCACGCGCCCTGACATTCTTGATTGTCGACAGATCACGATAATTGATGGAGTTGGCGCGCAAGCGCACCAGTATCTCGCCTGGTCCCGGTGTAGGGATCTCCCGCTCGATCAATTCAAGGCTCTCAATTCCCTGCTCTCCGTTGATGACCCAGGCTTTCATGAAATACTCCACCACTCACATACTGCTTCTTTGAAAATGTAATTTATTTGTTTGCTGCAAAGCATTTTTTTAGTCCATAGTCTTGCTGTCCGATCCGGAGCGCCCTGTCCGGAATGGTGTTTATTTTTAATTCAATGCAGTCCGTGTCATGATCGCGCAATATCTTCCTGAATTCAATCTTTTCAATTTACTGGTTGTCTGCATCGCTTTCGCGCTTGGTGGATTCGTGAAAGGAATTGCCGCCTTCGGCCTTCCCACAATTGCCGTTCCGCCAATCGTCCTCTTCATGTCACTGCCTTCTGCTGTCTCCATCATGACTATTCCAATGGTCGTTACCAATTTCGTCCAGATGATGGTGTCCGGGCGGATCAAATCTGTCATTTTGCGACACTGGCGACTGTTTCTAGGCTTGTTTATCGGCCTGCCAATCGGCGTCTTCATGCTATCTGCTGTGGAGACACAGTATTTGCTGATCGCAGTCGGTATTTTCCTGATGTTTATAGCCACGCTCGAAATCACCGGTATCTCCTTTTCTTTTCTAGGCACAAGGGAGAATCTATATGGCCCTCTCATAGGCCTTGCAGCTGGTATTATCGGCGGTATAACAACGCTCTATGGCACCCTGCCGGTTTTCTTTTTCATTGCTCTTGGGCTTGAAAAGGATGATTTCGTCTCCGCCGTGAGTGTCATGCTGTTCGGAGGTAGCATATTCCTGTTGCTCAGCCTACAAAGCATGGATTTTCTGAAACCCACCGAAATCGCCTACAGCGTTATTGGACTCATTCCTCTGTTTGCAGGCATGTGGGTCGGAACTAAAGTGCGCGGTCGTATTCCGCAAGCTACCTTCAAGAAGTTCGTCCTTATCCTCGTCGCTCTGATAGGTGTGATAATGATCTACCGGGCGTTGTTCTGATTATTGACTATTCCGCAGAGAGCCGGACATCCAAACTATCGGCGCGTGGAATGGTGAAGGTGAATACCGCCCCTCCTTCCGGCTTGTTAACAGCCCCGACCTGCCCTCCGTGAAAAGTGACAATCTCACGGCAGATGGCAAGCCCCAGACCGGAACCTTGTGGTTTATCCTCACCCCGATCAAGCGACTGATGGAATTTTTCAAAAATCCGCGTGAGCATATTTTCCGGGATTCCCTTGCCGTTATCAGCGACACTGACTTCCAGCATGGTTTCTGCAACGGAGACAGAGACATTGATACGCCCTTGTGACTTATCACAGAACTTAATGGCATTTGACACAAGGTTGATGATGACCTGTATCAACTGATCGCGATCTGCACGTACCTTGGGTAGATCATCCGGAGTTTGAACATCCACGATGACATCATTTTCCTTGATCAGGCCGGCAAGTGACGCCATAGCTTCTCGCAGTGTTGCCTCCATATCCACCGTATCGAGGGACCAATCCATCTGTCCTGCCTCCATCCGGGCAAGATCCAGGAGCTGGTCAATAAGACGTGTCAATCGCGAGCTTTCCTTGATGATGACATTCAGAAATTGCGTTCGTTCCTCTGGAGAGACTTCCGGATTATCCACAAGAATTTCACCAAAGGCACGGAGCGACGTCAATGGCGTCCGCAGTTCATGGCTAACCATGGAGAGGAAGTGATCTTTCAGAGAATCCAACTCCTGCAATCGTTCATTCGCATTCCTGAGCTGCGCCGTTGCGCGCTCAAGTTCTGCCGATTTTTGCTCAAGGCGATGACTGTACTCTATAACCTGGCTGGTTTCATCCAGAATACGATAGACTTCCTCAAGGCCGACAATCTCTCCCTTGACCACCGATCCGACCATGACCCGCGCCGTCGCCGAGCCGATGGCGCCTGCGAGCATTTTTTCAGCGAAGTCGAGAAGCGCCGCGTCCGCAGTCTGGCTTTTCCGTAAGTTGATATCACGATCAGCCGCGAAATCCGAAAATGCCTGCGCCGCCCGCTGCACGCCAACGAAACGACCAACCAGCTGCTGCAAATCTGCTACGGTTGCCGAGCCACGCCAGTACCGGCTGTCCCGCTCGTCATCCGTATGCCCAAAAACATCTACAAAAAGCGTACCCTGAATACGTTCGATTGCCGTCTGTTGCGTCAACAGGGATACCACCCAATAAGCGCCGATATTGAGCAGCATGCTCCAGAACATAGCGTGGGTGAGACGGTCAAACCCATCCATTCCAAACAAGGCATAGGGCTTAAGCATGGCAATTCCATAAGGCCCGTCTGTGATGAAACTCAACGGAAGCCAGCCGGACTGTGCAAAAGACGGCAACAACAATGTATAAAGCCAGACCAAAAATCCGAGGGCAAGACCCGCCAAAGCGCCGCGGTAGGAGGCTCCCTTCCAGAAGATGCCACCAATGATAGCCGGCGCAAACTGGGCCGCCGCCGCAAAGGAGACAAGCCCGATGGTTACAAGCGAATATGACTCGCTTGCGATCAGGTAGTAGACATATCCCAAAATCAATATCAGCAGAATGCTGACCCGCCTGATCGTTAGTAGAAGGCCAGTGAGGTCGTCATTCTTGTTGATATTCAACCCCTTCCAGCGAAGTAGAAGCGGCATAATGAGATCATTACAGACCATCGTGCTCAAAGCGATCGCCGCCACAATAACCATGGAGGTTGCGGCGGACAGCCCGCCGACAAAGGCGATGAGGGCAAGAAAGGCCTGATCATGAAAAAGCGGCACGGTGAGCATGAACATATCCGCATCGGCCGAAGCCCTGTCAAATGACAGGCGGCCCGCAAGCGCAATCGGCAAGACAAAGATATTAATGACCAGCAGATAAAGCGGGAACAGCCAGGTTGCCTTGCGCAGAAATGACTCATCCGGATTTTCGACTGCGGTGATATAGAACTGTCTTGGCAGACAAATGATCGCGGCCATGGATAAGACCGTCATCGTCATCCAGATGCTGTAGTCGTGATCACTTGATACCGTAAAAAGCTCGCTGAGCCCCCTGTTTGCAGCCGTCGAGAACAAATCGGAGAAGCCGTTAAACAGGCCATAGGTTACGAAAAAGCCAACGGCGAGGAAGGACACCAACTTGACCACGGATTCAAAGGCGATGGCGGCGACCAGCCCCTCATGATGCTCACTCGCATCAATGTGGCGTGTCCCGAAAAGAATAGCGAAGAGCGCGAGAGCAATTGCCACAATTAGGGTCGTATCAATAAAGAATATGGGCTCACTCGGCGCATGGAGTAACGCCGTTTCTGACGAACTTACCAGAATACGAAAGCTCGTCGCAATCGATTTAAGCTGCAGGGAAATATAAGGCGTCGTCCCGACCACGGCGATGATGGTCACCAGACCACCCAGCTTCGCCTGCTTGCCATAACGCGACGCGATGAAGTCGGCAATGGAGGTGATACGATGGACCTTGCAGATCCGGACAATCTTGACCCAGATGATCGACCAGAGCACGAAGACAAGTGTCGGACCAAGATAAATGGGCAAAAAATCAAGGCCCTGTGTCGCCGCTAATCCAACACTGCCATAGAATGTCCAGGAGGTGCAGAATACTGCGATTGAAAGAGTGTAGATATAAGGGTTTCTGGTAAGAGGGCGGCCTTTTTCAGCCCGTGAATCAACAAACTGGGCAATGGCAAACAACAGACCCAGATAGAGAAATGAAACCGTGAGGACGATACCGCCGGACATTATTCATTTCCCCTCTCGCTGTCGGCGGCGATCCTATCGCGCCCCGTGCCAGGTGTCTCGACCGTTTTCTCGATCCCGCGCCGTGCGCCAAGAGCCGTCATGGCAATTACAGCCGCCCAGACCCCGAACATATACAAATAGCTGATGGGAATTCCAGAAATTAAGGTCGGCACATCAAAAAGGGAAATCATTGGCGGCACGAAGGCTATCAGACAGACTACAAACAGCAGGATTGACCATTCCTTTTTGCGCCCGGTCCTAATCATCCATTCATGTCCGTATTATCTTCATTATCCCGTCTTTTCAGACTATTTCGCCTGATGTACCGGTTTCTTTATCGTAACGATATCCTTGACCATTTTACCAAGCGCCCGGGTGGAAAAAGGCTTGGTCACAAATTCATCCGCACCCAGCGCAAGCGCCCGCTCCTTGTCGGCCTCTCGGCTTTTTGCTGACAACATAATAATTTTTACGTTCCGGCAGGCGGCGTTCGCCCGGATCGCCTCGCATACCGCAAAGCCGTCCTGTTTGGGCAACATGATATCCAGTATCACCAGATTGGGTACATAATCATCTATCGCCCGCAACGCCTGATCGCCATCGCGGGCTACGCGCACCGTGAAGCCCGCTTGTCTCAATATAAACTGTAGTGACAGGACGATATTCGGTTCGTCCTCCACGACAAGCACCGTATGTGACATATTGGCGTTCGCTCCCTCACTTCGCCGAAGATGCTGAGGGTCAACGATAGGTTCCGGCTTTGCACCATGCTCTTTTATATTCGTTGCCCAACTCTTCGGCTTCCTGAACGTCAATCATACCCTATTCTTCCGGATATTGTCATCGGTCAATCTCTATCCAGAAATGACGCTCGCGAACATTATCTGTTCATTCGGTTTGAGATCAGATCGTCAACGACCGCGGGTTCGGCCAATGTTGATGTATCCCCAAGACTTCCGTAGTCATTTTCCGCAACTTTCCGCAATATCCGCCGCATTATCTTGCCGGATCGGGTCTTCGGCAATCCCGGTGCCCATTGGATCAGATCCGGTGTCGCGATCGGTCCGATTTCCTGTCGTACCCATTTTGAGAGTTCCGCCCGTAGTTCTTCCGTCGGCTCAACCCCCGATGTCAGCGTCACATAGGCATATATTCCCTGTCCCTTGATATCATGGGGATAGCCCACAACAGCAGCTTCGGCAACGAGATCATGAGCGACCAGCGCGCTTTCGACTTCCGCTGTACCCATGCGATGCCCGGACACATTGATCACGTCATCCACCCGTCCGGTGATCCAGTAATATCCATCCTCGTCGCGGCGGGCGCCGTCGCCCGTGAAATAACGGCCGGGGAAATTTGAAAAATAGGTCTGAATGAAGCGTTCATGATCGCCATAGACAGTCCGCATCTGGCCCGGCCAGCTATCCTTGATGCAAAGGACGCCTTCGCAGGCTCCTTCTAGTACCTTCCCCTCACTATCCACCATCACAGGGTCTATTCCGAAGAATGGAAGAGTAGCCGAGCCCGGTTTCAGTGCCGTCGCACCAGGCAACGGAGAAATCAGAATACCGCCGGTCTCCGTCTGCCACCATGTATCAACGATCGGGCATCGGCCTTCGCCGACAACATCATAATACCATCGCCAGGCTTCCGGGTTAATCGGCTCTCCAACCGAGCCCAACAGACGGAGCGACTTGCGGGATGTCTTTTTAACCGGTTCATCACCATCGCGCATCAGAGCGCGGATTGCCGTTGGTGCCGTATAGAAAATATTGACTTGGTGCTTATCACAAACTTCCCAGAAGCGTGAGACCGTTGGGTAATTCGGCACGCCTTCAAACATCAGGGTTGTCGCCCCGTTTGCAAGCGGGCCGTATATAATATAGCTATGGCCCGTCACCCAGCCGACATCGGCTGTACACCAGTAAATATCGCCATCGTGATAGTCGAACACATAACGATGAGTCATCGCAGCATAGACGATGTATCCGCCAGTCGTATGCAGAACACCTTTCGGCTGCCCGGTTGAGCCCGAGGTATAAAGGATGAAAAGCGGGTCTTCCGCATTCATTTCTTCTGGCGGGCAGTCGGCGTCAACCTTGGACATTTCTTCGTGATACCAGACGTCCCGTCCGTCAACCCAGCCTGTCTTTTTGCCTGTGCGTTCCACAACGATGCAGGTGGCACAATCCGGACAATCTTCCAGCGCCTTATCTGTATTGGCCTTGAGGGGAATTGGCTTGCCCCCGCGAACACCCTCATCCGCCGTAATGATGCAGTTTGATTTGCAGTCCTGAATGCGGCCTGCTAATGCGTCGGGGGAAAAACCACCAAACACAATCGAATGGATGGCGCCAATGCGGGTACAGGCCAGCATGGCAACAGCCGCCTCCACGATCATGGGCATATAGAGGGTTACGCGATCCCCTTTCTTTATTCCCTGCGCCTTCAAGACATTTGCAAATTTACATACCTCGGCATGCAATTCTCGATATGTCAGTGTTTTATCGTCGTTGGGATCATCCCCTTCCCAGATTATCGCAGTGCTATCCCCGCGGGCATCAAGGTGCCTGTCAAGGCAATTGTAGCTGACATTAAGTGTGCCGTCATAGAACCAGCGAATGTGCAAATCATCTTTATCATAGGAAACATCCTTGACCTTCGTGTAGGGCTTGATCCAGTCAACACGCTTGCCATGCTCCCCCCAAAAAGCCTCAGGATCTTCGATCGACGCGCGGTACATTGCCTGATAATTCGTCTTATCGGCCCATGCCGTCTTCGCCAGTTCTTCCGGTACGGGATATAGATCCTTTGCAGACATTCTTTTAAGTCCTTTCACCCAATGTTTGTCTTTGTCCTGTTACTTATCAACAATCAATAGGATATTTAAGCGTCCGTCGCCACCCCAATACAATCAAAATATCAGAATATGCCAGACTCCAGGCGATCAAATCGCCAGATATTCATGACGTAATTCCTGATCATCAAGGACTTGCTGCGCCGTGCCGCGAAAGGCAATCTGGCCCATATCAAGGATTAACGCCTTGTCCGCCAGCTTCAGCGCAGCGATCGCATTTTGCTCGACGATGATCGTCGTAATCCCCAGTTTCTTGATCTCCAGCAGAATTTTCTCAATCTCCTGCACAATGACGGGAGCAAGTCCTTCATAGGGCTCATCCAGAAACAGGAGCTTCACATCCCGAGCAAGAGCCCGGGCAACCGCGAGCATCTGCTGTTCGCCGCCGGACATAGTGATCGCATCCTGATTGCGTCGTTCCCCAAGACGGGGAAAATGATCATATATACGTTCGATCTCCCAGCCTTTTGGTTCCGCAACCTGGGCAAGGACAAGATTCTCCTCCACTGTCAAACCACCAATGATCCGGCGGTCTTCAGGAACGAGTTGAATACCCTTGCTCGCTGCCTGAAAAGCCTTGAGCGTGTGTATTGGCTTGCCGTCGAGGTAAATCTCGCCACGCTTCAAATTCGGGCTGTCGACCCGGGCAAGCGCCCGCAAAGTCGATGTCTTTCCGGCGCCATTGCGCCCCAGCAGCGCAACAATATCTCCTTCCTCGATATCGAAAGAAACACCCTGCACAATGTACGATTCGCCATAATAGGCGTGAATATCCTTTACGCTAAAATAGGGCCTCTTTTCAGAAGTTTCAGACATTAGTGAGCCCCTCCCAGATAAGCTTCCTTGACCTTCGGATCCTCCCGAACACTCTGTGGATCTCCGCCCGCGATAATCTGGCCGCGGGCCAGCACGCTGACCTTATCGGCAAGACTGAACACAACATGCATATCATGTTCAATAATCACTTTCGTCATCCCCCGTGATTTGATCTTCTTAAGGAGCTCAATGGTTTGGTTGGTATCATGACGCGCCATACCGGCTGTGGGCTCATCCAGGAGCAACAGACGCGGGCGCAGGATCAGACACATACCCAGCTCCAACCGCCGCTTGTCGCCACGGCTGAGACTGCCAGCTTCCGACATCATCATGTCCTTAAGGCCCACGTCTTCGAGAATATGCTCTGCTTCATCGCGAAGTTCGGACTGTTGGCTCAACAGCTTATTTGCATTGAACCGGAAGGCCCCGTCCCGATGCGAAAACGCGGGGATCATGACATTCTCAAGCAAGGTCATCTCCTGAAAAATCTCAGGAGTCTGAAAAACCCTTGCGACGCCAAGCTGGGCAATTTCATGGGGCTGCCGCCCCGTCAGTTCGCTACCGGCAAAAGTTACTTTACCGGTGTCCGGTTTCAGGCGGCCGATACATACATTCAGCAATGTCGATTTACCGGCGCCGTTGGGGCCGATAATTGCATGTGTTGTTCCCTCTTCAACATGCAGGTTGACATCGGAAAGGGCGCTAAGACCACCAAAACTCTTGTTGATGTTATCGAGATGAAGAACAAGATCACTCATAATGTACCCTCTACTCGCCAGCCTGATTATGTGCTTCAACAGTCTGGGATTTATTATCCCGACCTGATTTGAAATAAGCGTAAATTCGACGGAACCCCTCAACCAGTCCACCTGGTAGGAATATCACGATAACCATGAACAGCAGGCCCAGGCTGAGATGCCAGCCGCTTCCGACAAAGAGACCGACGACCGGCACAACAAAGTCGACAACACTGTCAGGCAGGAAGGAGAAGGCTTGCTGCAGCACGTTATTGTCAAAGGCAGAGAAGATATTCTCAAAATACTTGATCAATCCGGCGCCCAGCATTGGCCCGATAAGTGTACCGGCGCCCCCAAGAATGGTCATCAGCACCACCTCACCCGACTCGGTCCATTGCATCCGCTCGGCGCCGGCCAACGGGTCTGTCACGGCGAGAAGGCTACCTGCCAAGCCAGCGTACATGCCGGAAATTATAAACGCCGTCAGCATATAGGGACGGGTATTCAGACCCGTGTACCTCATCCGGTTTTGATTGGACTTGATGCCCTTCAGCATAAGACCGAACGGTGATCTGAATATCCGCAAGGAAATATAGAAGCAGATGATCAACAGCACGGCACAGAAATAAAAGCCGGGATAGCCGCTCATCGTCTCCCCGAAGAGATCGGTACTCGGCAGGCCCGCAGAAGCGGATCCATCCATGAACATGCGATCGAGAATACGAGGATCAGATCGAGCAAGCTGCAATCCCGTCTCACCATTTGTAATCGGCGTCAGTACCGAATAGGCGAGATTGTATGACATCTGCGCAAAGGCCAACGTAAGGATTGAGAAGTAAATCCCGGTCCGGCGCAAACTCAGGAAGCCGATGGCGGCGGCAAGGATTCCGGCAAACAGGACACCGAATATCACGGCCGGAATCACATTCATCGTCAATAATTTGAACGACCATACGGCGGCATAGGACCCGACACCCAGGAAGGCGGCATGGCCGAATGAGAGATATCCTGTCAGGCCAAATAGAATATTAAACCCAATGGCAAAAATTCCGTAGATCGCAAATTTTTGCAGCAAATCCGGATAGTTACCCCCGATCGGCTCGAGCCAGAGTGGCATCGCAAGGATAGCGGCGGTAAAAATGATCACCAGCATGGTGTCATTCAAAAATGGCTTCTTGGTATCAGTCATCCATCACTCCAGCCCGGCCCATGAGACCGCGTGGCAAGACAAGCAAAATAACAACAGCGACGAGATAGAGAATAATCTGGTCGATCCCCGGAAGAATCTCCTTCACCTCATTCATCGAGGCAAAAGACTGTACGACGCCCAGCAGGAACCCGGCGAGCACAGCGCCACCAAGCGAGCCCATTCCGCCCACGACAACGACGACGAATGAAAGCACCAGAAAATCCATTCCCAGATGATAGTCCGGCGGCAAAATCGGTGTGTACATCACACCGGCGACACCGGCGACAATAGCAGCAATGGCAAAGACGACTGTGAATCGCCGTTCGATATTGATACCGAGAAGCCCAACGGTTTCTCGGTCGCGCATACCAGCCCGCACGACCATGCCATAGGTCGTGAATTGCAAAAATGCAAAGACCCCGAAAATGACGACAGCCGAGAAACAAAGATAAATCAGGCGCCACCAGGGATAGACCAGGTTATTGCCGAGGCCGACCCAGAGGCCAACATCAGCGCTGCCAGCTAAAATATCGGGGGCGGGCTGCGGTATCGGATTAGCGCCAAAAAATGATTTAATGATTTCCTGGATAACGATCGCAAGGCCGAAGGTGACCAAGATCTGCTCTGCATGAGGACGCTTATAGAAATGCTTGATCAAGCCCCGTTCCATGACATAGCCGACAAGCAGCATAAAAGGTATGGCCAACAGAATCGACAACGGAACAGAATAATCAATAATCATCCGACCGGTCTCGCCAAACCAGGTTTCAAGATAAGGCTGCTCTTTGTAGGCGGCAAAGGCAGTTACCCCTTCGTCGCGAACCTTGACTGAAAGTGTAACGAGCTTTTGAAAGGTAACAGCGCAGAACGCGCCGAGCATGAATAACGCCCCATGCGCAAAATTAACGATCCCCAGCGTCCCGAACACAAGGGTTAGCCCCAGTGCAATGAGGGCATACGCCGCTCCTTTATCAAGGCCATTGAGTATTTGAATAAAAATGGCATCCATGAAATCTACCCCGAATAACCCTGCGACTTTATTCTAGCCGACTTAAACACCGTCGAGAAACTTGCGGGCTGGCGTATTTGATACACGCCAGCCCGCGATTTTCGTCAGAACTACATTTTCACTTCATATGGGCCCAACTCACCACCGAAAATCGTCCAGTCATATTCGACCTGAGCCCGTGGTGTAACATCAACCACTTTCAGGAGATCAAACTGGCTGGTCGGGTTGTCATTCCCGCGCACCACAAGAACGTCCTTGAAGCACTGGTGATCTTCTGCACGATAAAGCGTCGGACCATTGCCCATACCATCAAAATTAAAGCCCTCAAGCTGCTTGATCACTTCCGGAGGATAGAATGTTCCGGCCATTTCACAGGCATTCGCGTAGAGCAATGTCTGCACATAGCATGTATGAGCAGCCATGGATGGCGGCGCACCATATTCAGCACCGAAAGACTGAACAAAGGCCTTCGAGCCCTCATCCTGTAGTGACCAGTTCCAGTTGGTCGTACCCAGAATTCCCTTGATCGCATCGCCCGCACCTTGCGCCATCAGACGCGAGAAGAGAGGAACCACAATCTCGAAATTCTTGCCATTGACCTGCTTGTCACGCAGACCGAACTGAACCGCCTGACTAAGCGAGTTGATCATGTCCTTACCATAGTGGTTCAGGATTAGAACATCAGCTCCAGAATTCAGGACCGGCGTGATATACTGAGAGAAGTCACCAGCACCAACCGGCGTCTTCACCGTGTTCACCGTTTCCCAGCCAAGCGCCTCGGTCGAGTTCTTGATCGACTCTTCCTGGGTCCAACCCCACGTATAATCGGCCGTCAGGTGATAAGCTCGGCGGTCACCGCCATATTCCTTATTCAGCACAGGCGCCAGCGCAGCACCGGACATGTAAGCATTGAAGAAATGCCGGAAGCCGTAGCGGCGCTTGTCCTTGCCCGTCGTATCATTGGAATGGGTCAAGCCTGCCATAAAGATAATGCCCTGCTCTTGACAGAGTGATTGAACGGCTACGGCCACACCGGAGGAGGAGCCGCCAGTAATCATCAGAACACCATCTTTTTCGATCATGCGTTTCGCCGATTCGCGGGCGGCATCCGATTTCGTCTGGGTATCGCCGGTTGAATAGGTCACTTTCTTGCCAAGAACGCCGTTACCGGTGAGCATGGACGGCTTGAAGGTATTCAGCATACCACCGTCCCCTTCTCCGTTCAAATGCTTAACAGCGAGCATGTAGGCGCGTAGTTCGTCAGCTCCCTCATCTGCATAAGGTCCGGACTGCGGTACGTTAAAGCCCAATTTCAGCTCGCCGGAATTCTCTGGATTGTTGCGGAACTCTTCGGCCCAGGCGTTCTTTACGAAGAAGCTTGGCGTCGCGGCAACCAAGCCGCCAACAGCACCGGCCTTGAGTAAGCCGCGGCGCGACAAGCCTGATTTTTTAATATCGCTCATGAATTGTCTCCCATAGATTATTGTATCATCCCCGGGCAGAGCGAATTTGATATGTTGTCAATTCAGACTCGACCCTGCCGTGTAAAAATTTCACATTTTTGCCACTATTCCCAATAAAACATTGTAAAACAGCGGTTTTTTATGTAAATATTTTCTAATCTATTTTGTAAATTTGTAAATTCATGTAAATTTCTGGAGCTGCCGATGGCGAAATCTCCGCTTCTTGGCAATCGGTTACGACGTTTGCGCAAGGAAAAAGAACTAACTCAGGTCGAGCTGGCTGATCGGCTGGGCATTTCTGCAAGCTATCTTAATCTGCTCGAGCATAACCGGCGCAGCATCACCGTTCCCTTATTGTTGCATTTAAGCAAAATCCTGAAAGTCGACCCGCAGGTTTTCTCGCCTCAAGAAGAAGGCCATCTGATCGGGGAGATCACTGATGCCTTGAAAGATCCGCTCTTCTCAGACGATGAATTTACGGATGACGAAATTGCCGAAATGGCTGCGGATGCTCCCGCTTTGAGTTCCGCCTTCAAGAAAACCTATGATGCCTTCAAGTCTGCGCAGACAGACTTACAGCTTTTGAGCGAACGGCTTTCCCAGGATTTGTTGTTTGCCGATTCGTCCTTTCGTCTCAGAACGCTTGTGACATCTATCATGTCGTCCACGGAAATTGTTCACGATAATGAAGATCTGAGCCCGAAGGAGCGCAGGGAATTCCTGCAAATCGCGCTAAAAGATAGCGACGCGCTGAATGACACGGTGAATGAAATGCTAGGCGTCGTCGGTGACGGAAGCCTAACAGGCAAGACTTGGGCTCCCTCTCCGAACGAGGCTGTCTCTGATTTTATCCAGGCCCGTAACAACTATTTCGACCAGATAGAAACTGCGGCAACTGAGTTTCGGATGTTATTAGGGAATAGCAATCTTCCCCCTATGCCCCTGATGATCGCACATTTAAAACAGGAATATGACATAAGCGTCGATTTCGCAACGCGCGATAGCCACAATACCGAGGCAACACTGTATGATGAGAAGAACCAGTCTCTGGTTCTCTCAAAATCATTACCTCAATCAAGTGTGAATTTCCATCTTGCGCTGCTCTGCGGGCAATTGAAATTTCCCGAGCTTTTCAAAGAACTGGCGAACGCGCCGGAGTTACCGACGGATGCGGCACGGCAGAAAGGAATAGCGGCGCTCGCTAACTATTTTGCCGGTGCCTTTTTGCTACCTTATGAGCAGTTCTTTCGGGCAGCAGAGGATTTAAGGTATGACATAGAACTCCTACAACAACAGTTCGATGCGAGTTTCGAGCAGATCTGCCACCGACTGACAACCTTGATGCGGCCCGGGAAGATTGGCGTACCGTTTCACCTAATCCGGTGCGATATTGCCGGCAATATCTCAAAACGCTTCAGTGCCTCTGGCTTACGCATCCCGAGGTATGGCAACTCCTGCCCCCGCTGGGTCCTACATGCCGCCTTCATGACGCCGGGCACCTTATGTCCACAGATATCCGAGATGCCAGACGGAAGCCGTTTTTTCTCGATTGCCCGCACCGTTACCAAGCCAAGCCTTGGATATGCCCAGCCTAAACGCCATTATGCCATCAGCATCGGATGCGATATTTCTGACGCACATCGACTAATTTATGCAGATAACTTAAATCTCACCACCCCAAAGGCCGTGATGCCCATCGGCATTACCTGCCGGCTTTGCGAGCGGTCGGACTGTGCCCAGCGCGCCGCACCGCCGCCCTCTCAAACGCGGCAAACCATACCGCAGAAACGCAATATTTCTCCGGGGATTGGGGATTTTTAAAGTGAAGTCAGAGAATTAATAGCTATTGAGAACAAGCTGGCCTTTCGCGGTCCTGCGAATGGCGCCATCGCGGATGGCTGTGAAGTCCAGCTCCATATTCACGCCCGTCAATGTCCGCTTATAAATCTGCATGTCATAGCCGCCGGACTCACTGATCGCCATCACATAAACGGTCAATGTCTGTTTCTTAATCTGCGCCCAGGAAACCGTATCCCCGGCATAGACATCACCTGAATTACTATCCTTCCAGACATTCTTCTTGTCCGTTTTGACAAAAGTGAGTGTTGTTTCTTTCAGGACTTCCGTAGGGTCTTCCGGTGTTCCTTTCTGGCGCAAGAGCGTCCGCCAGGTAATAGAAAAATCCCCTTCCGCCGTCGGTTTGATATTCACGTCAATATCACGGCTGGTGATCGGAAAGCTGACGCTCACATTACTCTCTGAGACAGCGTTACCCCGCCAGTCCCCCTTGAACGCGGAAATTGACAAATCCTGTGCCCCCGCAATTGTTGGGGCGACCATCACAACAGCCAGAACCAATACCAGAAATTTTTTTATGTTGCTCAAAACTCAGGTCCCCATAATTTTTTGCGTCATACTCCGTATGCGAGAATGCATTCTAAGATAAGCGACGCCTGCCTTCCAGTGTTTTAAATCCGGATTTAAAAGAAAAAAGGCCGCAGATAACTACGGCCTTTTCCCTTCCTGTCAACAAAGCCATCAGCTTTCATCGACGACAATTTTTCCGTTGGTAATATCCGAATTGTCGAGAGACACGTTTTCAACCACAATGGAGAAGCCGGCTATTTCGGCGTTCGATCCGTCGGTGACTGTAATCGTGGTATTCCCTCCCGATTCAGAGAAGAAAACATGATCTGCCCGTTCACCAGGTGCGATGTC
This sequence comes from Sneathiella sp., assembly GCA_002706985.1. Classification (GTDB taxonomy): domain Bacteria; phylum Pseudomonadota; class Alphaproteobacteria; order Sneathiellales; family Sneathiellaceae; genus Sneathiella. The sequence continues at coordinate 57,880 of PAKP01000071.1, read as the reverse complement.
AAGCCTGTCAAAAATTGCGGACAGGTTGATAACGTCCGAGTCGCCGTTGGCGCCGAAGTCCTCGATAACATCTTGCCCGTCTGACCCGGCATCGCTGTAGTAGAACTGGTCATTGCCATCATCGCCAAACAAAGTATCGTTCCCAGGTGCACCAATAATGATGTCGTTGATCGCACTGCCGTCAATATCGTCGGCCGCCGCTGTTCCTAGCAAGCTATAGTCTGGCATAATCGTTATCGTCAGCTCCGCTGAGCTTGTAGACCCATCATTGTCAACAATGGTATATCCTATCTTCTCCTGTTCGACACCGGTCACATTCGTATTTGTAATGAAGGCATAATCGCCGTTCTCGAAATTCATCCGCAGAAGACCAAAATCCGTCGCAATATATAGAAAGTTTCCTTCGACGGTAGAATTCGGGCTACCCGTAAGATCAAAGGTCTCCCCGTTATAGCTGATTGATTGAATGGGAATATCCGCAAGCGGATCGGAACCCAAAAGATCATTATCAAGCACGTTGCCATTGACCCAGCCACTTTGTGGCACAATGCTTGACATTAAGTCCTCTGCATCGCTTACATAGAAGTAAGGATCCCCCGCTGGCGGATCGATGTTGTTATCTTCAGGCGTGTTATCGAACAAACCAAGGTAAGCGCTATTCTCTGCATCACCGCCGATCCCGACAGAGAACACCTTTGCTCCGGTAAGGTCGTTCGTTACCCAATTGTTGAACGCATCGATGCCGGCCTGCGTGTCGCCAACTGTCGGCTGACCATCAGACAGAAAATAAATTTCCTGATTATAACCCGGTATAAAATCAACAGACCGAGCAGCGTTAAGTGCCGCTTCGTAGTTTGTATCGCCATTAGACAGCGTGCTGACAACATCAAGCGCTTCCCATACGGATTCCAGGGTCGTAAAAGTCCCGGCACCAAGAAAATTTGCATCGTCATCAAACTCAATCAAGGTAATGGCAGTGCCCGTAGCATTTTGCGTAAACATCGTCCATGCTAGGTTTTTGAGGGCTTCTTCCATCAAACCCAGCTCATATGAATTCATACTGCCTGACGTATCAATGACAAAAACCGCATGGGTGTTGACCGTCTCAATCAACGCCGCAGGACGGTCGTCAATTGCGGTTGGACCGTCATCAGAAGGTGGTGCCGAATCAACAGTTACATCGATAGTGAAGCTTGTGCTTGCTTCATTATTGGTATCGGTCAGTTCTCCACCGCCAGCCACTGACGCGCCTTCAATTGCTGTCGCCGTTAGAGTCAGAGTGAAATCAGTGTCATCATCTGTGGGTGGAGTAATTGTAAGATTTGCAAGATCCCAACCCGTAATGTCAGCATCAGAACCATCACCAACGAAGTTATTGACACCATCGGAGAGTGTTGCCCCCACAGGCACGCCACCAACGGACAACGCGAGGGTTTCAGAGCCGTCATTATCCTGAAGGCCGGCTGAAATTTCAGGAAGTTCTATTGCTGTGTTCTCTTCCCCTGAGACCGCGCCGTTACCAGAAGCCGTCGGAGCATCGGCAACCGCATCAATAATAGCTGTCCCGTTGCCATCCGCAGATCCGGTTGCACCGGCGCCGTTCTGGAAATTTGCCGTTACATCCAAAGGAATATCCGCATCGGAATTTCCGGGCGGCAAAAGATACATTACAGGCAAAACGCCCCCAACGGCCGCCACAGTATAGCTGCCACCGGCAACATTCACTTCATTGCCGACACCGATTCCTCCGACGAAGAAGCGCGATCCGGCGGGGAAGCCAGAAATATCAACGGACGTCAGTTCTTCATCCGCATCCGGCGTAAATCCGACGACAACCTGCATCGGTAATTCAGATGTATCACCAACATTCTGGTTTGGCTGCCAGTCTTCATATCCACCGCTTACCGGTCCGGACTGCCCACCTTCCGTCTCAAAGGTAAGGGTAACCGTACCTGTCGGATCATCCGGTCCAGGAGGCGGCGGTGGCGGCGGAGGAGGCGTCTCGGGCGGTGTATTGGAGATCGGATCGAAATCCTCATTCTCACCGATAATTTCTTCGATTTCCTCACGGCCAAAAGACAATTCTGTCGGGGGCAGCAAGTCAGCAATCCCGATAGGATCGCCGATACTGCCCTCATTGAAGGGACTGAAATTCGCGCCACCACCATCGCTATTGTCTTCACCGGCCTCAGGATTGATATCTGCGAGCGAATATCCCTGAATAAGCGGTGTAATTTCGCTTATCTCTACGATTTCACCATCTATCAGTTCAATTTTAGGAGGATTTTCAGTTGCGGCGAAAGTCAGAAAATCCTGGAGCAGGATAGGTTCACCACCTTCAGCCGGCACAACGATCAGATTTCCCGAATCCTGTGTAAACAAGACACCCTGAAGCGATTCAATAGGTAACCTGATTGTCTTTCCAGGAGCTGCTTCAATAACAATTTCAGCACCGCTCACATTTTTAGTGCCGTTGGTGTTGTTACCGTTTGCCGTTACCATTTTACCCTACTCCACAAACTTAATTTAACCTTGGTGACGTCGAATCAGCTAACTCTCTCTAAAAATAGCTAAATTCGAGCCGTATGTCTGTAAATTTATCAATTCTGAAGTAAACCTACTATGAAGGGGCGTAACTCTTCATCCCCTAAACGGGGGATATGGTAAAAAAATTAGTAAAATTTTAATCTTCTTCGCCCGAGGCTAGCGCCGAAAAAAAATGGCGAATGATTGCATCTTATTAAACCGGTGGACAGTACCGCCTATCGACAACGAGAAGATAGCGCAACCCTCGCCATTATAGCGGACAGGATCGCAATCAACACTGAAACCAGAGAGATCGCCTTCAGAGAGGCCCCTGCATCCAACGCAAATCCCATAAAGATAGGACCAAGCGCCGATCCGAACACCATAACCACAGTTGCCACGGAGCGAATGGCACCGAGATGCCGCGTACCATAAAGTTCCGGCCAAAGGGATGATAATACCGGATTGGTCGAACCCGCGCCCATGCCAAGAAAAAACATAACGACACCGGCAAATATCTGTTCAGGAAAAAGCGCAAAAACGAGTATGCCGAAGGACATGGGCAATAACACAAACGGAACGAGCCTGCGCGCCCGAAACATATCCACGAGAAAGCCCGCTATCATACCGCCACACAGTGAAGCAATTGCAAAGATGACGAAGCTCAAACTCCATATTTCGAAATCCCACCCCTTCAGCGCGATAAAATATACCTGATGGAAAAAGAGCCCTGTAATGATGGCCGCTTGTGCCATTGCCGTCGGAAGCAACAGGTAAAACTTGCTGTCACGAAGCATCTCTGCGCGGGTCCAGTGCTTGGCGTCCTCATCCGCCGCTTGAAGCTCCGAAGCTCCCGTTCCATCCTGACGGCTTGTATGCCGGATCAGGAAGGACGCGCCAGGTAACAATGTTATTGCCGCCAAGATCGCCATCCCCGGCCAGATCATGCGCCAGTCGACAAAACCAAGTGCCAGCACGATGAGCGGTGGAAATAATGCTTCTCCCAACGGAAAGCCGAGCGCGGCAATTGCAATGGCCCGGCCCCGCTCCACTTCATAACGACGTGCCATCGCAGTCAGAGCAATATGAGTCATCATTCCCTGTCCGAGAAAGCGGACACCAATAATGCCAAAAAACAAGGATATAGGGCCCTGTACAAATCCAAACGCAATCATCGCCGCTACCATCAAAAGCCCGATCTTGAGAACGAAATTTTTGAGAGGTAAACGATCGACCAGCGGTCCTCCCTTCCAGAGTAGCGCAGCGCAACAAAGCGTGGCGACGGTATAGATACTACCAAACTCGCCATTACTGAGGCCAAAATCGTTGCGGATATGGCCGCCAATAACGGAGATCACATAAGTCTGCCCGGGCCCGGACCAGAAGGCCATGAGCAACCCGAATAGAAGAAATCGCCATTCCTGACGGATGAAGGGGATGGTGCCCTGCAGACGCAACATTATTCACAACCGATTGAAAAACTAACGTCCACTATTGCGTCATGTATGGAAGATCAAGTCAATCGGACAACGTCAGCTTATGAAGCATTTTTCGATCCGGTCCAGCGTTTCCATAGCCGAAAGGCATTGGGCCACAGAGCTGTTGGGTTCACGTCCTTCCTCAATGGCCGAGAAGAACTCACGATCGAGCAGCTCTATCCCGTTGTCCGAAATCGCGATATCCGAGAGATCTATCGGGTTGTCATAGCCGTCGACCAGATCGCCATACCGGGCAATGTAAGTACCCTTATCGCAAATATATCGAGAGAAACTGCCAAACGGACCATCGTTGTTAAAGGAAAGAGAAAGGGTGCAAAGCGCCCCGGAAGGTGATTTCATTCCGATACTCATATCCAGTGCAATCCCGAGTTCCGGATGAAGCGGTCCTGCCAAGCCATAAACATGTGAGGCGACGGCTCCTGTCTGATACTGGAACAGGTCCACCGTATGGCAGGCATGATGCCAAAGCAAATGATCGGTCCAGCTTCTGGGCTTGCCGAGCGCATTGGTATTCGTCCGGCGAAAGAAATAGGTCTGGACGTCTAGCTGTTGAAGGGACAAGTCGCCTGATTTGATTTTACTGTGTATCCATTGGTGACTTGGATTGAAACGCCGGACATGTCCAGCCATAGCGATCCGACCGGTTTCCTTCTGGACGGCCCCAATCCGACGCGAGTCAGCAAGATTGTCCGCCATCGGTATTTCGACAAGAACATGCTTTCCCGCATGAAGGCATTGAATTGCCTGATCCGCGTGCAGCTGAGTTGGTGTGGATAAAATAACACAGTCAATTTCGTCTCGGGCCAAACTTTCCGCAAGATCCAGGGTCCAATGACCTATCCCCCGAACCTCGGCCGCCGCTCTCGTGTTTCCTTCTTCCCGACCGACAATCGAAGCAACCTCTATCCCGTCTATGTTTGCGATGGCGTCGAGATGTTTTTGGCCAAAAGCTCCTGCGGCACCGGCGACACACACTTTCATGTTCTCACCTCCCCTGCTTCGCAAAGTTAAAGCCCCGAGAGGTCACGTCAAGTCGGAAAACCAAAATTAGGCCCCTTTGCATCAATTTCACGAAAGCGAGCTTCTTTGAAATCAAGAATTGAACACGACACAGCATAAAACGGGCTGGCATATCATTTCACTGCATGCCAAAATCCGATTACAGGGAATAAAGATAAAAGCGAACAAATCGAATGCCAGAATATATCCTAGCCATTGATCAGGGTACCACGTCGAGCCGCGCCATCCTTTTCGACCGGGAGCATCGACCTGTTACAGTCGGGCAGCAGGAATTTAAACAGCATTTTCCGGCTTCCGGATGGGTCGAGCACGATCCGGAGGATATCTGGCAAACAACACTGGCAACAATTAAACAGGCACTGGAGCGTGCAAACGTAACGATCAAAGATGTCGCGGCTATTGGTATCACAAATCAACGCGAAACAACCGTCATTTGGGACCGGGAAACCGGAAAGGCCATTCATAATGCGATTGTCTGGCAGGATCGCCGCACTGCCCAGTTCTGCTCTGAACTGAAATCCCGGGATATGGAACCGTTATTCTCTGAAAGGACGGGGCTTTTACTGGACCCCTATTTTTCCGGCACCAAAATTACCTGGCTGCTCGATAATGTTACCGGAGCGCGTGATGCGGCCAATGCTGGGAAACTCACGTTCGGGACGATAGACAGTTTCCTCCTCTGGCGGCTAACCGATGGAAAGGTTCATGCGACGGACGCCACCAATGCCAGCCGAACCCTCATCTATGATATTCATGAAGGATGCTGGTCCGATGAGTTGCTGGAAATTCTGAGAATTCCGAAATCCCTGTTACCAGAGGTTCGAGATAGTTCAAGCGATTTCGGTGATCTGGACGCATCCCTGTTTGGCCACTCCGCCAAGATCACCGGCATCGCAGGCGATCAGCAGGCGGCCGTTGTCGGTCAGGCCTGCACCAAACCCGGCATGATGAAATCAACATACGGGACGGGGTGCTTCGCCCTTCTTAATACCGGCGATACACCTATTCAATCGACACATAAGCTTCTAACGACAGTTGCCTATCAGTTAAACGGCAAGCCGACATATGCGCTGGAAGGATCAATTTTCGTCGCCGGGGCGGCGGTTCAGTGGCTTCGGGACGGCCTTGGCATCATCGAGCATGCGGCGCAATCGGGCGAGTTTGCGAAGGAGGCGGACGCTGGTCAGTCCGTTATAATGGTGCCCGCTTTTGTCGGAATTGGGGCCCCCTATTGGGATGCGGATTGCCGCGGAGCGATATTCGGTCTCACCCGGGCAACCGGCCCTAAGGAACTCGCGAAAGCCGCGCTGGAAAGCGTCTGCTTTCAGACCCGGGATCTGCTCAATGCTATGCAAGCAGATTTCGCCGATAGCCAATCCCATGAAACGGTGCTGCGTGTAGATGGCGGCATGGTCGCGTCGGAATGGACAATGCAGCGGCTCGCCGACATTCTGGGGGCGCCGGTCGACCGTCCTGCCTCTGCGGAAACGACGGCGCTTGGGGCCGCGTATCTTGCCGGGCTTCAGGTTGGATTTTATCCGTCGGTTGAAGAATTTTCGAATAGCTGGCAACGAGAGAGACAATTCACGCCTTCCATCTCACAAGAGGAGCGGGAAGCCGCATATGAGAGATGGCAGGACGCGGTGCGTCGCACTCTTTCAAATCACTAATCAAATACTCAGGACAGAAAAGTCATACTCATGGCCGTGATCGAATATTTTTATGCAGGATACTCCGCTTTTGCCTATATCGGTCATGCGGAGCTATTACGTATCGCCAAGAAATCCGGGCGCGAGATTGCCCACCGGCCGTTTGATTTGCGCAAACTTGTGACCACGACCGGCGCACAGCCTGTCGCCTCCCGGACGCAAGCACATAAAGAGTATTTCTTTGGCCGCGAGATAGAGCGCTGGGCGGAATATCGCAACATTCCTGTAATGAAAGGAACGCCAACCCACCATGCTCACGATATTACGCTATCCAACTGCCTGTTGATTGCTGGCCTGGTCCAGGGACTGAATATAGATATGCTGTCGCTGGAAATGCTGCGCGCCCATTGGGTCGATGATTTTGATCTGGATAACCCCGAAGATCTGAAAAAAATATGCGCACGAGCCGAGGTCGATCCAGCGCCACTTCTTTCCGCCGCGCTATCCGATGAAGTGCATGCACTCTATGATGCAAATACGGAGGAAGCCATCCGCCGGTCAGCTTTTGGCTCCCCCACATATTTCATCGATGGCGACATGTTTTATGGGCAGGACCATCTTGAACTGATCGCCCATACCCTGAAGGTCTAGCTGTCGCTATCAAGTGTTCCGGCATTCGGAACGAAAAGCTGCTGACCGGCGATTTCATACTCTCCGATCAACTTCTGAGCTTTCGGGCTGACCAGCCATTTTTCGAGCTTCATAGCCAGCTCCTTTTTGACATGAGGGTGCTTTTCCGGATTGACCGGCAAATATGCATATTGATTGAACAGCACGGGATCACCGGAAAACAGCAGTTCCAGCTCCCCCTTATTCTTGAAGTTCAGCCAGCTCGCACGGTCCGCGAAGACATATCCGTTCATCGCACTTGCTGTGTTTAGCGTGGCCCCCATGCCGGAACCGCTGGCACGATACCACTGTCCACCGTCTTTTTCAGGGTCAAGGCCAGCCGATTTCCAGAGTGCCAACTCTTTCCGGTGAGTACCGCTATCATCCCCGCGGCTCACAAAAACCGCGCCATTCTTTGCGATTGCGGCCAAAGCATCAGCTGCTGTTTTTGCATCCTGAATGCCCGCCTCATCAGTTTTTGGGCCGATAAGGATGAAGTCATTATACATGATTTCCCGACGGTGCGTACCAAACCGCTGTGCCACGAATTCCTCCTCGGCTTTGCGGGAATGCACCAGAATGGCATCAACATCACCTGCCCGCCCCAGCTTTAACGCCTGGCCTGTTCCAACAATCAGGAGATGCACGTCAATCCCGAGGTCCTTCTTGATCTCCGGAACCAGAATGTCCGACAGGCCGGAATTATGAAAAGAGGTCGTAACGGCCATTTTCATCTCATCGGCCATCGTCACTGTTGCCGTCATCAACCAGATGGTCAATGCCGTTAAGAAAGATCGAAATTTCATATCAATAGATCTCCTCTGATAAAAGTTGTTGCTTCCTTGGTTTTTGGTCCGTCAAAAAAATCACTGACGGCGGCGCGCTCATGGATGACACCGTGATACATGAACAGGATTTCCGTTGCGAGTCGGCGCGCCTGCCCGAAGTCATGGGTCGCCATTACAATGCGTGTCCCTTCTTCAGTCGCCACCCGGATCAAAGCCTCAATCTCCTGGGTTGAGGCGCCGTCAAGGTTCGTCGTCGGCTCATCAAGGAACAGGATATCCGGCGCCGTGATTAGCGCCCTTGCCATTGCCAGTTTTTGTTTCTCTCCGCCGGAAAGTACATGCGCTTCCCGATGAGCTGCGTATTCCAGACCGACTTTTTCTGTCCAGTCTTCCGCTGTGGCACGCGCTGTTCGGCGGCGGACACCGCGCACAGAAAGCGGATAGGCGATATTCTCGATAACGGAGCGGCGCAGCATCACCGGTGTTTGGAATACGAAAGACTGCCGGGCGTAGGCCTCACTTTTCCTGATGGCCCATTTCACGCTACCGGAACTCGCCCGTTCCAGACCATGCATCAAGCGCAGCAAAGTTGTCTTGCCTGCTCCATTCGGCCCAATGACAATACTGCAACCGGTTTCTCCAATATGAAGATCAAGCGGGCCGAGGATTGACTTCCCACCTTTGCGCACGGATACATTTTGCAGGGATACGGGAAGGATTGACTCTACCATGTTCCCTCCCGCTCGGTTCGCGACAAAGTATGGATCGCCAGATTAATCAGAATCGCGATGGTTATCAGGACAATGCCAAGTCCAAGTGCCAGCGGAAAGTTCCCCTTGCCTACCTCGAGGGCTATGGCCGTCGTTAATACACGGGTCAGATGATCAATATTCCCGCCGACAATCATGATAGCGCCAATCTCGCCAATACCACGGCCAAATCCCGTCAATGTTGCCGTCAGCAGGCCGCGCCGCCCGTCCCAAAGCAAAGCCTTCATCCGCTGCCATTTGGTGGTTTTCACGGATATAAGAAGGTCATGGTACAGGAACCAGAGTTCCCGCATGGACTGATGTGCGATCGACGCAATAATCGGTGTCACGATGATTACCTGAGCGATGATCATGGCCGTCGGGGTGAACAGGAGGTTGAGAACGCCAAACGGGCCGGACCGTGATAAAAGGATATAGACCACGAGCCCGACAACAACCGGAGGGAGGCCCATCAACGCATTTAACAGGGCGATGGCGAGACGCCGGTACCGAAACCGCGTTACGGAAAGCCAGGCCCCAAACGGCAGCCCAATTGCTGCGGCGATAAGAACGGCAGAAATTGTCACCTGCAAAGATCTCAATGAAATTTCAATGAGATCATGATCCAGATGGATAATAAGCCCGACAGCCGATTGCAGCCCTTCAATTATATCGTTCATTCTGTCTGCAATGTATCGGAACCAGATGTTCCTCAGACTCCCTGTTTGCGTCGTTTTTTATTCCGCTTGCGCGCTTCTCACAAGAAAGTAGTAAGGCATGGCATATGCAAATACCAGAAGCATCCTTATGAGTTCTAAATTCTTCTCCAGAGGTATCTTTTTCAGTTTTCTTTCGTATTGACGCGATATAGACAGTATACTCATGCAAAAAACGGGGGAACCTTTCATGCATCTGACCGAGCGTCAGGCAGAAATTGTTGAAATCGCCAAGTCGCGTGGACGAGTGCAGGTAGATGACCTGGCCGCGCATTTTGATATCACCCCTCAAACCATCCGGATGGATCTGAACAGCCTCTGCGCCAACCGGGTGCTTGTTCGCTTCCATGGTGGCGCTCTCTTTCCGGAAGCTAATGAAAATGTTGAATATGAAGCGAGACGGCAGATAGCCGCCGCAGAAAAAGCCGCCATCGGAGAGGAAACGGCCAAAATCATCCCGGATCATTCCTCCCTTTTTATCAATATCGGAACAACAACGGAAGCGGTGGGGCACAGCCTGGTCAACCACAAAGGCCTGATGGTCGTTACGAATAACATTAATGTTGCAAATAACTTACGGCTTTATCCGTCAATCGAAGTCGCCATTGCCGGCGGTGTCGTCCGTCATTCAGACGGCGGCATTGTTGGCGAGGCCGCCATTGATTTCATCAACCAGTTTCGCGTTGATTATGCCGTGATCGGTGCCTCTGCCATTGATCCCGACGGCTCTCTCCTTGACTTTGATTTTCGTGAGGTCAAGGTTGCCCAAGCCATCATAGCAAACGCCCGCCATGTAATCCTTGTTGCCGACTCGACGAAATATGCCCGCCGGGCGCCCGTAAAAATCGCCCGGATCGCTCAAGTGGATACTCTGATTACCGACCGCGTTACGGAGCCATCAATTCGCCAAATCTGTGCGGAAGGCGATGTCCGGGTGATCGAAGTCGCCCCTTGATCCTTCTTAAATCAGAAATGAGTCTTGCGAGCGATATTTTCGTTTTATTTTCTTTTTCGTTTCATATATAGCTTATTATTCTTCGTTATGAGCGATAATTCAGTGAATTCGCATTTCAGGAAAGCGGGGCTTGATGACCGCAGAATTTGACCTGTTTGTTATTGGTGGAGGTATAAATGGCTGCGGCATTGCACGTGATGCGGCAGGCCGTGGCTATTCTGTCGCTCTATGCGAAATGAATGATCTCGCGAGCGGCACATCCTCCGGGTCGACAAAGCTCGTTCATGGCGGTCTTCGCTATCTTGAGCATTACGAGTTTCGCCTGGTTCAGAAGGCGCTCTCCGAGCGTGAGGTGCTTTGGTCGAATGCGCCGCATATTATCTGGCCATTGCGCTTTGTGCTTCCACACCATAAAGGGCTGCGTCCCGCCTGGCTGCTGCGCCTAGGCCTCTTCCTTTATGATCACCTTGGCGGACGCAAGAAGCTCCCGGCGACAAAAACGCTGGACCTTAGAAAGGCAACCCCGGGAAAGTCTCTCAAAGAAGAATTTTCTAAGGGCTTCGAATATTCAGATTGCTGGGTGGACGATTCCCGTTTGGTAATATTGAACGCCATGGACGCCGCCGCCCATGGCGCGGTCATTGAGCCGCGAACCAAATGCATAGCCGCCGAACAGAAAAATGACCTTTGGCACATAACAACGAAAGACAGCCAGACAGGAGAAACAAAAACCAGAACGGCCCGGATGATTATAAACGCTGCGGGTCCATGGGTTGACGGCGTCATTGACGTAGCAACAAATAATACTTCGTCGCATAATGTCCGTCTTGTCCAGGGCAGTCATATCGTCGTTCCCAAGCTTTATGGTCATGACGAATGCTATATATTCCAGAACGAAGATGAACGTATCATCTTCGTTATCCCCTATGAGCAGGACTATACCCTGATTGGCACGACTGATAGGGATTACAATGGCGATCCGGGCAATGTGAGCATCAGCGAAGCGGAAATTTCATATCTATGCGATGCCGCCAGTGAATATCTGAAGAATCCGGTGAAAAGCTCTGATGTCGTCTGGACCTATTCCGCGGTACGCCCGCTTGTCGATGATGGGGCCAGCAAAGCTCAAGAGGCGACACGTGATTATGTTCTGAGATGGCAATCTGATACGGACAGCGCTTTATTCCTGAACATCTTCGGCGGGAAAATTACAACTTACCGCAGACTGGCAGAAGCCGTTCTTGAAAAAGTAGAGGAGAAACTTGGCGCCAGGAAGGCCTCCTGGACGGCAGAAGCACCGCTTCCGGGGGGCGATTTCCCGATGGAGGGTTTCTCAGATCTTCTCGCGCTGGTCCGGAAAAAATATCCGTTTCTTGATACCCATCAGGCAATCCGCCTGCTCCGCGCCTATGGAACGCAATTATATATCCTTTTAGGGGATGCTACTTCTGAAAGCGATTTGGGCCGCCACTTTGGCAATGGACTTTACGAAAAGGAAGTTTGGTATCTGATGACTCAGGAATGGGCGCAATGTGCCGACGACATCATCTGGCGACGGAGTAAATTGGGTATCGGGATGACAAGCAATCAACTATCCGACCTTGATAGCTGGATGCAGGCGCAACAAGAAGACCTTCGCCTGAACGCCTGATACGGATGCTCAAGAAACTGAAAACCAGCGTTAAGTATAATCGGACGGTTTCAAGACGCCCGAAATAGTTCACATTACACGCCGAAATAGGACAGAATTTTCGAAACAACGAAGTTCTGATCTTCCTCAGATAAATCCCCAAAAAGCGGAAGCCTGACCAGCCTCTCTGCCGTTTCAATCGTATTTTTCAAATCTCCATGCGCCCTGCTGGATTTAAGCCCCTTCGGCGAACTATGCAATGGAACATAGTGAAAATAGGCATGAATATCATTTTCCTTCAGAAATGCGATGAAGTCGGTCCGGCTCTCCAGATCCGGCAACAGAAGATAGAACATATGGCCATTATGCGTGCATTCCTGCGGGATTTTTGGCAGCCGGGCCAGGCCTTTATCTTCAAGAACTTTCAACGCGTCATAATACCGGTTCCAGATGTTAAGACGCGCCTCAGTTATCTTCTCTGCCTGATCAAGCTGCGCCATCAAAAATGCCGCATTCATATCGCTCGGCAGATAGGAGGAGCCAACATCGCTCCATGTGTATTTATCAACCTGACCGCGGAAGAACTGTTGCCTATTGGTGCCCTTCTCCCGGATAATTTCTGCTCTTTCAACAAAAGTCTTATCCCGCAGTAACAAGGCTCCGCCCTCGCCCGCAATGATATTCTTCGTTTCATGAAAGGAGAACGCACCCATATCACCGATAGCACCAAGCGGGCGCCCTTTATAGGTTGACATGAGCCCCTGAGCCGCATCTTCAATGACCAGCAGGTCATGACGTTTCGCAATGTCCATAATGGCATCCATCTCGCAGCCCACGCCGGCATAGTGGACCGGAACGATCGCCTTGGTGCGCTCTGTGATCGCGTCTTCGATAAGCGTTTCATCAATATTCTGTGTATCCGGCCGTATATCCACAAACACGGGCGTTGCCCCACAAAGAACGAACGCATTCGCTGTCGAGACAAAGGTAAAGGACGGAAGAATGACCTCATCGCCCTGCTTGACACCGGACAGAAGTGCCGCAATATCCAACGCACCCGTGCAGGAATGCGTCAGCAATGCCTTGGTTACACCGGTATTCTTCTCCAGCCACCGATGACAGTCCTTGGAGAAGTTGCCATCACCGGCTACATGACCAGCCAGGAGCGACCGTTGAATATAGTCAGCTTCATTACCTGTAAGATAAGGTTTATTAAACGGAATCATTTCCTGCCTTCTTGTCAAAAAATCAAATTGCGCACTCAGGTTGAAACGAGCTGACTTACTCTGGACTGTATTATGCCAAAACTACCTAGCACAAGAATCCAATTCTATGCAGAATTTTGTAAAAAGAAAGTGAAGGCGCCAAAGCCATGGGATAACGACTTGAAAAACAGTTGCAGCAACTCCCCGTGGAACATATCATTTTCTAAAAGTTCTCAAAAAAAGTCGGGAATAATAAAAAGGGAGGGCAGCAATATGTATCCGGGGAAATATGCACTGGAAAACCCTGATCGGCCGGCATTTATCATGGCATCATCAGGTGACATCGTTACATACCGCGACTATGAAGCAAGAACAAACAAGCTCGCCCATTTCCTGCAGCAACAAGGACTGCAGCAGCGCGATCATTATGCGATTTTTATGGAAAACAATGCCTGGTATCTTGAAAGCTGTGGCGCAGGAGAAAGAAGCGGTCTCTATTACACCTGCATAAATTCCTATCTCACGGCAGAAGAGCTTGCCTATATCATCAACAATAGTGAATCAAAAATTCTCATCACATCTGACGCGAAACGCTCCGTCGCGAAAGAAGCCTTGAGATCATGCCCGAATGTGAAACTCGGCATTGTGGTTGATGGAGAGACGGACGATCAGTTCATCAATCTTCAGGAAGCAACTGCAGACTGCCCGACAACTCCGCTTGAAAATGAAAAGCTCGGACTATCAATGCTTTACTCATCAGGCACGACCGGGCAGCCGAAGGGCATCCTCCGCCCTATGCCGGACAATCATCCGCTGGATCAGATCCCGCTGTATATCTTCCTGCAGAAGCTTTGGCAGTATCGGGAAGATATGATTTATCTGTCCCCGGCCCCCCTTTATCATTCCGCGCCGCAAGCCGCCGTCAATTTCACGATCCGGTTTGGCGGCACCGTTATCATCATGGAACGTTTCGATCCGGAGAAATATCTCGACCTGATTTCAAAGTATAAGGTGACACACAGTCAGCTTGTCCCCACCATGTTTTCACGCATGCTGAAGTTACCCGAAGAGGTGCGCAAGCGTGCGGATACCTCCTCCTTGGAAGTCGCAATTCATGCAGCTGCCCCTTGCCCAGTACAGGTCAAGAAGGACATGATAGACTGGTGGGGCCCGATTATTCACGAGTATTACGGCGCCACGGAAGGTCTGGGCTTCACCGCCTGTAACAGTGAAGAATGGCTTGCCCATCCGGGCTCCGTCGGAAAAGTCCTCCTGGGAGACTTGCATATTCTTGATGAAGAAATGAACCCTTGCCCAACGGGGACGTCCGGCACCGTCTGGTTCAAGACAGCCACCGAATTTGAATATTTCAATGATCCGGAGCGAACGAAAGAAGCACTCTCTCCGGATGGTACCATGAGTACGGTCGGCGATATGGGCTACATTGATGAGGATGGATTTCTCTACCTGACCGATCGTGCAACCTTTATGATTGTGTCAGGTGGTGTGAATATTTACCCGCAGGAATGCGAGAATCTACTGATCACCCATCCGAAGGTGGCCGATGCGGCGGTTTTTGGTGTCCCGAACGAGGACTTCGGTGAAGAGGTAAAGGCGGTTATCCAGCCGATGCCCGGCACCACTCCGGGAGAGGAGCTTGCTACAGAACTCTCTGAATTTTGTCATGAACATCTCTCTCCCCAAAAATGCCCCCGTTCCTTCGATTTCGAGGAGCAATTACCGCGACTGCCGACAGGCAAGCTATATAAGCGGTTACTCCGGGATCGTTACTGGGGAGATAAAAAGAACAAGATCGTATAGAAGCCTTCGCCTTATATATAAGAGACTATACACAAATCTCTGCTTTCAAGTCTTGCCCGAGGATCAAACTGCATTATGATGGCGGCCTATGGACAAAGATTCAAATGTCAGAGCCGCCAAATTTTCGATCGGGCAAATCGTGAAGCACCGGGTATACCCGTTTCGCGGCGTGATTTACGATGTAGACCCCACGTTCAGCAACAGCGAGGAATGGTGGCAATCCATTCCAGAGGAAGTCCGGCCAAAGAAAGACCAACCATATTACCATCTGTTCGCGGAGAATGCGCAAACGACATATGAGGCGTATGTCTCAGAGCAAAATTTGCTGATTGATGACAGCGGCAAACCCATCTCACACCCAGCTGTGAAAGAATTTTTCTCGGAACTGCGCGACGGACGATACATATACGAAAATCGGCTCCAATCTTAGCTCTTCCATCATTTACAGCCCGCCTTCTCTCCTTCCGACACCCATAATGTACGGCAATGTGCATTCTATAAATCACCTTAGAAACTCTGGTCGTCCTGTGCGAAAAGCGCTAGCATCACGGTGACACTAATCAAATAAGAATAAGGGAGGAACAGTGATGCATTGCCAGCAGATAATCCAGTTTGGAGAGCCTTTACAGGCTCGCGATTACCCGACGCCTGAGCCAACCGGTACACAGGTATTATTGAAAGTCTCTGCCTGCGGCGTCTGCCATAGTGACCTTCATATCTGGGAGGGGTTCTTCGATCTTGGCGGAGGGCAGAAGATGGACCTCCTGCAACGCATGTCGCTCCCTTTCACCCTGGGTCACGAAGTAGTCGGAGAAGTGGCCGCGCTGGGTCCAGAAGCAGAAGGCGTGGAAATTGGAGATAAGCGCATTGTCTTTCCCTGGATCGGTTGCGGTAAATGCAATGTCTGTCGGGCAGGTAATGAGCTTCTCTGCATGGCCCCGCAAACCGTCGGCACCCGCTATAACGGCGGATATGCGGATGAGGTAATTGCGCCGCATCCAAAATATCTCATCCCCTATGACGGTGTTCCCACCGAACTTGCCTGTACCTATGCCTGCTCCGGCCTGACGGCTTACAGTGCCCTCAAGAAACTCTCTCACCTGAGCGAGAATGACCACCTTGTCATTATTGGTGCCGGCGGCGTCGGGCTGTCGGCGGTTCATTTCGCCTCCAGTGTCGTCAAGGCGAAGATCATCGTGGCGGACATTGATGATACGAAACGCGCTGTCGCCCGTCAGTCCGGCGCACATGAAACCATCGATAACAGCGATCCTGATGCAGCCCTCGCCAAGCTTCAAGAAATTACAAACGGCGGCGCTGCGGGCGCTATCGATTTTGTCGGTGCCCCCGCTACGGCGCTTTTCGGATTTAATGGCTTAAGAAAAGGCGGTCATATGGTAACCGTTGGTCTTTACGGGGATTCAATGCCGCTGTCGATTGCCATGCTGCCGCTCATGATGCGGACGATACAAGGATCCTATGTTGGATCTCTTGAAGAAATGCATGAAATGATGGCACTTGTGCGGGCAGGGAAAGTGGCTCCAATACCGTATGAAGTCCGACCATTGGATGACGCCAATAGTGCCCTGACAGATCTTCATGCAGGCAAGATAAAGGGTCGGGTCGTCCTCAGCCCTCACAAATAGTCATAATAAAAAAAGGGCAGAGGAATTATCCCCTGCCCTTTCTTATTCAGGTTAGATATCTGATTAGTTTACAGAGACAACCTTACCCAGCGAAGAAAACTTCTCGCCGTTAAACTCAACCGGCATCATGGCTTCAATCGGGAAGAAGTCATTCGGTCCGGTCTGGATTTTAATGCCTGGCAGCATCATATCGAGTTCCAGGTCCAGATTGGCTGCTTCTTTCATAACGTTTTCACGTGTCAGATTGTCACCAGCCTGCTTCAAAACCTGTTCCATCGTCTGACCGACCAAATATCCGTAGGCGGTAAACGCGCTCGTTTTATCACCATCCGGATAGTATTCATCCATGAATTTTGACCATTTCTTGTAAGCTTCTGACTCGAAATTCGCCGGATCGGTGATGTCCATATAGTACATCAGAGAAACGATACCTTTCGAGTTTTCCAGCCCAGCCGGTTTGTAAACCGCACCAACAGAGTTAGAAACAGAGTTGTTCAGGAAAACGGCATCCCAGTTCAATTCCCGGAATTTTTTGACAGCCTGCGCCGCGAACTTCGGTGTGGAAACGTTAAAGAAGACGTTTGCACCGCTGTCTTTAAGCTTGATCATCTGTGAGTTGATCGTCGGGTCGGTAACTTCGTAGCTTTCCTCTGCAACAATGATGGAATCAGCCTTGTCACCCAAAAACTCTTTCAGACCGTGAACATAGTCCTTACCATAATCGTCATTCTGATAAAGAATGGCTACTTTCGGATCCGTCACATTTTCCATGATATAGGCGCCGAACAACTGTCCTTCTGTCTGATAGCTTGGCTGCCAGCCCATCGTCCATGGGAAGTTTTCAGGATCGCCCCACTTCGTTGCACCGGTGGCGACGAACAGCTGCGGAATTTCCTTCTGATTCATATAGTTATGAATAGCCGAGTTTGTTGGTGTCCCCAGGCTTTCAAAAATGAGCAGAACTTCGTCCTGTTCAACAAGCTTACGAACCTGCTCTTTGGTTTTTGGTGGGCTATAGCCGTCATCCAGAGAGATAAACTCGATCTTGCGGCCGTTTACACCGCCGTTTTCCTTGTTGATCTTATCGAAATAGGCAGCGGTCGATTTACCAATCTGACCATATGCGGCGGCCGGACCACTATACGGCATGGTATTTCCAAGCTTGATAGAGTCATCCGTTACACCTGGCCCATACATTTTGTCGGCAAATGCCGACGTTGCGACCATTCCCATGGCGGCAATGGCGGCAAGGCCGAATGTTAATTTTCTCCCATTATACATTTGTTCCTCCTGTTATTAATTATCATATCAATGATACGAGTTTTCTCCACGTATTCAACTGATCCGTTTAAAACATCTTCTTTACTCGCATTCTCAGCAGATTTACCAAACCGGCAAATCCGGAGGGCATCACATATATGACCAGTATAAGAATAATGCCAAAAATCGCATAGGAAAGGCCTGTAGAGATTTCTTCTGCAAAATTTGGGACTGTCAATATGAAAAACCCGCCGAAAACGGCGCCCCAAATAGATCCTGTTCCGCCCACGACCATGCCGATGAACAACAGGATAGAGAGTTGGAAAGTGAAGCTATCTGGCGCAACAAACTCAATGACAATCGCGGCCAGTGCCCCGGCAATACCGGTGTAAAATGCACTTACTCCAAAGGTCAGGGATTTATACAAAGAGGCATTAATGCCCATGGACCTGGCTGCAATGGGGTTGTCCCGAATTGCCATCATCGCACGTCCCGTACGGCTATTGATCAGGTTCCAGGCAATCCAGAACATGAACAGCATGATCACGAAGGCAATCATGTACCACCACTGATCCATCGTCAGGCCAAAATTCTCAACCAGGAACGACGGAACCTTTGGCCGGAAAATATCCAGGCCCTGCACACCCCCTGTCAGCCCTTCAAGATGGGACGATTTCAGAATCTGGGGGACAGATACACCAAGAGCAAAAGTTGCCAGAGCGAGATACAGCCCTTCTAGTCTGAGCGCCGGCAATCCGAAAAGGAAACCGGCGACAAAGCAGACGATCCCACCAAACGGAATTGTCACATATACCGGCCAATCCAGATGATAGACAAGTATTGCCGCTGTATACGCCCCCACCGCGTAAAATGCGCTATGGCCGAGAGAAAACTGCCCATTGAAGCCTGTCAGCAGGTTGAGCCCCAAAATCGCGATCGCGTAAATCATGATCAACGTGCCCTGGAAGGTCGCGTAACCTTGAAGGAAAAAGGGCAAAACTGCACCAATGATTACAAACAAAGCCACCCATTTATAGGGCATTTTTGCGCCGACCGTCAGTCTTGGATCCACGCGCGTTTCTACATCCGTTGCCATACCGCTACACCCTGGTCACAATAGTTTTACCGAATAATCCATTCGGCTTGAACAATAGCACCGTAACGATCAGCACAAGCGCGACCGTCAGTTTCAATTCACTGCCAATTGCCGGAATATACGTCCCGGCCATATTCTCGATGATGCCGACCAGGAACCCGCCGGCAACGGCGCCCCCCGGACTTGAGATGCCGCCTACAATTGCTGCGGCAAAACCGTAAAGGAGAATACCCAGCATCATATTTGGCTCAAGAAATACAATCGGCGCAATCATCATGCCCGCGACGGCGCCAATGGCGGCCGCCAGGCCCCAGCCCAGTGCCAGCATCCAGCCAACACGAATGCCGACCAGCCCGGCAGATGCCGGGTTTGCCGCAGCAGCCTGCATTGCCATTCCCACTCGCGTAAACTTGAAGAAACAGAATATCGCCAACAGCAGGAGCAATGTCACAAAAAACATTCCCACTTCATGCAGTCCGATCAGACCGCCAAAAGAACCATCTGGAAACGGTGACGGGAATGTCTTGATATTGTGATCCCATATCGCACCAGCCAGGCTGTTGAATATGGCAACGAGGCCGATAAACACAACAATGTGGCTTAGGACCGGCGCACTATGGAGCGGTTTAAAGATAATCCGTTCAATCGCGAGCCCGCCGATGAAAGAGATAATAATTGTTGCAAAAAATGCCACCCAATAGGGCAGACCGCCTGCGATCATGGCCCAGCAGATATAGGTGCTGAACATCGCCATTTCGCCTTGTGCAAAGTTAAAATGGTCGATTGCTTGATAAATCATGACAACCGCGAGAGCCAGGCAAGCATAAATTGCACCGTTCGCGATACCTGTCAGTATTTGTTGCAGAAAAAGATCCATGGAATTTTTCCTAATACCCTAAGTAGGACCGGCGAACGGTCTCATTTTCAATAATGGATTGAGAGGTGCCGGAAATGACGATATTTCCCGTCTCCAGCAAGTAGGCGTGATCGGCCAGCTCCAACGCAAGCGCCGCATTTTGCTCAACCAGCAACATGCTGACGCCTTCTTCAGCATTGATCCGTTTCAGGATATCGAACAGCTCCTGAACAATAAGCGGTGCCAGACCGAAGGATGGTTCATCCAACAGCAGCAATATTGGCCGCAGCATCAGCGCCCGACCGACGGCCAGCATCTGCGCTTCACCGCCACTCAGGGTGCCAGCTTGCTGATTTCGGCGTTGCTTTAGAATGGGGAAATAGTTGTAAACCCGTTCAATATCCTCTGCGATAGCGGTTTTGTCATTGCGGCTATAAGCACCGAGCCGCAGATTATCCTCTGCCGACATACGAACGAACGTACCGCGCCCCTCAGGCACATGTGCGACCCCTTTGCGCGTAATATCTGCAGTGCTCAGGGATCCCAGTTCCGTACCGTTGAGATTAATTTGACCTTTGCGGGTAACCATTCCACTGATAGCACGCAACGTCGTCGTTTTACCTGCACCATTCGCCCCAAGAATTGTTGTCACCCCTCCCTTTTCAAGACTGAAATCCAGTCCGTGCAAGGCTTTGGTCGGGCCATAGGATGCTTCAAGCCCTTTTACTTCAAGTAAATGACTCATTTTTTGCCCGTCCCCAAATACGCTTCAATAACATCAGGATGCTGTTGGATAGCAGAAGGTGGACCTTCCGCCAGCTTACGGCCAAAGCTGAGCGCAACGACCTTCTCCGACACCTCCATCACCAGTCCCATGTGATGCTCGACGAGCAGGACCGTTGTTCCGAACTCGTCGCGAATACGCCGAATTGTGTTGACCAGCAGAGACAACTCATTGTGATTGAGGCCACCTGCCGGCTCATCCATCAACAGCAGTTTGGGATGGCTTAAGAGAGCGCGGGCAATTTCAAGACGCTTCTGGACCCCGAACGGAAGATCACCAATACGCTGCAGCGCCGTATTCTCAAGTTCCATGAAACGAAGAATTTCTAGCGCTTCACGGCGCAATTCCCTCTCTTCTCTCTTGATCCAGGGTAGATGCAGCGCATTGCTTAGATAGTCTGACTTCCCCTTCGAATGGCCGCCGATCATAATATTGTCCAGAACGGTCAGATTCGTGAAGAGAGCCAAATTCTGGAATGTCCGCCCGATGCCAATTGAGCTCATCTGATGCACGGGGCTTTTTAGGATGGATTGCCCACGAAACAGGATATCACCGCCATTGACGTCGTAAAGTCGGCTGATGCAATTGAACAAGGTGGTCTTTCCGGCACCGTTCGGACCAATAAGACCAACAATCTGTCCGGAGGGTATGTCGAAGGACACGCCATCCAATGCGACGATTCCGCCGAAATGAACGCTGACATCCTTGACACTGAGCAACGTGTCTGTCGCTTGAACGTCCGCAGACGCTATACTATCGGTATTTTTGTTCACTCATAACTAATGGCTGCACAAGCTCCCAGATGCATCTTCAATCTCATTATGAATACGCTTCCGGACACCTAAGCGTCCACCTCCCAGTTAAAACGTTATTCGTTATTTTTGTAGTCAGACTGTGCCTCAATATTTTCCTTTTGGCTAGCAAAAAAATATATTGTTTCTAGAGGGTAAGGAAGAATTTTAGTAATTGTTATATTAGAAATCTATCTATAGATGTCTTTTTGCAGAAAGAAAAAGGCAGCGCTTAATTCGGTGAATTTTGCCGAATAACGCTGCCTTCAATGCGCGTCGATAAAGTTAGCTGGCGCGAATCTGCGTGAGGAAATTCTCAACTTCCCGATCGAGATCAGAAACCTCTTTCGCCATATCGTTGGAGACTTCCTGCACCTGAAGCGCTGTTTTACCAGTCGATTCCGCGGCGTCTCTCACTGAACTGATATTCTGGGATACTTCCTGAGCTCCCTCCGCGGCCTGTTGAACGCTTCTGCTTATTTCTCCTGTCGCAGCCCCCTGCTCTTCTACTGCGGCAGAAATAGAGGTCGCAATCTCATTGATTTTGCTAATCGTGGTTGTAATACCTCCGATTGCTCCAACCGCGTTTCCGGTTTCTTCCTGAACAGCTCTGATCTGTTCAGTAATTTCTTCCGTTGCTTTAGCCGTCTGTGCGGCAAGGTTTTTCACCTCGCTCGCGACAACGGCAAAGCCCTTACCCGCATCGCCGGCACGCGCTGCTTCAATCGTGGCATTCAGGGCCAGCAGGTTGGTTTGTCCTGCTATGTCATTGATGAGCCCCACAACGTCACCAATCTTCGCAGCAGCGTCATTCAAAGACGTTACCATGATATTCGTACGTTCAGCCTCAGACACTGCTTCCCCGGCGATGCCAGCTGCCTGGTTCACCTGTCGGCTGATTTCATTGATGGAAGAGGTCAGCTCTTCAGTCGCTGCCGCCACCGAGTTCACGCTGGATGTCGCGAGATCCGATGCAGATGCAACTGTAGCAGAGCGCTGCGTCGTGTCTTCCGCCGACCCTGTCATCGAAACAGACATTTCGTTCATTTCAGCTGTAGCTGCGGCGAATTTCTCCACCATATGCTTTACGCTGCCTTCAAAAGCATCGGCAAGCTGGTTCCGTTCTTTGGTCTTAGTTTCCACAGCTTCCCGCTCGGCACGTTCACGTTCCTCCTGGGCAGTTTTCTCAGCCTGTCGCTGAGCTTCCTCTTGCTTGGCCTTTTCTTCCTCGCGAATTTTACGCTGTTCATCCGCTTCAAGGCGCGCTTCATTCGCTTCTCTTGCCGTATCGCGGAACCCGACAAGTGCATGACCAAGGCGGGCGATCTCATCCGTGCCGTCACGATATATGCTGGAGGTCAAGTCACCCTCTGAAAGCCGTTGAGCCGAGGCCACGAGCAGCATCATGCGGCGAATGATATTCCGCTGTACATAAAGCCATCCGATAGCAATCGTTGCGATCAGCGCAATCAAAGCGCATATAACCAAAGCCATTCGCGTGTTGTCGGAAAGAGCCTCACTCTCTTGGGAGGCAGCAGCAAGCGATTCCTGTACTTCCTGAGTAAAATCATTTGCATTTTTTACGAGAATCCCGGCAAGAAACCGGCTTTCGCTTACAATGCCCTGAGCAGCATTTGCCGCCTCGAGCTCCTTGATGCGGGTTTTGAAAATATTCACCGACCCATCTTTGCTGTCCTGAACACCCATGGCGAGGAAATCATCAAAAAGCTCCACTAGTTCCTGCGTTCTGGCTTTGGATGTCTCACGCTCGATCGCGGTAAGCGGAGTTCCCATGGATGAAATGGAGGAGAGAAATACTGATTCAAGATCTTTGACGGCATCTATGTCGGCCGCCTGCAACCCTTCTGTCAGAAGGCTCAGCATTTGATATCCATTGCTCTTGAAGGTGAAGATTTCTTCTTGAAAGCGCAGAACTTCCAAGGGCTTCATGGACAACTCTGATGTATCATACTGTGGCTTCACGCCTGTAAGTGCCTGATCTACAGAGCTTTCAATAAGTTCACTCCATTGGTTTGAATTTTCGATAACCTGAACACGCAACGGAAGCAGAAAAGAATTTAGCCCAGTATCCAAAATGTCGCGCGCAACGGAAAGCCGCGGCGCTGTTGAGTTTAGCATTGAGGCATATTCAAGGCGCTCCTGAACCTGCTCGTTTAAACGCCCCAAGTTTTTCTGAATATTGACAAGTCCATTCTCAATTCTCTGAAGCGACTCATTGCCCACCACATACTGCTGTAATGTTTTTAGCTGTTCGCTTGTCTTTTCTGCAGCGTTGGTAATCCCTTTATAGCTTTGGGCCCTCTCCGCGTCGCTTGTCGCATTACTCAGCCGAGGCGCTGCTGCCGTAAAAGCCGTTATTTCGTTCGCAAGACTCAAGGCTAGAGTGATCGCCGGCACTTTCTGGTCGATCAGTTCTTTTTTCGATGATGTAAGTGTTCCCAGGCTGAACCAGCTCACAATCGATATCGCAACGGTTAATGTTGCAACGACCGAAAATGAAGCTATCAACCTTGGTCCAATTCCAAACCTGGAATAAGAAGCCTCTCCCTTTTCTTCTACAACCTTGTTTTTCCTATTAAAAAACTGCGTAACCTTTTTCATCATCTGGTACATAAGCCTATTTAGCCCCTCATCAGTTGTAATGGCACAGTTATAGTTACCGTAAAAATATTAACGATGAGTTATGCAGTGTCATATCGAAAGAGATTTGGCTTGCGAGCCCAAATTTCGCTATACTGGTATAAGAAAAATCAGAAACATGACATTTGTCTAAGTGCAGTTCTCCGATTCCCTGCACTCCCATTCATGCCGAGGAGCAACTAAGAGGAGATCAAGATGAGCGTAACAAACTTAAAAGAGTCATCGCGCAAACAATACAGCGAAGCAGAATGGCAGATCCGGATCGATCTGGCCGCCGCTTACCGGCTGGTTGCCCTGTATGGCTGGGACGATCTTATCTTCACGCATATCTCTGCCCGCTTACCTGGACCAGACAATCATTTCCTTATTAATCCTTACGGTATGATGTTCGATGAAATTACGGCTTCCTCTCTCGTGAAAGTCGACATGAACGGCGAAATTGTCGGAGAGAGCGACTATAAAGTGAATCCTGCGGGTTTTACGATCCACTCAGCTGTGCATGAAGTCCGCCATGACGCGGCTTGTGTCATACATTTACACACCGCCGCCGGCACCGCAGTTGCCACTCAGGAGGAAGGATTGATGCCGCTCAATCAAACGGCATTGGTAATCCGGGAGCAGCTCGCCTATCACGAATATGAAGGCATAGCCCTCAATCACGATGAACGGCCGCGCCTGCAGAAGGATCTGGGGGATAAAAAGCTGATGCTGCTCTGGAACCACGGCACCCTTGCTCTTGGTGAAACTGTCGCTGACGCCTTCCTCGGAATGTATTTTCTCGAGCGCGCCTGCGAGATGCAGGTCGCCAGTCTCGCAGGCGGTAAAAAGCTTCACTATCCATCCGATGCCGTCAAAAAGATAACGGCAGGGCAGGGGGAAACCGGCCTTACGGCGGTGTCCGGAATGGCGTGGAAGGCTCTCTTACGCAAGCTGGACCGGCATCTTCCGGGATACGCTGACTAAAAAATCTCGTTATCTCTGGCGAGATCAAAACCCGAAAGTCGCATACTGGGCATTACAGAAATAAGCGCAGTTCCATTGAGAGGCCGAGAAGCTGACATTCTTGTGATATCAACTTTCCGCGAGAGGCATTGGTATTCATGCAGATGATCGCTAGTTTTCAGCTATTGGTGAAAGCAGTGAAACGGAGAACTCCGGATGCGTAAATATATACTCCCTCTCGTATATTCCTGTATGGCAGTAACAATACTGGGTTACAGCCTTTTGGGAAATTCCGCGCGGGCCAACGCCGCCGAAGAAACGGCAATTCTGGCCGGTGGTTGTTTCTGGTGCGTTGAATCCGATTATGATCATGTGCCGGGCGTCATTTCGACAACATCCGGGTATATTGGTGGTGAACTCCCAAATCCAACCTACAAAGCGGTCTCCGCCGGAGGAACCGGCCATATCGAAGCCGTAAAAATTGTTTTTGACCCTGAGAAGACTTCCTACTCAGACATCCTTGATGTTTTCTGGCGGAGCGTCGACCCTACGGACGATGGTGGACAGTTTTGCGATCGAGGGGAAAGCTACAAAACGGCAATTTTTGCAACAACTGATGCCCAAAAGAAAACTGCGCAATCTTCCAAAGCCGCACTCAACGACTCAGGGGTTCTAAAAAAACCAATTGTTACCGAAATACGGACGGCTCCCGAGTTTTATCCGGCGGAAGACTATCATCAGGATTACTACAACAAGAATCCAATTCGATATAAATTCTATCGCTTTTCCTGCGGACGGGACGCCCGGGTCGAAGAGTTATGGGGAGATCAGGCACATCAGGGCATCATGGATCATTAGTCAGGACTGTCGATGTGAGAATATCCTTTTAAATAAAGTGGCAAAAAGACTGACTGCGCTTTAGAATGGTATTCATGTCGTTTCGATTGGGGCTTTGTATCCTTTCCCGATCGTTGGAATAATAACAAGAAAAGAATAGCCCATGCCTCTTTCCGCGGCGCTTCAAAACAGCCGAACTCTTCAGGGTATTGTCTGGATGGTGCTGTCGAGCATTCTTTTTGTCGGCATGACTGCTATTATCCGGCATCTGGGATCCGGGCTGCCCGCCGTTGAGGCGGCTTTCATCCGCTATTTCCTGGGATCGCTTCTTATTCTCCCCATGGTGATCCGGCATTGGCCGGGCATCCCAAGCAAACGTGATACAGGATTTTACATCCTCCGAGGGATCGTGCATGGGGGCGGTGTTATTCTCTGGTTTTATGCTATGGCCCGCATCCCGATTGCAGAAGTAACGGCGATTGGATATGTCGCACCGATTTTCGTGACGATCGGTGCCGCCATATTTCTGGGTGAGCGGCTTCAGCTTCGCCGGATAGTCGGCGTCATTTGCGGCTTTGCCGGCGCGTTAATTATTCTTCGTCCCGGATTTCAGGAAGTAAATATGGGCCAGATGGCGCAGCTACTCGCCGCCCCGCTTTTCGCCATTTCCTTCATTCTCGCAAAAAAACTGACAGAAACGCAGGGTTCTTCTATGATTGTCGGCATGCTCTCGATTGGATGCACCTTAGCCTTATTGCCGGGTGCCATACTCCAATGGCGAAATCCGACAGTAGAAGAGTTATTGTGGCTTGTCCTCGCCGCTGTCGTTGCCACAGGTGCGCATTATACATTAACCCGGGCGTTCGAAGCCGCGCCGATAACCGTCACTCAGCCACTCGGCTTTCTGCAGCTAATCTGGGCGGCTATTCTTGGGGTGCTCGCCTTCGGCGAGCCACTTGATCCATACGTCATGGTTGGCGGCGCCGTGATCGTTGCCGCCGCCACCTATATTTCCCATCGGGAAATACAGGTTAGCCGTCAACAGAGAACCCCTACGGCCATCGCCACAAAGATATGATGGACCAGGCAGACCGGATTGACTGAACCAAAGAAAGGGAAGAAAAATGACAGCGCAAGTAGAGTTTCATTATGATTTCGGCAGCCCGAATTGCTACTTCTCGCACCTTGTCATTCCCGAGGTAGAAAAACGCACAGGTGTCAAATTCACCTATTTCCCTATTTTGCTGGGCGGCGTCTTCAAACTGACCAACAATAAATCCCCAATGGAACAGTTCAAGGAGATTCCGCTCAAAATGGATTATATGCGCCTTGAGACAAAACGCTTCATTGAGGCGCATAATCTGACGAAATTTCACATGAACCCGAATTTTCCGGTCAACACTGTGCAGATCATGCGCGGCGCCCTTGCTGCGGAAAAGGAAGGATGCGCGGATCGTTATATTGATGCTGTGTTCACCGCGATGTGGGAGGACGGTAAAAAAATGGACGATCCCGGCGTTATACAGGACGTTTTGAACGACGCAGGACTTGATGCGGAAAAAATTATGGCGCGCACGCAGGATCAGGACATAAAAGACACACTGATCAACTACACAAATTCATCCGTTGAGCGCGGCTGCTTCGGGGCACCGATGTTCTTTGTCGGCGATGAAATGTTTTTCGGCAAAGACCGACTGGATACCGTCGAGCAGGAAATTTTAAACCAGAAATAACGCTCAGACAGGATATACGCCCGCTACCGATATAACCTATGGTGCTTCAGGTACTGTTTCCTTACCCTGGCCACCAAACCTGGTTGCGAAGAAGCCCATTACTAGTCCGACCAGCGCTCCTTCCAGCACGAACCAGAACGGAGATGTAAGGGGAAAGTCCGGACCGAACACATCCAGCATCATTTGTGCAAACGTATCATAGACAAAAAGTGTCAGGACAAAATTCATCCATCCACCGATAAGGGGAGCCCGGAACCACCAAGGCATGGGAAGATGAAGCACCGGATTCCATGTCAATACGCCGAACACCCCAATGACGGCGCCAACGGTAATATACCAGAACAACACACCAAACCTCAGCATGAGGTCGCCTTCGGGCCAGATATAGGGCAGCAGAAGAAAGCCAATCAGCCCGACAATAAGGCCAATGATCTTGCCAACGGCAATACGCGTTATCAAAGATGGTTTGTCAAACATACCCCCTCCTCACGAATTGGAATATTCAACTTACCTAATCAATATAGAGCCGCCTTGATGCGGATCAATTTCCGCCAATTTTATTTATTAAATAACGCGTCGCTCAAGAGCGGAAGCCGTTTTCTCTTCATTTTCCAAATAGGCGGCCATTGCCGCGTCTCCGGTCATGTTCCTATCCGGTTCAAGGCCATCGGCAATTCGAATAATATTCAGACAGAACCAGCCAAGTCCGGCCTTGGGCGGCTTTATCTGTTGCTCATAGGCTATTGCAGCGCTGTCCGCATCGCTTAGCAACTGGTTGGGCGCATCCGTGTCCACGCAAAGCGGCCGACCGATACCGATGATGTCTACATCCCCTTCTTCAAGGGCGACATCCATCGCGTTTCGGCTGCGAAAGCCGCCTGTTACCATCAGTGGAATACTGGTTGCATTACGAATATTCTTTGCATACCCCATGAAATAGGCTTCTCGTGCAACGGTCGTGCTTCGAATTTCATCTGCGCCGCGCGCACCAACCATCATGGCCGGATTTTCATAATTCCCTCCGGAAATTTCGAGAAGGTCGACCGTATCTTCCTCGAGCCATTTAACCACCTGCAGGCAGTCTTCATGACTGAAGCCACCTTTTTGAAAATCCGAGGAATTCAGTTTGACGGAGATGGGATAGCCCTTGCCCACTGCTGATCTTATCCCCTGCACCACTTCGCGTAACAAACGCGCCCGGTTTTCAAGGCTCCCACCCCATTTATCCTCACGTTGATTAGCGAGGGGGGAGAGAAATTCAGAAATAAGATACCCATGCGCAGCATGAATCTGCACTCCCGAAAAACCGGTTTCCTTTGCAACCGTCGCCACATGAATAAATCGCTTGACGACGTCCTCCACTTCGTCGGACGTCAGCGCTCTCGGCGCGGCAAACATACTGTCAGGTAAAGTCATGGAAATTTCAGATGGCGCGACCGGGCGCGGATTGACACGCCGGGGCGTCTGCCGCCCGGCATGGCCGATTTGCATGAAAAGCAACGTGTTGTTGACTGTTCCCGCAGCGGCAAAGGCGCGCAATTCCTCAAGCCCGCCGTTCTTATCAATGACAACATTTCCAGGCCGCTCCAGGAACCGGCGATCAACCTGAACATTGCCGGTCACAAGAATCCCGGCGCCGCCTTCCGCCCATTTACGATAGAGCGTGACATGACGTTCGGTTGCACGATTCATGGAATCCGCCAACCCTTCCGTCATCGGGGCTTTGGCGATCCGGTTCTTCACGGTCACACCGCAAGGAAGGGTTATCATCGAGGAAATATCGGCGGCCATCAGTTGCTGTCCTTTTCGTCATTCTCAGGGTGACAATTATGCGCGGCAAAATCCTAACGGGCTTTGCCGCGCCAATCAAGCAGCCTTAGAAGTTGCCGGTCTGAAAGTCCTGAACAGCCTGTTGAATTTCCCCGAAGCTGTTCATCACGAACGGTCCATACCGCGCAACCGGCTCGCCTATGGGACGCCCGGCAACCAGGATTGCCCGCCCGCCGGTCTCACTCGATAGCCTGACATGATCGCCATCCGAAAGGATCGCGAGATGATGCTGGTCTACGGCTTTGCCTCCAACCTCAACTGTCCCTTCGAAGACATAGGCAAACGCCGTATGCCCTTCAGGGACCACATGCTCATAACTACCGCCGGGAGAAAGCGCCACATCGATATAGATCGGGTCCGTCGCAACGCCCGAAACCGGCCCATCGATAATACCGTCAGGGCCATCAACTTCTCCCGCCAGCACACGGATATGCGTACGGTCAAGATCCACCTCCGGCACATCTTCCGGATCAATATTCTGGTAGCGCGGCGGACACATTTTATCCTTCGCGGGCAGGTTCACCCAAAGCTGGAATCCGCTCATGCGACCCTCTTTTTGCTCCGGCATTTCCGAATGCACGATGCCGCGCCCGGCGGTCATCCACTGTACACTACCGGGACCGAGAACCCCTTCCGAACCGGTGGAATCCTTATGCCGCATCTGGCCCGCGATCATATACGTCACAGTTTCAAACCCGCGGTGCGGATGAGACGGGAACCCGGCGATATAGTCGTCGGGATTTTCCGTGCCGAAGTTATCAAGCAACAAAAACGGATCCAGTTCTGAAATCTGTCCTGTCCCGATTGACCGACGCAGCTTTACGCCGGCCCCATCGGAGGCTTCCGTCGAGAGGATGACACGGGTAACAGTACGTGGTGTGGACATAATAAACCTTACTTTCCTTCTCCATAATATTGGAACGATCGGTTAGATATAGGCATCAATATCCGGATTGTAAGCCCCACCCTATCCGCGGCCGATAAACGGCATCTTGGTCGCCATGATCGTCATGAACTGGACGTTTGCCTCAAGACTGAGACTATCCATATAGAGAATAGCCGAGGCAACATTTTCTACATCCATTACAGGCTCTGGCGCCATTTCCAGATTTGCCTGTGGCACGCCTTTTTTCATGACTGCCGTCATGGGTGTCTCCGCATTTCCAATGTCTATTTGCCCACAAGCGATATCGAACGAACGCCCGTCAAGAGATAGGGATCTGGTCAAACCGGTTATCGCATGCTTGGTCGAGGTATAGGCAATACTATAAGGCCGGGGAACATGCGCGGAAATCGATCCGTTATTGATGATCCGCCCGCCCATTGGCTTCTGCTCGCGCATCATCCCGAAGGCGGCCCGCGCGCAATAGAAAGACCCGTTCAGATTCGTATTGACGACATTCTGCCAGACATCGATTGCCAGTTCATCTGGTGGCACCGGCGGCGCCCCGATTCCGGCATTATTGAACAGAAGGTCAAGTCGACCGAACTCGGATCGGATCGTTTCGAAAAGATCGCCGACAGCAGCCGGATCACTGACGTCCGTTGGCACCACACGACCGTTGCCCGCATTTTCACCAGCCAGGTCCAGTGTTTCCTGCAACGTCTGGCGTTTACGTCCGGCGAGAACGACTCTATATCCGTTCTTCAGCAATGTCAGTGACACCGCCCGTCCAATTCCTGCACCCGCTCCGGTAACCAGAGCAATTTTTCTCTTTTCAACCATTTAATTCAAATTCCATTTAGTCAATTAGCTGGAAATTGCCTTCATCGCCCGTTTTCGCGCCTGGCCGGCAACCAGCCTGCGCTTGCGGGGCGCAGCAAACCACACAGACAAAATCGACAGAGCCGACATGGCAATAATGACATAAAAGGCCAGATGATAGTTTCCGCCCTCGTCATAGAAAAATCCGGTCAGCCACGGCCCTACTGCGCCGCCGACAAGCGCCAGCGTACTGAGCGTCCCGAATATGATACCATAACCTCGGCCCTGAAACAGGTCTGCGGGCATGGAGCCGAAAACAGTGGCAATCCCGTAACCTAGGCCGCCTTGCAGTATCACCATGGCATACATCATCGTCGGGCTAGGCACATACTCCATCATCAACAAAAGAATGCAACTCAGCAAAAATCCAGCAGTGGAGAGAGACCAGACCCATTCCCGACCTATGCGATCGGACAGGTTGCCGAGATAAATCTGTCCGAGTACGCCCGCAAAGCCAACAAGGCCAAGCGCAGAAGCCGCCTCCAACTCCGAGAAGCCAATTTCAATAAGATATTTTGTCTGATGCACTTGCACGGCGTACCAGACATAAAGTGCGGTAGAGCATGCCAGCGCCAGCCACCAGAATGTCGCTGTTTTGACAGCCTTGCGCAATGTCCAGTCTGTATTCACCCATTCCACGTCAACGACAGGGTCCGCCGCCGTTTGCTGACCACGCGTCATTTCCTTATCCGGTGCAGCATCCCCGTCCGGGAACAGGCCGATATCTGCCGGTTCTTTGCGCTGCAGGAAGAAGTTCATTGGCAGAACTATGATCAACAACAGTCCGGCCATTAGCCAGCAGGCATCCCGCCATCCTTCAGCGGAGATGGTTTCCTGGATAAGAGGCATCAGAATGATTGATCCGATTCCGACACCCGAAAATGCAACGCCCACCGCAAGGCCGCGGCGACGCTGGAACCAGTTCGGCAAAAACATCGACTGCCCAACATAGGTGAGAACAATTCCGGTGCCCACCATCAGCACACCCAGCGTGAGATAAAAATGCCAAGGCTCGGTCGAGTAAGTAGAGAGAATAAAGCCGACACTGACCAAAATAGCTGAAATTGATAAAAGGTACCTTGGCGCAATGAATTCCAACAGCTTTCCGACAATCGGCGCCAGAATAGCCCCGACTGCAAATCCTATGGAGAAGGCTGCCGCGGTCGTTGCCCGGTCCCAGCCATATTCATTCAGGATAGCCGGAAACAGCAGAGAGAAAGAGGTTCGTACATTAACGCCAATTCCCATCGTGATAAAAACGATCGCCACCACGGCCCAGCCATAAAAAAAGGGCGTGCGCGCCAGCAAGGCATCTATACCGCTCAGCGGCCTATTACTCTCCAATTGGCTCATGCTGTTTCCTTATTATTTATTTTGAAATGCGGAATCTCCCAATCAGCATGACGAAATCTTACTCCAGTATTCGTCACAAGCGAAACGGAAATATTAGCATTTTTGTTTGATGATAAACAACTTGCTCTCTGCTTCAGGAATTATAGTATAGAACGGATTCACCGAGCATTGGACCGGGCCGGATAGGAATTGCTATCTGATGGTTTTATTCCTCGATGTCCTCAAAAAAGTGTAGGAGCTCTAAAGGGCCATGTCTTCATCTTCTACAAAACTCGGGTTTGTTGAACAGGTTGTCCTGCTCGCGATGATGATTTCAATGGTGGCCCTGTCAATCGATGTCATGTTACCGGCGCTGCTCCCCATAAGTCAGGACCTTCAGGCGGCCAATCCGAATGACCGACAATATGTTGTTTCTGCTGTTTTTCTCGGTCTTGCAATCGGGCAGCTTTTTTACGGACCTATTTCTGACAGCACCGGTCGCAAACCGGCAATTTATTTCGGCTTTGGCCTTTTTCTCGTGGGGTGCCTGCTGTCGATATTCGCGGAAGATTTCACTACGATGTTGGTCGGACGATTTTTACAAGGGCTCGGGGTCGCCTCCCCTCGTATTGTGTCCCTTGCCCTTATCCGCGATCAGTATGAAGGGCGGGAAATGGCGAGATTTGTCTCCCTTGTCATGACAGTCTTTATTCTGGTGCCAATATTGGCTCCAGCTGTCGGTCAGGGCATCCTGCTTTTTGCTGAATGGCGAATGATATTCGTAACGCTTTTTGCACTGGGTTTTGCCACCCTGCTCTGGTTTGGTGTGCGACAGGATGAAACACTAGCACCTGAAAAGCGTGCCCCCTTATCACTTCGCAGGATTTGGCGCGCGGTGAAAGAAGTGGTCTATACCCGGGCTGCATTTGGCTTTACGATGGTCGGCGGCTTTATTTTCAGCGCATTCTTGGGGTATCTGACAATGTCCCAGCAAATTTTTCAGGATCAATACGGTGTCGGCGAAATGTTCGCTGTTTATTTTGGTGTCCTCGCACTCGCAATTGGAACCGCCTCATTTGCCAATGCCAGGCTGGTCATGCGATTTGGGATGCGCAAGCTGTCATATATCGCTCTGATCACGCTCACCGGTATCTCCGGCCTATTCCTTGTCTTTACGTTTTTGGAGAACGGGCATCCGCCGCTCTGGACTCTCGTCGCTTTTTTTATGATCGCGTTTTTCTGCATCGGCATCCTGTTCGGCAACTTCAACGCCATGGCAATGGAGCCACTCGGCCATATCGCCGGTGTTGCCGCCGCTGTCATTGGCTCGATCACGACTTTCGTTTCAATGGGGCTTGGAACACTTATAGCCCAATTTTACAATGGAACCGTCTTGCCCCTGATTGCCAGTTTCGCCTGTTTGGGAGCCTTGTCTCTCGCCGCAATGATCTGGACTGTGCGGACATCCAAAACGCTTCCGGGTTCCTGATCTAAAATGTGGAATTCAATTAAATCAGTTGCCTCTCTCCTGGCCAGCTATGGCCTCCTAATGGTTGCAAATGCCATGTTCGGCACCCTTCTCGGTCTGCGCAGCAAGCTGGAGGGTTTTTCGACGGAAGTGACCGGCCTGATCATGGCCGGCTTTTTTATCGGTATGCTGATGGGCGCGATGTATGCAGTTCGCGTGGTTGCTAGTGCCGGACATATCCGGTCTTTTGCTGCATTCGCATCCATAATGTCCGTTGCGGTTCTGGCTCATGTCCTGATCATCGAACCTGTAGCATGGTTCATCCTGCGCGCGATTACCGGCTTTTGCATGGCCGGCATGGTCATGATCGTCGAAAGCTGGCTCAATGAACGATCAACCAACGCCACCCGAGGGCGTGTTCTTTCACTTTATATGATAACGAACTATCTCGGCGCTGGATCCGGGCAGTTCCTGATTACCGTTGCCAATCCAGATGGGTTTCAGTTATTCTCGATCGCGTCCATTATCTTCTCCATTGCGTTAGTACCCATTCTTCTGACCCGCGCAACTGTTCCGCGGCCCTCAGCACCGGAGCGTATGAAGTTTCGCGACCTCATAAAAATTTCGCCGGTCGGTGTCACCGGCACTTTGATTGCAGGTCTGACAAACTCAGCTATCAATAGTATGGGCCCGATTTTTGCGAACGCGATCGGGCTCAGCCTTGGACAGATATCGATCTTTATGGCGAGTATATTGCTGGGCGGCATGTTGCTGCAATTTCCGGTTGGCCGGTTGTCGGACCATTTTGACCGACGGACGATCCTGATCAGCTCCGCGCTGGCGACAGCACTGATCAGCGGCGGTATCGTCTGGGCCGCCGCCGGTCATCATGTCTTCGCGCTGTTCGGATTTTGCCTCCTGTATGGTGGTTTCTGTTATACGATCTATCCGATGTCATCAGCGCAGGTAAATGACCTTGCGGATCAGAACCGGCTTGTTCAGGTGTCTGCGGGACTATTGCTGGCCTATGGAACAGGCGCGAGCATCGGTCCCATACTGGCCTCGCAAATCATGGGGCAGTTTGGCCCCTATGGCTTGTTTTATTACGTCATCGGATGCACTCTTTTTCTCGCTTGTTTTACTGTCATTCGTGTACTTCAAAGACCTGCCGGAAACAGAAAGGCCATATTCCTTCCTCTCGGCAGCCTAGGGTCTTCCAGCAAACAGCTCTATAGTACCGTCATAAAGGAAACGAGAAATCGGAGCAAAAAAGAGACTGATTAATTTACGATCCGGGGAAATGCCATTGCGACCCCAGAAAAAGCGGATAATATCCCGGTCTAAGAAAGATCGCAGCATGAGGAAAGTATCGTCATGAGTGTCAAGAACGGACGACAATTTTTGAGCATTCCGGGCCCGACAACGGTTCCCGACGAGGTTCTGGCGGCCATGCACCGCCCGGCGATAGATATTCGCAAGGGTGAACTGGTCGAAGTGACGGCGGCGCTGAAAGATGGCCTCCGCATGGTCAGCAAATCAGACGGAACGCCGTTTATCTACATCGCCAACGGCCATGGCGCATGGGAAGCTGCCCTCAGCAATGTGCTGAGCCGGGGCGACAAAATCCTGGTGCTCGAAAGCGGGTCATTTGCCACGGGCTGGGGCCAGGCTGGCGGTACGATGGGTCTCGACGTCGAGATATTGCCGGGGAGCTGGCAAAAATCAGTCGATCCGAATGCACTGGAAGCCCGGCTGAAGGAAGATAAAAGCCGTGACATCAAGGCAGTACTGGTTGTACAGGTTGATACTGCATCCAGCGTAATAAACGACATACCGGCAATCCGCCGGGCAATCGATAACGCTGGCCATGACGCGTTGTTTATGGTCGATACAATTGCTTCTCTCGGCACCATGGATTTCCGTATGGACGAATGGGGCGTGGATGTCACGGTTACGGCCTGCCAGAAAGGCCTGATGATGTCGCCCGGCATCAGTTTTGTCATCGCAAATAAAAAAGCGCTGGCACGTCATGAGACGGCGAACCTGCGCACAGCCTATTGGGACTGGACAAACCGCCTGGGGCCGGAACACTACCAGAATTATGCGGGTACGCCGCCGGTTCATATGCTGTTCGGTCTGCAAAAAGCATTCGAGATGATCCGCGCAGAAGGGCTGGAGGCAATATTCCTGCGGCACCAGCTCCTCGCTGATGCGACCCGTGCCGCCGTTGCAAAATGGTCCGAAGGGAAAGAACTCTCTTTCAATATTCTAAACCCGGCGGAGCGCGCAAACTCGGTTACCACGGTCCTCGTTGCTAACGGTAATTCTCTCGATTCAATCCATGAGTATTGCAACGAAAAATGCGGCGTGATCATAGGCGTGGGTATTTCAGAGCTTTCAGGCAAGGCTTTTCGAATTGCGCATATGGGACATATCAATGCCCCTATGCTGCTCGGGACGCTCAGCGGGATCGAGATGAGCATGAAAGCTAAAGGCATTCCCCATGCATCCGGAGGGGTTCAGGCGGCCATCGATTACCTCGCCGAGAATGTCCCTCAATAACGACGGTATGTGACCCCGGATACGGACACCTACCAATAATATTGCTAACCTCAAGAATAAAGTTGGGGTGAATAGTCATATGGCGAAATCCGATAGTCCCGGTGTGAAAATACCGCCACCGCTGTGTTTTCTTGCATTCTTGGCGATTGGAATTTATTTCAATTCAGCCTGGATGGAAGGGCGCGCGGCGGAGCCTATTCTGACAGTGATTGGTGGTTTACTCACTTTGGTTTCGGCCATTTATCTCGCACATAGCGCAAGAAAGCATAAAACGGCCGGATCAAATGTGGAACCATGGAAGCCTACGACGACCATCATTTCAGATGGGATCTATAAGTACTCAAGAAATCCGATTTATGTAGCTATGGCAGCCGCTTACCTTGGCCTCGCAATTGCCGCAGCGAGTTGGCTGGCCGTTGTTCTGCTGCCTTTCTGTCTGGCCTTTATTCGTTATTACGTCATTGCCAAAGAGGAGGCCTACCTTGAAGATAAGTTCGGCAGCGAATATCTAGAGTACAAGAAGAAGGTCCGGCGCTGGCTATAGATTTGTAATCAGCGCCGGATTTTAGCTGAACTTCAATAATGCAAAGGGCGCTGCGGATGACGGACGATGTTAAAACTCATGTTAAATCGAAATCAACCTGGACACGGCTGATTTACCTGATCCTGTATGGGATTATCTACCGGGTTGCAGAAATTGTACTGCTTGCCATAACGATCGTGCAGTTTTTGAAATCGCTATTAACTGGCTCTCCGTTCACCCGCCTGCAGTCTTTCGGTGGCGCTCTGGCTGAATACAACAAACAACTTGTCGCCTTTCTCTCCTACCAGAGCGACGAGAAGCCATTTCCGGTCGGGCCTTGGCCGCCGGAACCGGAGATCGAAAAAGCAGATGAGGTTATTATCGTCGCTGAGAAAGCCGACGAAACTCCGCCTCCCAAGAAATCAACCACAACAAAAAAGACGGATGATCCGAAAAAAGATACAGGTCCGGAGACAACCTGATAGACCCACGCGGCAACAACGGACTTTAGTCCCGGCGTCACATTAGCGTAATCTCTATTGATGATGCTTTTGCATTGCCAACAATACTGGCCTATGTCATTACGGAAATACTGGAAATCAACGCGGTGTGTCGTCATGATCAACAAACTTGAACAGCTTCTGAAAGAAAAGCTGTTTCTTCTTGCGGATGGCGCCGTCGGGACCAATCTTTTCGCCGTTGGTTTGCAATCCGGAGATGCACCGGAGATCTGGAATATTGACGCACCGGAGAAAATTCACGCGCTTCACCGTGGTTTTGTTGACGCTGGATCAGACATTATCCTGACCAACAGCTTTGGCGGAACATGCTATCGCCTTAAGCTTCATAATGCACAGGATCGCGTTCATGAACTGAATCTGGCCGCCGCTAAAATTGCCCGCTCAGAGGCGGATCGCTCGGATCGTACTGTCGTCGTCGCTGGATCCATGGGCCCGACCGGCGAGCTCATGGAGCCAATGGGAAGCTTGACGCATGACGGCGCGGTTGCTGCTTTCAAGGCTCAGGCTGAAGCCCTCATTGAAGGAGGCGTTGATGTTCTGTGGATCGAGACGATGTCATCGAAAGAAGAAGTCGCCGCCGCAGTGGATGCTGCTCGTGCAACCGAGTATCCGTTCGTCTGCACCATGTCGTTCGATACGAACCGACGGACGATGATGGGGATAAAACCCTCAGAATATACGGAATTCTGTCACGAACTCCCCGCACGGCCCACAGGCTGGGGCGCCAACTGCGGTGTCGGGGCGGGCGAGATGCTGGAAACAGTGCTGGGACTTAAATCGACCGCAGCGGCGGGAGATATTATCGTCGCAAAGGCAAATTGCGGCATTCCTGAATTCAAGGATGGTGCCCTCACCTATAGCGGGACGTTGGAGGTCATGGCCGATTATGCCCGTCTCGCGGCAGATGCGGGCGCACGTATTATCGGTGGTTGCTGCGGCACCAGTCACGCCCATCTAAAGGCGATGGCGGGCGCCCTTGATGGATATACGCCGAAACCAAAACTGGACCTGCCGGAGATTGAGGCGCATTTCGGTCCGGTCTGGCAGACGGAAATACCAGAAGGTGCCGGGCATGGTGCCTCAAGTGGAGGTGAAGGCGGCCGCCGCAGCGGCCGTCGTCGCAGGAATTAATCCACGCGTATCAAGCGCTGGCGCTTGGCCTTGAGGATACAGCGGCATGCCAGCGCTTCAGATTGTCCAACCCGTCCGGCATTTCGATTTTCGCCATGCCGGTTGCAAAGTCGACAACGACCAGCGCCCCAACATCCGCCGCCGAGTAACTATCGCCCACGACAAAATCATGCCCCGCCAGTTGCTCGTTCAGGTCTTCAAAGAAATAGACAACACGCTGCCGTCCGCGTTCCGCAAGTGCCGGAATCTGCTCTACATCCCGCGGGCCCGTAATAGCACGTCCGGCAAGCCGGGGCGCTGAATTCCGTAGCGCTTCCGCAACGGCCATAAACCCGTTGACGTTGATATAATGGCACCAGTCATTTATTTGCGCCCGTTCACTCGGATTGCTGCCGAACAAAGGTGGCTCGGGGCAAATTTCCTCGATATAGCGGTTCATCGCATCAATGGAGGATATCCGTGTGCCGTCGTCCAGTTCCAGCACAGGGACCGTGCAGTGCGGATTAATTTTCTTGAAGTCATCCTTCAACTGTTCGCCCTCACGCATATTGACCATGACTTTTTCTACTTCAAGACCCTTTTCCGCCAGAAATATTCTGACTCGGCGCGGACTTGGCGGACCAACACAATCATATAGTTTCATTTTCTTTTTCCTATCCAGTTTTGCGCCCCGGATCAGGTTTTCTCCCCTTTATTCGGGAAGTCGTCGAACAGATCAACACTGCCGATCATAGTGGCAATTTTCTCATTCTCAAGTGCCTCGGGACTGCGTCCACAATCATGTCTTGAGCCAATAACCACCCTTCTCCAGCGTCTTGAGATGTCCTGCAGTCGGCCCGGCGAAATGTGTCCCGATGATCAGCGTTTCCGAGTCGCTGTATTTTTTTAAAAATCCTTCGCGGGTAACACGAGCCGCTTCCGCATCGGCATCGGCGGAACTCGACCATTCCGGATGAGCGATCTGACAGGGATGATGCATGCTGTCGCCAGTAATGACAGCCTCTTCCCCGTTGGAGCGAATCTGGACACAGACATGACCGGGCGTGTGGCCAGGAGACGGGAACAGTTTTATACCGACACAAATCTGATGATCCATCGAGACAAAGTCGGCAAGTCCCGCATCGACAATAGGCGCGACAGAATCGCCAATCACATCGCCGAACTCATCCTGTGAGGCGGAACTCCAGTGTGCCCACTCCTTCTCGCCAATAAGATATCGCGCATTGGGGAATGTCGGTACCCACTCGCCATCCACAAGCATTGTATTCCAGCCGACGTGGTCGACGTGCAAATGTGTGCATAAAACAGTATCGATGCTTTCACGTGGATAACCGGCGGCCTCAATATCCGCCAGAAAACTGGTTTGCAGCATATTCCAGGCCGGAATTTCACGTTTCTTGTCGTTGCCAAGGCAGGTATCGACAATAATCCGGCGCTCTCCCGTATCAATAATAAGCGCGTGAATGCTCATGATCAGCTTCCCCTCTTTCGAGGCGAAATGCGGTATCAGCCAGTCAATCGGCTGAATAGCCTCTGGTGTCGCCTGAGGCAGGATAAAGCGCGTCCCGCCCATTGCTTCCACCTCAACGACCTGGGTGATTTTGATATCCCCGATCTGCCACCTGTTCATCCGCTCATCCTCCCTTATTATTATTTTATGGTAGATGAGTATAACGGCTCGAGATCACCTTACAATAAGCATCAATCGGATTTTCCGAAAGTTACCCATGCTGCATAAATTCGGGTGCCGGTCGTTATCCAGCACATACCCGCGAATATCAACGCAATAGCAAAGAAGTAGTCCGGAAAAAGACACATCAGCACCATGGCCGCAATCGTCTCCCCGCCTTCCGCAAGCCCTCCCAGATAATAAAGCGATTTGCTTCCCTGAATAGCCGTTGTGATACGATGCTTTTCCGCCATGATGGCATAGGTGAGGAAGGTTGACCCTGTCCCCATAAAGCTGAAAATCAGCAGCGCAGCAAATAGAGCATTTTCCGGACGGGCGAGCGCAAAAGCGAAAACGATTGCAGAATAGAAGATGAAATCGCAAACGATGTCGAGATAACCGCCAAAATCCGTAAGGAGGGAGTGCCGCGCAACGGCCCCGTCAAGGCCATCAAACAGCCGGTTGAGAAGTATGAAGACAAGAGCTAGGCCGTATTCCTCAACCGCGATAAGCGGAACAGCAACGAGCCCGAGAAAAAAACCGGCAACCGTTATCGCATTCGCGGAAATGCCGATCGCCGTGATTTTCGTTCCTGCCGCATTCAACGGCGGATCAATGACATGTCGTAACGCCGTGTCAAACATTTCTGGCCTGAAATACCCTCTTGATCCAAGAGCAGTCTAGTGAGACTGTACTAGGGAAAATACATAAAGCTAATAACCGGACATAGCAAAGCGATATGAGATCGCTCCCAATATTGTGACTTCGCTTTATCAGGGAATAAAATGGCTCAGATACATGAATTTTTCGCCCACATCGATTGGACCGGTGCTCAAAAAGGGGCGACGACGGACTATAAAACCTACTCTCGCGACTATGACATCCTGATTGACGGACGCCCAACGATAAAGGGATCTGCAGCTCCCCCGTTCCTCGGCACGGACGACAGGTATAATCCCGAAGATATGCTGTTGGCATCCCTCTCCGCCTGTCACATGCTAAGCTATCTTGCGCTCTGTGCCCGGAAAAGAATCAAGGTGACCGCCTATCATGATGACGCCTGGGGAAAAATGGAAATGAAGGATGGCGGCCTGCGGTTTACGGAAGTCATTTTGAAGCCATTCGTCACGATCGAAGCCGATGGAGATCTTGAAAAAGCGGAAACGCTTCATGAAGATGCCCATGGCATCTGCTTTATTGCAAATTCAGTAAATTTTCCGGTCCGCAACGAGGCAAGCGTTATGTTTGCCAAATAACCAAATATTAATCCTGTTATGCCACATTAGTTGCCAATACAGAACCTGAACCGAGACCGATAATGCAACAGAAATTCGAAGCGGCGATTTACAACGAAGAAGTCCTCGCAGCTCTCCAGGAAGGAGAACACCACAAGAACCTGTCTGATAGCTGGGCGGAAACGCATTATTTCGAAATCTATGCCTCCAGCCTTGAAGACGCATGGGATAGAATGCGGCGCAAATACAGCACTGATCGTGGTTTTATTATAAAATCAGTCGAAGAAGTCGACTAGAGCTTCCTAGTACCCGACATAGTAAGGATTGGTGCCGCCGGCATGATCGGTAACATCAAGGACTCGCTCAATCATCGGAACGGCTGACTTGATCTCTACCTCAACGCCCTGCTTCAGGGTCGCATCGGCCATACCGCATCCCTGACATCCCCCTGCCATTTCAACATAGGCGGTTTGATCCTGAATATCGATCAGGGTTATGTAGCCTCCATGCGCGGCAATCGCGGGATTGATCCGGGTTTCCAGAAGTACGCGAATCTGCTCCGCCTCATCCGTCTGAAGGCCCGGGCGATCCGATGTATCTACCGCCTCTTCATCGACCATCCGTTCAAAGCGGACCCGCTGAACTTCCGGAACAAAATGCCTGACGGTATTCTCGATCTTGATCTGGGTACCGAAAGCCGGGGTCGAGAGGCCGGAGCTATCCATTTCCAACACGACAACACCATCCGCAGGATCATAGGACTTAAAGGCGACGTCCCCGCCATCATCCTGTAATTGAGGCTTTACCCGTGTTT
The DNA here is from genome assembly GCA_002706985.1 of Sneathiella sp. GTDB lineage: Bacteria > Pseudomonadota > Alphaproteobacteria > Sneathiellales > Sneathiellaceae > Sneathiella. The sequence goes on along the minus strand of PAKP01000071.1, from coordinate 15,197 downwards.
CCACCAGATCAACAATCGCATCGACAATTTTCTGCTCTTCCTCGGAATAGCTCGCGCTTGCCGCATTCTCCTCACCGTTTAGAACAGGCATGCCACTCATGTAATGATCCATTATCGCCGCAAGGATCATGGGTTTGAGCTGGATCCAGAGCGTCTTCTGCTCTTCATCCGGCTTTTTGACAATGGTCACATGGTCTTCACCGAGTTCTACTGATTTCACGCCCGGGATATCAAACAGCCGTGCTGCGAGTGGTGATCGCGCACGTGCGTCTGTCTCATCTTCAAAGACAACCGACCCAGTGGCCAGAACCTGACGACCTGGCAGGAACTTCATCCGCGCATCATCTTCATGTGGCAGGGTCTGAATAAACATCAAGCAACTCCAAACCCGCTCGTGGCGGGACATTTATATATTCGACCGTCAGCTAACAGATTAACCGGGGGACGGCAAGGCTCAACTATAACATAATACGCTTGCAGTTGCTTGCAATAGCCCGAACTGTCCCGTTCCTATACAGTCGCCACAGGATTTGCAGGAGAGCCGACCGCCCCCGGCAGGCGTATTGGCGGCGCCGTCAACAAGAACCGGGACCGGCCATGTGCCTTCAGCCAGCTGTTCAGCGGAGTGAGATACCAAAGCTCGCCCAGATGGATACCGAGTTTGAACAGACAATGCTCATGGATCGGCAAGAAAGCACAGTTTCCTTCCCCGGGGCGCGATGGATGCGCTTCAACAGCGTAATTATCCGCAATCAACAGAGAAAGCCCTGAATCCGTAATCCAGTTCAGCAGCTTTCCATCCCGGCCATCCAGCGCCGCGCAGGAGTTGTGCAGCTTTTCCTTATCCGGCTTGCCCCCCATATCCATGATCATCTGGGCAAAGCCTGTATGGAGGCAGACCATGTCTCCCTCTTCGACCGTGACGCTGTCCTTTTCCATTACCCGCATGAGATCGTCATAGCCGACCATCTTCTGGTTCCATCCAAACTCGCCCTCCAAGTCAATCATGATGCCGCGGCCCTGAACACCGGCGGCGGCCATATTCTCGATACCGAGGGCATGGGCCCGACTGCCACCTTCATCCTGCGGTCCGCAAATATGCTCGCCGCCGCGATAACCGTTGTAATAGACAATCTCCGCCTTTCCATCCCCATCCGCATCAAACTCCTGTCCGACATGGGCAAGGCTGTCCCATTGCGATGAATATTGCGTGTGCATGACAACCAGATCATCACAGATCACATCGATCATATTAGGATCGTCCTGCGACAGGTTATAATTCATATTCGGCCGGTCGCCGGAGCGGACCGTGGGCCTCAGTTCTGGCGGATAGCGCCGAGGGTTAAGGAGATTTCCCCCCGGCAGATCAAGTGGTAAGCTGAGACAGAAACGCTCCCCTGCCTGTACTTCCGCCGCGGCAGCACGTACTCTTTCAGGTGTGATCAGGTTAAGGCGGCCAATTTGATCGTCCGCACCGAAATCACCCCAGTTGGCCCCCTCGGGCCGATTTTTCCATCGCGACATATTTTTCTCCCTTTATTTTTTGTTTTCAGTACACAATAACCTCAAGGTATTCTTGTGCAAAGCCTCGTGTCCGGCTGAATTGACCGCTGACGCACAAACTGCTAGCTCTAAACAAAACAGAACGGACGCGATAAAAATGAAAAACGAAGCGGCAACGGCCTTTAAGATCATCACCACATTGTCGATCGTTTACCTCGCCAGCAATTTCTATCGCTCTTCCATTGCGGTAATTGCTCCCAACATGATGGATGAGATCGGCCTCACCCACGAAGAACTCGGCATTATTGGCGGTATCTTTTTCATTGCCTTTGCGTTGTTTCAGGTTCCGGTCGGTATTTTTCTGGATCGTTATGGGCCGCGCAAAACCATTTGTGTTCTGGCGTTGTTTGCGGCGATCGGCTCTGTCGGATTTTCACTTGCGACAAACTTTCTGGAACTTTCCGCAGCCCGCTTCGTAATCGGAATCGGCTGCGCCCCGGTCCTGATGGGGTCTCTCGTCATCATTTCAAGATGGCTCTCGGTGGAACGTTTTGCCTTTTATGCATCCTTGATTGTCGGAATGGGAGGGGTTGGAAATATTCTGGCGACAACGCCGACGGCAATCCTGACGGATATCATCGGTTGGCGCGATGTCTTCTTGGTTGCCAGCGGCGTCAGCGCATTGTCAGCCATCTTCGGCTTTTTCATTATCAAGGATGCCCCGAAAGATCATGCCTTTCATGATCGTGAAGTCGAGAGTATGAAGGATACCCTGCGCGGTGTGTTAGAGATCATCAGAAACAGGCAATTCCAGTATATTTTCGCCATCAACCTGGTGATTTACGGCACGGTCATGACCATCGTCGCGCTTTGGGGCGGCAACTTCCTGCGAGATATCTACGGCCTCGATCTTACAGCCCGCGGCAATATCCTGTTCTGGATGACCATCGGCGTCATCGGGGGCAATTTCTTTTATGGCTATCTTGACGGTTTATTCCGGACGCGAAAACCGCTGGTTCTTGCAGCGGCAGGCACAACGATCCTATTGCTCGTGATTTTGGCAGTAATCCCTGTCATAGCTGTCTGGCAAGTTTCCGCCCTACTTATTTTGTTCAGCTTTTTCGGAAGCTACGGCGTTCTTATCATGTCTCATGGCCGCTCAATTTTTCCGGAGAAACTTCTTGGGCGTGGCATAGGCACCCTCAATACCGCCGTCTTCCTGGGTGTTTTCCTTCTGCAATCCATGGGAGGATTTATCATCGGCGGCTTTGTCAGTGACGACGGGTTAGCGCCACTTATGGCATATCGCGTCTTCTTTATCACTCTTGCAGTCCTGGTTTCGATCGGCGTCTTTGCCTACAGCCGGTCAGAAGAATCAAAAACCACCAACAAAAAGGCGCCGGAAACTGCCTGAATGCGTTTCTTCCGGCGCCTGATTTATCCCAGACTGTGCTAATCCGCTACTAGTTACGGAAATTACTGCCCTTGTTATCAAGCAAGCGCAGCAGACCCGGCCACTCCAGACCGGATTGTGATGCACTGATCTTGAACTGGCCGGCGGCATGCTCACATACTTCCCGAGAAGGTATGATAAGCTCTGAGTCACCTGCCAACGCCTTAATCTGCGACTCACAGGATTTTTCGAGATAGAAGATGCGGCGGAATGCTTCCGAAATTGAGCTTCCGACCGTCAGCAGGCCATGATTACGAAGAATCATCGCGATACTGTCGCCCATATCCCGGACAAGGCGTTCGCGCTCATCCAGATCCAGGGCAATGCCTTCGTAGCCATGATAGGCCAGCCGTCCATAAAACATCATTGAATGCTGACTGATCGGGAGAAGGCCCTGCTTCTGCGCGGAAACCGCCATTCCGGCACTGGTATGCGTATGCAGGACACAGGCAACATCGTGGCGGGCCCCATGAATAGCGCTATGGATCGTGTAACCGGCCGGATTGATGATGAAGGGAGTCTCGCTCAGAACATTCCCGTCAATATCCACTTTCACAAGACTTGATGCCGTGATTTCATCAAAAAAGAGGCCGTATGGATTAATCAGAAAATGATTCTCCGTGCCCGGCACTCGCGCCGAAATATGGGTGAAAATCAGATCGGACATGCCGTAATGGGCAACCAACTGATAACAGGCCGCAAGATTTACCCGTTCTTCCCATTCCTCATCGCTGACTTTACCTTTGAGGCTGGGCACCATTTTATTGATCTTGTCTACACCCATATCAAATATTCCTTTTGCTGTTGTTCTTAATTCCTGTGCGATTTAAGCATGTTACGCGCAATCACAAGCTGTTGGATTTGCGTCGTTCCTTCATAGAGCCGCAGCAACCGGACATCCCGATAGAAGCGCTCCACCTTGTATTCCGCCATATATCCGGCGCCGCCATGGATCTGAACGGCACGATCAGCGATCCGTCCCGCCGCTTCGGTTGTAAACATCTTGCAGCAGGCAGCCAACATTGAGATATCTTCATTCTTATCATATTTTCGCGCGGCATCCAACGTCATTGCGGTCGCAGCAAAGAGTTCGGTCTGACTATCCGCGAGTAATGCCTGAACAAGCTGGAACTCTCCGATCACGGTTCCGAACTGTTTGCGTTCCGACGCATAGGCAAGAGCCTCTTCAATAATCCGCTCTGAGATACCCGTTGAAACAGAGCTCAGATGCAAACGTCCACGATCCAGAACCCTCATTGCCGTATAAAAGCCCTGTCCCTCGCTCCCGCCGAGCAATGCCGAGGCCGGAACACGAGCGTCCTCGAAGATAACGTCACTTGTCTTTGTGCCGCGCTGCCCCATTTTCTCGTCTGCCTTGGCAATTGTGATACCGGGCGTTGCCGGATCGACCAGGAATGCGGAGATGCCCGATGCACCTTTCTTCGAGGAATCCGTCCGCGCCATCACCGTCAGCATCCCGGCGCGCAGGGCATTCGTGATATATCGTTTGGTCCCATTCAAAACATAGTCATCGCCGTCACGGACCGCGACTGTCCTTAGAGAAGCGGCGTCTGATCCCGCCTCTGGTTCTGTCAGGCAGAAAGACGACATGATCTCTCCTGAGGCGAGGCGAGGCAGATATTGCTTCTTTTGCTCTTCTGTCCCCGTCATGACAAGCCCCTGGCTGCCGATACCGACAGTTGTCCCAATAACGGAGCGAAAAGCCAACGACGCTTTGCAAAGCTCATGAATCACTTCACATTCCTGTTCCATGCTGAGCCCAAGACCGCCATATTCTTCCGGGATGGACAGGCCGAACAGACCGAGTTCGCGCATTTCCTGGATTATTTCTTCCGGAACATCGTTGGTTTCCTCAACCTTATCTTCCGCAGGAACAAGTTTTTCCCGGACAAAGCGGCTCACCGCATCCTTCATTAACTCAAAAGTCTCGCTATCCAGCGCCATTATCTTTCCTTTTCTTGGTTTTCTTTATTTGGAAGCTTCCGCGATCAGTCTATTCCACAGATTACCTCGATACTACGTGCCAGCCCAACGAGGCGCGGCCCAACATCTTCACGTAATCTAGCTTCTGTTACCAGATAAGAGGACCCGCCGCAATTATAGGCAGCAACATCACCGCTTGAATTATCCCGCGTGGCGGTTCCTACGGCGTGAAAAACTGATTGCCATTCTCCCATAGAGAGGCAATATCCAAAATCTGCGAAATCCTTTTGCGCCGCCTCGAAACCCTTTTTAATCTCCGGCCAATCTTGCAAATGTTTTCTCCGGACGTGATCAAGCAGCAATGTCCGCTCGCTTTCCACCAGCTTGCACAGAAAGGCCCGGCCGACTGCCGTTGTGGCAATGGGCAGATATGATCCGGTTTCCAGGCGAAGCGTACTCTCATCGCCGCCGCGCGCTGTTTCGACATATACCATATTAAGACGGACGCGCGTTGCCATGGCAACACCAAGGCCTATCTGCGCCGCAAAATCTCTCATCAGGGGCCGCGATAACAATCTCAATTTATTGTTGGCAAGGAACGTGTAGCCAAGAGAGAGCACCGCCGGAGACGGCTCATATTTTCCGAGGCTTTTGCGATATGTCAGATAACCGAGCTGCATCAACGTGCTGGTCAACCGCGAAACCGTTGACCGCGGCAGCTTCGTCCGCTTGGCGAGCTCATTATTGCCAACCGGACCTTCTCCAGGTCGGAACGTCTGTAAAATTTCGAGGCCGCGCGCCAGAGAGGTGACAAAGTGCCGATTATTGTCCGGCGCAGAGATACCCTCAACGAATGTTTCTTCTTCTAGCATTTTCTAACTATAGTAAAAAAGGAATTTCTTGGGAAAAAAACTTGCAGAATTCCGTTCCACTATGCAGAATACCTACCTATTAGAAAACAAAAAAATAACATACCAAGCTTTCCATGGGAGGAAATAATGGGAATTAGCTTAAAATTATGCGCAGCTGCAGCCGCAGCGGTGATCACTTTATCGTCTGTTGCTCAGGCGGAAGACGTCAAGTTACCGGATACGCTAGCATGGAGTGCCTATAACACCGGAACAACCGGCTACAACCAGTCGGTCGCGATCGGTAAGGCATTGAAAGACAAATATGGTGTCGACCTCCGTGTTATTCCGGGCAAAAACGATATTTCGCGCATGGGCCCGCTCCGGACTGATAAAGTGCAGTTCGTCGCAAACGGTGCCGGTACTTTCTATGCTGCTGAAGGTGTCTTTGAATTTGCCAACCCTGACTGGGGCCCACAGCAAGTGCAAATGCTGGCGTCGGCAACTTCTGACGCTAACCTCTCCGTAGGCGTGGCTGCCGATGTTGGCGTCAAGACTTTTGCCGATCTTAAAGGCAAGCGTGTTGGTGTCGTTCGCAGCTCTCCTGCCCTGACAATCGGTACGGAAGCCATGCTTGCGTTTGCAGGCCTTACCTATGATGACGTTGAAGTTGTCGAATTCGGCGGATACGGCGCTATGTGGAAAGGAATGATTTCCGGACAGATCGATGCCGCATTTGCATCTACCGTTTCCGGCCCAACCAAACAGCTTGAGGCATCTCCTCGTGGCATTTACTGGCCGCCAACCCCTGCCGCAGATAAAGAAGGCTGGGCACGAATTCAGAGCGTCGCGCCATACTTCGTGCCCCATGTTGCGACATTGGGAACAGGAAATATTTCAAAGGATACGCCTCACGATGGCGCTGCCTATCCTTATCCGATCCTGATTACGCGTGCAGACCAGGATCCGGATCTCGTTTATTCCATGATCAAGGCCGTGCATTCGGAATATCCAAACTACGAAAAGTCACTCCCGGAAATGACCGGCTGGGCACTTGAAAACCAGACATTTAAATGGGCCGTCCCTTATCATCCGGCAGCAGTTAAATACTGGAAGGAAATCGGTGTCTGGACGGATGACATGGAAGAGCACAACAACAACATGCTGAAGCGTCAGCAGGTTCTTGCCGATGCATGGGCAACCATGGAAGGCAAAGGCCTTGAAGGTGATGCGTTTACTGCTGATTGGATGAAAACCCGGGCTGCCGCACTCGAAGCGGCAGGCATGAACCCGATTTTCAAATAATCCTAAATCACATATTTCCTTATGGAAACGCAAAAGCAAGAAAATGGCGCGGTGGTGAAGCCAGAACTGGCTCGCCACCGAAGCCTTTCCTTCGGCTGGATGGCAATCGTTATTGCGGTTACCATCATAGTCATCACGCTCGCCGTCAATCAGCTCTTCAATGCCGGATTTTTTGTTGGCTATACCTGGCTTGACAACGAGTATCAGTACGCGCTTTTCGGACTGCTTGTTCCAATTGTCTTCCTGATTTTTCCGGCCAGCGGAAAGTCTGCCATGGATAAGGTTCCCTGGTATGACGTGATTTTTGCCGGAGCTACCTTCGGGCTGCTTGTATTTTTCTTTATGAATGCCGAGCGGATTCTGGACAATGGATGGGAAATGGGGGCGCCTGATCATATTGTTGTTCTGGGCTTCATTCTTTGGCTTCTGGTTCTCGAGGCAACAAGACGCGCCGGCGGCACAGCCCTGTTCACAATTGTTCTTATTATTTCACTTTATCCGCTTTATGCCGATATTATGCCCGGACCTATTTCCGGCCTAGGCAGTTCGCTCTCGGACACAACAGCCTATCATGTCCTCAGTGCGGAGAGCATGCTCGGCATACCCATGCAGGCACTTGCCAATCTTGTTATCGGATTCCTGATTTTTGGGGTCGCCCTGACACAGACCGGCGGCGGGAAGTTTTTCATTGATCTGGCATTTGCTGCACTTGGTCATGTCCGTGGCGGACCCGCAAAAGTCGCAATCTTCTCTTCCGGCCTGATGGGTTCCATGAGCGGAAGCGTGATTTCCAACGTTATCACGACAGGCGTTATGACGATTCCCGCAATGCGTAAAACGGGTTTTAGGGCTTCATATGCGGCCGGCGTTGAAGCTTGTGCGTCAACTGGCGGTGTGTTGATGCCCCCGATTATGGGCTCGACTGCCTTTATCATGGCAGTGTTTCTGAACATTCCGTATATCACCATCGCGGTGGCGGCCATTATTCCGTCAATCCTATATTATCTGGCCCTGTTTATCCAGATTGATGCCTATGCCGCAAAGAACAATATGCCGGGCCTGCCTAAGGAACAGCTTCCAAAATTAGGGGAGACATTTCGTACCGGTTGGCATTTTATTGCAGTTTTCATCCTGCTGATCGTCATGCTGGTTTACCTCAAGCAGGAAGTCCTCGCGCCTTTTTACGCAACGGCATTGCTCCTCATCATCAACCAGATTTTCTCAAAGGAACGCTGGGGGATGAAAGAGTTTTGGGCGTTCATCCTTGCTGCTGGCAAGCTGCTCGCTGAAATCGCTGCAATTTTGGTCGGGGTCGGCCTGATTGTAGGTGCGCTGTCGATTACGGGCATGGCGGGAACGCTGGTCAATGACCTCGTCTTTATCGCAGGCGGCGATATTCTGGTCCTGCTCCTGATGGGTGCTATTGCCAGTTTCGTCATGGGCATTGGAATGACCGTTACCGCGGCCTATATCTTCCTGGCCATTGTTCTGGCGCCCGCGCTTGTACAGGGTGGGCTTGACCCGATGTCTGTTCATCTTTTCATACTGTACTGGGGCATGGTGTCCTTTATTACCCCGCCGGTGGCGCTTGGAGCCTTTGCAGCGGCATCAATCGCAGGCGCCAGCCCCATGCGGACCGGGTTTGAGGCAATGCGGCTCGGGTCGATCATCTATTTCGTGCCCTTCTTCTTTGTCCTTGATCCGGCCTTTATCTTGAACGGAGAGCTCAGCCGGACAGCCCTGTTGTTTGTCTGCGCGGTTGGGGGCGTGATCCTTGTTGCGAGTTCCTTGCAAGGCTATCTTGTCTGGGTCGGTAACCTGCATCGCCATCCGGTTCTGGGCTGGCCGATCCGGGCGCTTATCCTGATCGGTGGGCTGGCATTGGCGACACCAGGCGGCAGTGATTTGATTCCTTACAGCGACTTAGAATTGGCGCTTTTTGCGCTGGTTACCGCTGGTCCTGCTGCGGCTTTGGCATATCTGTTTGAACGCCGTGCAAAAGCTGCCATGGCCTAGAGTCATTTCCACATCACCGCCTGAACCCAGTTTCATTCGTTAAGAAACGCCCGCTTCTAACACAGCGGGCGTTTTTTCAGATTGAGAGACTCGCGTAATCTCTTCTGCTTGCGACAGCCGCCCCCCTATCGTATGTTGCGCCGGTATTTCAATAATGGAAATTGGCAGCAAATATGAGACGTGGGTTAACAATTGCGACGATCGGGATTGTTCTGCTTTTCTGTGCAGCGATCGTCATTGTCTATGTTTCGATAGGCTCTGTTATTACATCGTCAGTCGAAAAATATGGCTCGGCGATGACACAAACTCCGGTCACATTGCCTGAGGCGGAATTTTCTCCAACTACTGGAGAAGCAACATTATTGAATCTGAAAGTTGAAAGCCCTGCCCCCTTTACTGCTCAACCTGCTCTGCTCGCACCACGCATCGAAATACAGATCGACCCGCACACCATCGATCAAGAGACAATCGTCATAAAGCGCCTTGTGATCGACGCTCCGGAAATCACCTATGAAATCACAAAATCCAGCGACAACCTCAGGGTAATCCGTGACCGCATTGAAGCTGCGATTTCAGCTGAACAACGGGGCAAATTTCCCTTGGATCGCAAAGGCCCGCCGAAGAGATTCATCATCAATGACCTTTACATTCAGAATGGAGTTGTCATTGTTCAGGCCGAGAATTTAACAGGAAACAGGGAAACGGCCCTTTTGGAAGATTTACATTTGAAAAATCTGGGACAGGCTGAAAATGGTCTTGAGGCCGCCGCACTGGTTGAGAGGATATATATAACACTGCTTCAGGCAACGACCCTTGCAGCCCTCTCAACCGATTTAAACTTATCAGACCAGGTTCGGAATATTCTGCGAGGAACCAGCGACGAGACCGGGGAACTGATTGATCGCCTACGGGATCTTCTTGAAAAATAAAGTTGCCCGCCATGCGAGGAGCAGGCATAACGAACTTCACAACAACTGTTTGTTAGGGTCGATCTGTGGCGGAGAGCAAACCTTCTCGTGAAGACGGACTACACCGAAGCGACAACCGGCGTCAGGAATTGATGGCGGCGGCGGCACATCTGTTTAATCAACGCGGCTACGATGCGACATCAATGCGGGATATTGCGCGCGAGGCCGGTATGCTCGCCGGATCCATGTATTATCATTTTTCCTCCAAAGATGAATTGATTATCGCAACCTATGAAGAAGGCCGGCGGCTTCTAAGCACGGCGCTACTGGAAGCGATTGACGGCATTGAAGATCCGTGGGAACGGTTGACCGAAGCCGCGGTCGCGCACATGAATACGCTGTTCGGAGGAAATAATTTTTCCATTCTGCTATGTGCGGACATCTCCCGAACAGCCCCAACATTGCGAAGCCGCCTTATTGAAATCAGAGATAGTTACGACAAGTTATTTATGGACTTGATCGAAGATTTACCGTTGAAAGACGATATCGATAAAGGGTTGTTGCGGCTCAGCCTTTTAGGCTCCTTAAACTGGTCCAGCAGCTGGTATCGCCCCGGCGGGCAAACGCCCGCACAAATTGGCGCTTTCTTTGTGCGCTTAATGAAAGATGGTCTGAGCTAAGCCCTCAATATATTTCACATAATTTTTTGTAAATTAAATATTTCACATATTTATTAAGAAAATAATGTTGTGTTCTGCATAAAAATAACTATATCTACGCCAAAGGTGGTGACAGCAGACCGAAATTCATGATCTCGTGAACGGCGAAGGAAATCATTGCTGAACAGGCTGTTCTTATTACAGTAAATGATCATATAGGCCGTTGATTGCTGGCTCAAAATATGGCTAAACTGTGGTGTTGGCTGGCTCGCGAGGTTGTCCACCCCTAAATTAGAAAATGCGAGTAGGAAAGTTGAACGAACTAAAAATAAAATCAGATCCTGTCTCCGTTCCCAGGAAAGAAGTCGCCTCCGTTGTCATCCGATTTGCTGGCGACTCGGGAGATGGCATCCAGATCACAGGTAGCCGTTTTACGGACACAACAGCATTAGCCGGAAACGATCTCGCAACCTTTCCCGATTTTCCTGCGGAAATTCGTGCACCGGTCGGAACGACATTTGGTGTCTCTGCTTTTCAGATAAATTTCGGATCCCGAAGGATCGAGACAGCCGGTGATGATCCTGATGTATTGGTTGCCCTGAATCCGGCAGCCTTAATGGTCAACCTTGCCCGGCTCAAACCCGGCGGCATGATCATCGTTGACAGCGGCACTTTCACAGATCGCAACCTCAAAAAAGCGGGCTACCTTGCCAACCCGCTTGAAGATCAGTCTCTGGAAGCCTATTCCGTTCTGGAAATTGATATCACCAAGCTGGTTCTGGAATCTGTCAAGGAATTCGGCCTTTCCCAGAAAGAAGGTCTTCGGTGTAAAAACTTCTGGGTACTTGGCCTTGTATATTGGATTTATGGTCGCGACCGCGGAGATACGATCGACTGGCTAAAGCGTAAGTTTGCGAAGCGGCCGGAAATCGCCGATGCAAACATTGCAGCATTGAATGCCGGACATATTTATGGCGAAGCGTCGGAAACTGCAGGAATAAGTGAACTTTATTCAATTCCTGCCGCCGAAATGTCAAAAGGCCTGTACCGCACCGTAACCGGCGGCGAAGCCCTTGCCTGGGGTCTGGTTGCCGGCGCAGAGCTGGCAAATCTGAAGGTGTTTTTCGGATCCTATCCGATTACGCCCGCCTCCCCGGTGCTTCACTCGCTAGCGAAGATGAAGCAGTTCGGCGTGAAGACATTTCAGGCCGAAGATGAAATCGCCGCCATATGCTCTGCGATTGGCGCCTCCTATGCGGGCTCGCTCGGCATTACGTCTTCCTCCGGGCCGGGTATCGCCCTCAAAGGAGAAGCAATCGGGCTGGCCATTTCCACTGAACTGCCCCTGATTATTGTCAATTCACAGCGGGCGGGCCCTTCTACCGGATTGCCCACAAAAACTGAGCAATCCGACCTGTATCAGGCCGTTTATGGCAGAAATGGAGATGCCCCGCTGGTCGTTCTTGCGGCCCACGGCCCGGCGGACTGCTTTGATGTCGCCATTGAGGCCTGCCGCCTTGCAACAAAATATATGACCCCGGTTATGCTGCTGACAGACGGCTATATCGGGAACGCAGCAGAGCCCTGGCTGATCCCGAATGTGGCGGATCGGGAGCCTTTCCCGGTAGCCTTTGCGACGAACCCGGAGGGTTTCGCACCCTTCAACCGCGATCCTGAAACACTGGCACGGCCATGGGCAATCCCGGGCACGCCAGGTCTTGAACATCGCGTTGGCGGAATCGAGAAGGAAGAGGGTTCTGGGAACATCTCCTATGAACCTGCAAACCATCAGCAAATGACCGATTTGCGTCGGGATAAAATCCTCAATATTGCGCAGGATATCCCTGAACAAATGGTTGAGAATGGTGAAACTAGCGGAAAGCTGGCTGTTGTTGGTTGGGGTTCGACATACGGCCCTATCAGCCGCGCCGTGGATAACAAACTCGCTGAAGGGGCAAAAGTTTCCCACATTCATTTGCGGCACATCTGGCCATTGCCACGGAACCTCGGTGACCTGCTCCGGGGCTTTGACAAGGTAATTGTTCCGGAAATGAACGACGGACAACTCAAAACTGTCCTGCGCGATCAATATCTTATCGACGCCCGGCCTCTGACGAAGGTGACCGGTCAACCGTTCAAGATATCCGAGATCGAGCGTGCCATTGACGCGGCACTGGAGAATTAAAATGAACATTGCTGTAACACCAGACAAGCTCAAGCCCGCAGACTTCGCCTCCGATCAGGAGGTACGGTGGTGCCCGGGTTGCGGCGACTACGCAATCCTGAAGGCCGTACAGCGGACCTTGCCGGACATTGATACACCGAAGGAGAATTACGTTTTTGTCTCCGGAATCGGCTGTTCGTCCCGCTTCCCTTATTACATGTCGACCTATGGCTTTCATACGATCCATGGCCGCGCTCCCGCAATCGCAACCGGCATGAAGATCGCCAACCCGGAACTTGATATCTGGATGGTGACAGGCGATGGCGATGGTTTCAGTATTGGCGGCAACCATATGCTTCATGTCCTGCGCCGAAATGTTGATTTACAGATTCTGCTCTGTAACAACGAAATTTATGGCCTCACGAAAGGCCAGTATTCGCCGACCTCCGGAGTTGGACTGCGTACGCCCTCCTCTCCTGACGGATCAGTCGATACGCCTTTAAAGCCACTTGTCTTTACGCTGGGTGCTGGCGCCCGCTTTGCCGCCCGCGCCTATGATACGCAGAAAACATTGCCGGACGTCCTGAAACGGGCGCATGCACATAAAGGCACGTCGATGGTTGAAATTCTGCAGAACTGTATCGTCTATAACGACGCAGTTTTTGACAATGTTCTCGCCCGGGATGTCGCTGCGGAAAAGCAGCTCCATGTCGAGCACGGCAAACCGATGATTTTTGGCGCGGAGAAAAATAAGGGGATTCGGCTGAATACAAGCACCTTGACCCTGGAGGCCGTTACCATTGGTGAAGACGGAGTGACTGAAGCCGACGTTCTTGTTCATGATGAGAAAAATCGCTCCCTCGCCACATTGATTGCCGCAATGGATGGGAATGAACTGCCCGTTGCCTTTGGTGTCATTTATTGTGATCCGGCCCCGACATATGAAGACGGTATTACCCAAAAGCTGGAACAGGCAAAAGAGGAGACTGCTCCTTCCATGGACGCTTTGCTGAGGCAGGGTCATACCTGGCAGGCCTGACGATCCTACAATATGAAACTTAAAAGGCCGATCCTGCAACGGGTCGGCCTTTTCTTTGCATTCGTAAAAGCTTTGCAATAGCCTCTTACCATGACAAAGGACAGCATTGAAAACATCCTGCTGGCGCGGCGAGCGGCATTACTTAACGTGATGCAATCGAGCACAGGTGACAGTCAGCCGGTAGAGCTTGATCAAAGCCGGGTCGGGCGGCTATCGCGCATGGATGCGCTGCAGGGGCAGGCAATGGCCCAAGAGACGGAACGGCGACGCAAAAATGAACTGCAACGTATTGAAAACGCCCTCGCCCGGATCAAAGAGGGCGAATATGGATACTGCGTGTCTTGCGGTGAGGAAATCTCGAAAAAGCGCCTTGAACTCGATCCAAGCGTTCCTCTTTGTATCGACTGCGCAAGCAGCGGGTGACCAGATCAATCCTGCTGCTTGGATGAGGAGGACATTTTGCGGCGGCTTTTCCGCTGCAAATAGTTAAGCCCGGCGACAATGGCCCAGATCGGCAGAACGACAACTGCCCCGAGCAGGATATAATCCGCTGCCCAGCGCACCGTATTCAGTGCCAGTGAGTAAATCTCGCCAATCGTGCCCGTCAGGTCCTTCAATAGCTCAATTGGCGTAATATCAAACAGCGTCAGAGCCCACCCAACCAGAAAGGACACAATCAGCAGCTTTACGATCAGCGAGCCTATATTTCTTGGCATTAAACTTCCCCAAAAAAACTGTCGAACGCTTTGAACTTAATAGTTCGGACATGATCAATCATATAGTTTGCCATTATGGCATGGCCAGAGTTTATTTAATTTCTACCTGAATGAGGCCGATTCCCAATTGACCATATATAGGCTATAATCCTGTTTTGCACATTCTGTGGCAGTTGTTATAGTAGCTTATGTGGTCCCTGTTGGAGACAAATTGATGTCGTTAAAGTTTCGTATTCCCGCTGGCGAAAAAATTGTTGTGAACGGCGCCGTTCTTACCAATTCAAGCAGCAAGGCGATGCATTTTTCACTGGAAAATGACGCCTCTATCATGCGCGAGAGAGATATCCTGCTGCCGGAGAATGCGGAAACACCGCTGCAGAACGTCTATCTTTTTATCCAGCTGATGTATATCGAGCCGGGAAGCCACGAGGATCATCATAAGAGTTTTCAGGACGCCGCACAGATTGCCTTCCTGTCCACAACCGACAATGATGAACGGAACCTGGTTTTTGAAGTTGTGGGCCTTGTGGGCGAGAAAAATTATTATGCTGCGCTGAAACTACTGCAGAAGCATTTTAAGGCCACGCTCCCTCCCGCAGAAGAATCGGCAGGTTAAAAACTAATTCCTGCAGAAAATTTTGT
>PAKP01000070.1 GCA_002706985.1 Sneathiella sp. | reverse complement strand
GGATGAGCAGTTCAAGCATGGGCAGGTCTTTGACTAGGGATAATCCGGATGATCATAAGAACCATCGGCAAATCGTTTTTCAGCGGCGATAAGGGAACTCTCGCCCGGCAGATATTTTACGCCATTGCCGGGATCGGCCTGCTGCTGGTCTTTATCATCCATTTCTTCTGGCCGCCTGTTGTCTGGTTCCTGTGGCTGCTGCTGCCCTATATCGCCCTCGGCCTCTATGACATGCATTTCGCCGAGCATAACGTGCTCCGTAATTATCCGGTTATCGGGCATCTGCGCTATGCGCTTGAGTTTATCAGCCCGGAAATCCAGCAATATTTCATCGAGACGAACGAGAGCGGGCGTCCCTACAACCGGATGCAGCGCAACCTTGTCTATGCGCGGGCGAACAAGGGCCTCGATACGCAGCCCTTCGGCACCCAGTGGGACATCCTCGAAGTCGGGTATCAGCGGGCCAGCCATTCCCTCGCGCCCAAGCATGTGGATGCGGAAAAGGCGCGAGTCACAGTCGGCGGCCCGCAGTGCAAGCGGCCCTACAGTGCCTCCCGCCTTAATATCTCGGCCATGAGTTTCGGTGCGCTCAGCCCAAATGCCATTCATGCCCTGAATGGCGGCGCGAAGATCGGCGGTTTCGCCCACAACACGGGGGAGGGCGGTCTCAGCCCCTATCACCTCGCGGGCGGCGGCGACATCATCTGGCAGATCGGCACCGGCTATTTCGGCTGCCGCACGGATGAGGGAAATTTCGACGCGGATAAATTCAAGGTCAACGCCAACCGCGATGTCGTCAAGATGATCGAGATCAAGCTCAGCCAGGGGGCCAAGCCCGCCCATGGCGGCGTTCTCCCTGCGGCGAAGGTGGATGAGGAAATCGCCAAAATCCGCGGCGTTCCGGTTGGCAAAACTGTCATTTCGCCGCCCGCCCATTCCGCCTTCTCGACACCGGAGGGGCTTCTTGAATTCGTTGAGCAGCTTCGCGACCTGACAGACGGAAAGCCGGTCGGATTCAAGCTCTGTATCGGCAGTCGCAGCGAGTTCATGGGCATCTGCAAGGCGATGCTGAAAACCGGAATCACCCCCGATTTCATCACCGTGGACGGGGCGGAGGGCGGCACCGGCGCGGCGCCGCTGGAATTCACCAACCGCCTTGGCGTGCCCATCGATGAGGGGCTGACCTTTGTCCACAACTGTCTTGTCGGTATCGGGCTTCGAAAAGATATCCGCATTATCGCGAGCGGCAAGGTCGTCACCGGTTTCGATTTGATGGAGAAAATCGCCCTCGGCGCGGATATGTGCAATGTCGCCCGGCCGATGATGTTCGCCCTCGGCTGTATCCAGTCGCTCCGCTGTAACACCAACACCTGCCCAACGGGGATTGCGACGCAGGACAGGGTGCGCGCCCGCGCGGTCGATGTCGAACTCCGTATGCAGCATGTCGCGAATTTCCATGATGCCACGATCGTGAGCTTCCGTGAGCTTGTCGGCGCCATCGGCCTGGATGATCCGGAAGATCTAACCCCGGATCATATCTTTCAGCGCGTCGCCGACCAGACGGAACGCTCAAGCCGTGAGCTGTATGAGTTCCTCGACGATAAGGAACTGCTCTCGGATGAGATCCGGCCCAGCTATCAGCGTGATTGGGAGCGGGCCCGGGCAGAGGCTTTTTAAGCCGCGCTTTTAGTGAAGCGCCGCCACATTTTTGAGCGCGCGGGAAAGTTCCGTTTCCGTAACCACACCGATGATATCCGCCGCCGTCTTCGCCTGCGGCGCGGTGGAGACAAGCGCCACATCGGCGCCTTGCTGCTCCAGCGTCTGCAAAGCGTCGATCAGGCTCGCATCCTCGGCAATAAAGGCGTAATTCACCGGCGTGCTGACGGACAGGGCGGCTTCGGGATTGTTCCGCTCGACAAAGCGTTGCTCGGTCCTCATGACATTGCCGTTCGCCGTCCAGATAACGGTGCCGGGGGTGTCGGGCAGGGGCTCTCCCTCATTTAGCACCGTGAAATTATGCGTCATGATATCGCGGATGCGCCGGGCGGCCAGCAGGGCGGAACTCAGACCTTCCGGCACCGAATGGCCGCGCCGGTTCAGCTTCAGCGTATAGATGCTGGCCGGGGAGAGTTTCCGGCGCAGCGCATAGGCAACGGCTGTTGTCAGCACCGTCGGCAGTACTGTATCGTAATCGTCGGTCATCTCCGCCAGCATCACGACGCTTGTGAAAACCGCACCGGTGGTCGAGCCAATCATCGCCGCCATCCCGGCAATGGCAAAGACTGGAATACCAACCTCAAGGGCGGGAAACATCATATGCATGATGCTGCCAAAGGCCGCGCCCAAAGTCGCCCCCATGAAGAGGGAGGGCGAGAACACCCCGCCGGACGCACCGGAGCCAAGGGTGAGGCAAGTCGCCACCATCTTGAGCGCAAACAGCAGCAGCAAGAACCATGGGTCTGACAGCGCGCCGACCAGCACGTCGAGGATCGTGGCGTAGCCGACGCCCTGCACATAGAAATGCCCGGCATAGAGCTGCATCAGATAGATCATGACCCCGACGAGCGCCATGCCGATCATATGGCGGCTGTAATAATTGCCGGGCATCGCATCGAACTTGTCCTCCGCCCAGTAGATCGCCCGCACAAAGGCGGTACCTGCAAGGCCGCAGAGCAGGCCGAAGGGCAGGAACAGGATCAGGCCCCAGTTATCGCCAACCCCGAATGCCGGGATCTGCAGGGCGGGGACGTCAAAGCTCGGGCTGGTGCCGAGGAGCTGACGGCCGATATAGGTCGCCATGATGGTCGAGGTGGCGACAAGGAAAATACTTTGCGCGCTTATCGACACCAGCAGCAGCTCGACCGCGAAGAGAATGCCGCCGAGCGGCGCGTTGAAGGTGGCTGCAATACCGGCCCCGGCCCCCGCCGCCATCAGGATGACCCGCTGGCGCGTCGGCATGGCGACCCAGCTGCCCATAACCGAGCCGAAGGTCGCGCCGATCTGGATGATCGGCCCCTCCCGTCCGATGGCGCCGCCGCTGCCGATGGAAAGCGCGGAGGCGAGGGACTTGACGATCACGACCACGGGGCGGATGCGCCCCTCGTTATAATAGATGGCGTCCATTACCTCGGGCACGCCATGGCCCTTGGCCTCCGGCGCGAAGGTTTTCACGAGCCAGGCGACGCCGACCGCGCCGATGACCGGCACCAGAATGATCCCGGGACCCCAGACATTGGTCGGCGTATGGAGGTTCGCGTCATAATGCAGGCTGAACTGCCCGAGGAACAGAAGATTGTGGAAAAGCGCGATCAGCAGGCGGAAGACCCAGGCCCCGATGCCACCAATAACGCCGATAACAATGGCGAGCACACAGAGCAGTACGATATTGCGATTTTCCGTCTCCGGCATCAGTTCACCCTCAGAGCTCAAAATTTCGGCCATCATAGTGTTTTTGCAAAAGGGATAAAGCAATTATACGTGTCGCAGAAAGAAATCTCTGGCGGGGTTTCGCCTTTCTGTTGAATTTTCCTTAAATTTCCGCACCATGCGGAGGAAAGTCTCGGTGTCCCAGCCCTGAAGGAGGATAATAATGTCTGAACCCTTGCCGTCCTGGCGTGATCCGGCTGCGCCCAACCCGATCCAGAGCGAGATGGAGGCCCTGCGCCAGAAGCTCGACCTCGATGTACCGGCCAAGCGGGATGTGAGCCGCAACCTCCTGATCGCGACCTGGAACATAAAGGCCTTTTCCTCCCTCACCGAAAAATGGCTGGCGGATGATAATGACAGCCCGAAGCGGGACTATCGCGGTCTCTGGGCAATTACCGAGATTATTTCCCGCTTCGATGTGATCGCGTTGCAGGAGATTAAGGGCGATCTCAAGGCACTTCGTACCATGATGAAGACGCTGGGGCCGGACTGGCAGTTCCTGATGACCGATGTTACGCGCGGCGATGCGGGCAATAACGAGCGGATGGGTTTTATCTTCGACAGCCGCCGCGTCCGGCTCTCGGGGCTCGCTGGGGAACTTGTCATCCCGGAGGATGGCGTGATCGGCTCCGGCGCGCTGCAACGCCAGTTCGCCCGCACGCCCTATGCAGTCAGCTTCCTCGCGGGCAAGGATACCTTTATCCTGACCACCCTGCATGTGGATTTCGGATCGGATTCGGCCGGGCGCATCCCGGAACTTCAGGGCATTGCCGAATGGCTTTATGAATGGGCGGGGCAGGCCAATGCCTATGGCCAGAATTTCATCGCGCTCGGCGATTTCAACATCGACCGCCATGGCGATGATCTCTGGCAGGCCTTCACAAGCACGGGGCTGACGGTCCCGGCGGAGCTGCACGGGGTCAAACGCTCCATCTTCGCGAAAGACAACGATCCGCAGCTCAAGAAATATTATGACCAGGTGGCCTGGTTCGAAAGCGGCGGCAAGCGGCAGCTCAACCTGGATTATGTGACGGCAGGCAGTTTCGATTTCGTGCCGCTGATCTATACCGAAACGGATTTCACCAAGGCCACGAAACAGCACCGCCTGTCCGATCATTATCCGCTCTGGGCGGAGTTCAACTGCCGGAGCTGAGCCTAGCCGTAAACCGCCGTGCCCCAGAGCTGGTTATGGGTATAGCGGGCGCCATGGGCCCAGCCGACGGGGAGGATTTTCTCGATCTCCGCGAGGTCTGCCGGCGTCAGCTTCAGGGCATCCGCAGCGGCGCATTCCTCAAGATGCCCCGCGCTCCGGGTCCCGGGGATCGGCACCATGTCGCCGGGCTGCGCGAGGACCCAGGCGATAGAGAGGGTTGCCGGCGTCACGCCTTTGTCCGCTGCCATCCGGTTGAACGGTTCAAGCGCCTTCATGTTGAGGGAGAAATTGGGTTCGACAAAACGCGGGTTGTTCTTCCGGAAATCCGTATCCGCGAAGACCGACGGATCGAGCGGCTTCTGGCTGAAGATGCCGCGCCCGACCGGCGAGAAGGGCACGAAGGTCGTGCCAAGCTCGATACAGGCCTGCACCATGCCGAGCTCCGGCATCCGGCTCCACAGGGAATATTCGCTCTGCACGGCCATTACCGGATGCACCGCATGGGCGCGGCGGAGCGTCGTCGGCGCAATCTCGGAGAAACCGAAACCGCCGATCTTGCCCTCGTTCTTGAACTTGACGAGAGTCTCGACAACTTCCTCCACCGGGAGGCTCTGATCCTGCCGGTGGATATAGTAGAGCTCGACCTGCTCGACCCCGAGCCGCTTCAGTGATTTTTCAAGTTCACCGCGCAAATAGGCTTCACTGCTATCAAATGTGCGTTCCGTGGAGCCCGGTTCGCGTTTGATGCCGCCCTTGGTTGCGATCTTGAAGAAGTTCGGATGGTCTTTGACGAAAGCCCCTATAATCTCCTCCGACTTGCCATTGCCATAGACATTGGAGGTGTCGAGGAAGTCAACGCCGAGGTCCATGGCCTTCGCGAGGGTGTCGTGGCTCTCCTTAATGTCGGTTTTGCCGTAAAAGCCTGCAAAACTCATACAACCGAGGCCGACGGCCCCCACTTTCAATCCGTCACTTCCAAGCGGTCGTTTCTGCATATAACAACTTCCTTTTTTTGAGCGTCTTGTTTTTTATCTGATAATGTTACTATGTTAGGAACACGGCGCAAAAGGTTAAAAAAATAAAGAGAAGGAGCCGACCACATGCATAAACTCGAATTTTTCTTTGACTGTTCCAGCCCCTGGACATTTCTCGCCTTTGAATCCCTGCAGCAGATGGTGGCGCGCCAGCCCGACCTTGAGGTGAGCTATCATCCCTTCCTTGTCGGCGGCGTCTTCAACACGGTCAATCCGTCGGTCTATGCGTCGCGGGAAAATCCGGTCGTCCCGAAACAGCGCTACATGCAGAAGGATTTGCAGGACTGGGCCGCCTATGTCGGGATCAAGATCATCCCGATGCCGAAACTGCCCGTCTTCCCGGTTAACAGCGTGAAGGCCATGCGCGGCGCTTTCGTTGCAATCGAGGAGGGCTGCATCGTGCCCTACGCCCGCCGGGTGTTCGAACGGTACTGGAGCGAGGGCGGCGATATCTCGCAGGATGACGTGATGGAAGGCATTGTCGCCGATGTCGGGCTCGACAAGGATGCTTTTTTCACGAAGATCAACGATCCCGTCTATAAGGACAAGCTGAAAGCGACGACGGCGGAAGTGATCGAACGCGGCGGCTTCGGCACGCCGACCATGTTCCTCGACACATCCGACATGTATTTCGGCAATGACCGCTTCCCGCTTATTGAAGCGAAGATCGGCGGGAAATAGGCGCATGATCGATCTTTATTACTGGCCGACGCCGAATGGATGGAAAATCTCCATCGCGCTTGAGGAAATGGGTCTTGAGTACAGGGTGATCCCGGTCAATATCGGCAAGGGAGAGCAGTTCGAGCCGGACTTCCTGAAAATCAGCCCCAACAACCGCATGCCCGCGATTATCGATCAGGATCCGGCGGATGGCGGCGAGCCGATCTCCGTCTTCGAGACCGGCGCGATCCTGATCTATCTCGCCGAGAAGACCGGCAAGTTCCTGCCCGCCGATGTCCGTGGCCGCAAGGAGGTCATGGAATGGCTGATGTGGCAGATGGGCGGCCTCGGCCCGATGCTCGGCCAGAACGGGCATTTCAAATTCTATGCGCCGGAGAAGATCCCGTATGCGCAGGAACGCTACTCAACCGAGGCGCTCCGGCTCTTCGATGTGCTGAACAAACGTCTGGAGGGGCGGGACTATATCTGCGGCGATTATTCGATTGCCGACATGGCCTGCTGGCCCTGGATCATCACCTACAAGCGGCAGGAAATCGACCTTGGCGAGTTTCCCAATATCCGCCGCTGGTACGACAATCTCAAGAGCCGTCCGGCGCTCCGGCGTGGCTATGAAGTCGGGCGGGAGTTCGGCAAGCCGACCGGGCAATGGTCCGAGGAATCGCGAAAACATCTGACGGCACAGCGCCAGCCCACCAAATCATGACATCTGCCGGATGAGCGATCTCGCCGCTTATGTAAGCCTGTTTTTCAGTGCCTTTGTCTCGGCGACGATCCTGCCCGGCACGTCGGAGGCGGCGCTGACACTGATGTTGAATGAGGAAACCGGGGCACCCGCGATACTGTTGCTGGTGGCAACGCTCGGCAATGTGCTGGGATCCGTCCTCAACTGGTTCCTCGGGCGGTTTTTTACCAATTACCGGGACCGGAAATGGTTCCCCATCAAGGAGGCGCAGTATGACCGCGCCGTCGGATGGTTCGATAAATACGGGAAATGGACGCTGTTACTCGCCTGGGTGCCATTCTTCGGCGATCCACTCACCATTGTCGCCGGGGCCATGCGGGTGCATTTCGGCTTCTTCCTGCTGCTGGTGACCGTGGGGAAGGGCGCGCGGTACCTGTTTGTGATGCAGGCGGCCGCGCTGATCCTTTTGGACTGATTATTCTGGCAGGTCGGCTTCGAGATACTGGCCGGCGGTCCAGCCGGTCATGCCGTTATATTCGATGTTGCACCATTTGCGGCGGGTTTCCACCTTGCGCACCGCGGTGGTCGAATTGCGCCATTCCAGATAGGGCATGCCGATATGGCAGCCAAGATTGACGATGCCGTTTGTCTCCGCCTGCAGGGCGCCGACTTTCTGTGCCTTGAGGGACGGGTTCTTGCGGACATTCAGCGTGCCGCCCTTATCCATCTTGACGCGGAAATAATCCGGGTCTTCTGAGTTCGCCTGGGCGAGGGGGGCAAAAGAGGAGACGGAGAGGGACAATACTGTCGCCAAAACGCCAACATGAAGAACAGATTTTACTGCTTTTGTTGCTTTCATTGCGGCAACGGAATCCGGTAAATAGCTCACAATACACCTCATCGGATAAGTAATCTAAATCGAGAATTTCAAATGATCAACAAGAGTTCTTAAAAAACGGTTGTTAAGATAGGTTAATCAAAAGTTAAGACGCACCAGGAAGGTGGCGGGCAAATATTCCCGGAGGTGCTTTCTTTAAAGAATGAAGCGGTTACGGGACGCGCGCAGCGGAAATATCGTCATCGCCCCCTGTTTATTTTTATTCCCTTAGCAGTAAATAATATGTCTGGCTGAGGATAGAATCGGACATTTAAAGCTCAGATTCCGCAATTTAAGGAAAGAATCGACAAATACCGGGTAATGATTTGATTTTAATATAATTTTATCTAAATGAATAAATGTTGTTTATCCCCTAAATGGGGTATGAAAAGCTTTTTCGGTTGATCTATGTTGCAGATTATTGAAGTGGCTCACGGAGCCTGAACACGGAACCACACGGCCCGGAAACTGGACAAGCGGATGTCAAAGGAAACGTCAGAACAGGAAATTCTGTTTACGGAAGACGAGAGCGATGTGCTTCTCTTCCCGACGCGCGTGGCTGACCCTGCGACACGGGAAGTGATTAACGAATTCACCCCCATGCTCGGCGAGGAGGGGGAAGAGTTCGTCCTTGAGGCCGTCGCGGTTGAGGATATGCCCGAGACGCCCGCCGCGGACCCCGTCTATAGCGATGATAATTTCGATGTTTCCGCCATTGTCGAGGCGGCGGAAGCCACGCCCCACGCCCCTGTGGCAGAAGGTGAACTGGACGGCATGCTGCCCGAGGTGGCCGAAAGCCAGCTCGATCTCGATCTCCTGTTCGACACGATCCAGGTGCAGGGCTATTCGGAGATGGATGTCCAGGACTACAGCAAGCCCGCCTGGATGGAGGGCAGATCCCTGCCACCGTCCGATCCGCTCTCCATTGATGCGGTCGATGTCTCGGCGGCCATCGATGATGCGCTCCGCTCGCTGATCACCAGCGACGAAAGCTGATACACTTAAAACCCACTTCCCAAACTTCCCCTGTTGAACCGGCCGCCTTGCCGTTACTATATAAGGTAAGCCCCAGCCTTCATTCATCATCAGGAGAGACAATCAATGCGGTCGGAAAAAGTTACCTTTGACGGGGAGGCGGGAGAACTGGCCGCGCGGCTGGACCTGCCGACCGGGGCGCCACTGACCTATGCGCTGTTCGCCCATTGTTTTACCTGCTCGAAGGATGTGTTCGCGGCGGCGCGGGTATCCTCGGCGCTTGCCGGGCTCGGCATTGCGACCCTGCGCTTTGACTTTACAGGCCTTGGCCAGAGCGACGGGGAGTTCGAGAATACCAATTTCACCTCCAACATCACCGATCTCGTCCATGCGGCGAACTATCTTAAGGAAAACCACGCCGCGCCCAGCCTGCTGATCGGGCACAGCCTCGGCGGCGCGGCGGTGCTGGCAGCCGCGGAACAGATCCCCGAGGCGAAAGCGGTCGCGACCATCGGCGCGCCCTTCGATCCGGCCCATGCCGGCCAGCATTTCGTCGACCAGCATGAGAAAATCCGCGCGGAGGGTACGGTTGAGGTGGATATTGGCGGCCGCCCCTTTAAGGTAAGCCGTCAGTTCCTGGAGGATATCGAGGATCAGCAGCAGGCCGAGCGCATCAAGAAACTGCGAAAAGCCCTGCTTGTCTTTCATGCGCCGCTCGATGATGTCGTCGGTATCAACAACGCCACCAATATCTTTCTCGCGGCGAAGCATCCGAAAAGCTTCATCACCCTCGATAAGGCGGACCACCTTCTCAGCAACCGCGCCGATGCCGCCTATGTCGCCGATGTCATCAGCAGCTGGGCCAAGCGCTATATTCCCGACCTCACGGAAAAGACCGCGACGACGAAACTGAAAGCGGGCGAGGGGGAAACGCTGGTCAGCGAGACGGGGGCTGGCAAGTTCCTGCAACAGGTTGAGAGCAACGGCCATGCCCTGCTGGCGGATGAGCCGTTTTCCGTCGGCGGCCTCAATCGCGGGCCCAGCCCCTACGACCTGCTGGTCTCCGCGCTCGGGGCCTGCACCTCCATGACCATCCGCATGTATGCTGATCGCAAGAAATGGCCGCTGGAGCATGTGGCGGTGCGGCTCAAGCATTCAAAAATTCACGCCGAGGACTGCGCCGATTGCGAGAGCAAAGACGGAAAAATCGACCTGATCACGCGGGAAATAGAAATTTCCGGCGATCTCACGGGGGAACAGCGCGAGCGGCTGATGGAGATTGCCGATATGTGTCCGGTGCATAAAACCCTGCATTCAGAGGTAAAAATAACGACGGAGCTGGCCTGAATCGGTAAAAAATCGACACTGCCCTGATTCAATCATAGTTTCGCCATGATTGTATTAGATAATTATAAAATTAGATAAAATTTACCAAAATGATATCTAAAAGTCACAGATTCTGACCTCCCGGAAAATTCCGCACCTCCCCTTATATGATATTAACGAAATATTAAGAGTTCCCTGAGAGATTATCTACAGGACTATTGTATCCATCGTTTTGTAGTGAGTATCGATGTAGAGGTAATTTCTCGTGGCTGAAAATTTTCATAGGAATTTCGGGGTTATACTGGCGTTTCTTGCCTCGCTTTTTGCGCTCTTGTTTTTCTGGACCTACCAGGTGTATTCCCTGAATGCCCCGGCCCAGTGGATGGCAGCGGACAAACAGTTCAGCGAGACCACCGATAACAATGAACAGGTGATGAGCCTTGTCGGCTTCCACGGGATGATCCACAACTTTAAGGATTATCTCCTCAGAGGCGAGCAGAAGAGCAAGGCCGAATTCTTTACCGAATTTGAAAATGCCCGCGAGGAACTGAATATCGTCCGTGCCCATTTCGGCGATGCCGCCGAAGAGCAGATCGCCGCTATCGATAAAACCCTGCGCGACTATTTCGTCAGCATCAACCGGATCGACCAGCTCCGCGAGGAGGGGAAATCCATTGCCGAGATCGACAGCACCATCTCCATCAATGACGAGGCCGCCTTCGCCGCCTTCCGCGAAATCCTCACCATGTATGAGGAGGAGAAGACCCGGTTCCGCACCCTCATCCTGAATGCGATGGAGAAGGACAGCGAGAACCTGCAGTCGCTCTATACGACCCTGTTCGCCATCGGTCTGCTGCTCGTCGTCGCCGTGGTCATGGGCCTGCGTTTTGAATATCTGAAACGTCAGGCCATGCAGCAGCAGTCGACGACGAAATCCCTGCTCGAGAGTTTCCTCGACTATTCGACGGTGCCGTTCCTGGTGGCGGGTTCCGACAAGATCATCCGCCATTGCAATCGCGCCGCCGCCAAGCTGCTGGAGACCAAACCCGGCAATCTCGTTGGTGCCTCCCTCTCGCAGATTATCGAGGCGGAGTTGCCACCCAGCGACGGGCAGTCTCTGGAAAGCGGCCGGACGCGCAGTGTCCGCACGCATCTTGAGCTGCAGAGCGGGCGGAAAATTCCAGTGCGCGCCGATTTCTCCGCCAACCGGGACGGAACCATGCGGATCGTCGCACTGTTCGATCAGCGGTCGGAGCTGAAACTCCGCGAGCGTATCCTCTATGAGGCCGAGCACAAGCTCGCCAACGACACCATCGACGGCAGCCTCTCCATCCGCCGGGAAATCCAGAAGTTCAACGAACTGGTGACCGACTTTGTCCGCCATATTGGCAAGGACGAAAAAGGCTTCGCCGAGCGGGCACAGAAAATCGCCGAGGCGCTGAAATCCCATGTGACTGACTTTATCTCGCTGTCCAATCCGGTGACGGAAGGGCGGCACGGGGTTAATCTGGACGGTCCGGTCTCGGAGAAGTTCAATACCGCCATTTCCGCCGCCCTTGAAAAATTCGAAAAGCCGGTTCGCGAGAAGAAACTGATGTTCAACTGGGTCAACAGCGTGCCCGAGGGGCGGGAGGTCGATTTCCCGGCCCAGCTCAAGCGTATTCTCGACAACCTGATGAGCAACGCCGTGAGCTACACCAAGCCCGACGGCGCCATCAAGATGACCACCTCCCTGGAGGGCGAGCATCTGATCCTCAAGATCGAGGATACGGGCATCGGCATCGAGGAGGAGGATATCCCGCGCATTTTCGAACGCGGCGTGCGCATGAAGAATGCCGCGCAGATGTGCGGCGGCCTCGGCATCGGTCTCTATGCGGTGCAGGAGACTTTGCGCAATCTCGGCGGCGAAATCACCTGTACGTCCTACGCGGGGATCGGATCGGATTTCGTGGTGCGCATCCCGATGACGCAGCAGTCCGGGAATGTGGTGTCGATCCAGTCGGAAACCGCCTGAGAGGACGACCCTGACGCCTAGAGGCGGTTGATTTCTTTTTCCGAGAGTGTCTCGGTGATCTGGGTCCGGAGCCAGTTGCTATGCGCAAGGTAGCTGGCCCGGGCACTGCTTTCATTGCCGGCCAGCATCAGTTCCTTCACATCGTTATGATCGCGCAGGCAGCGTTCCTTGTCGGAAAGCGTGATATGGCGGAGCGCCGCGATATTTGCCCGCTGGATCACGTCTCGGAAGGAGAGGCCGGTTTCCATCAGCTTGGCATTACCGTTCAGGACAAACAGGCTGCGGTGAAATTTCTCGTCCGCCTCGGCCCAGGCTTCATCATTGCCGGCGCGGAGCGCATTCTCCTCGGCCGAGAGGGCATAGAGCAGCGGCATGATATCGGTCCGGGTCAGGCCACGGGAGCAGATATTGCCGATCGCCTGCAGTTCCAGCCCGACAATCACCTGATGAAATTCGCTCAGTTCGTCGGCGGAAAGGGCGAGAATGCGGATGCCGCGCTTGGGTACGATTTCGACGACTTTCTCCGTCTGCAGCCGCAGCATCGCCTCGCGGATCGGGGTGCGGCTCATATCGAGCTGCCGTTCGATCTCCGGAATATCGATAAAGCTGTCGAGGGCGATTTTCCCGGCGTTGATCTCTGCCTTGATGGCGGAATAGGCCATCTCGGTCAGGGACTGCTTCTTGCGCTTGGGCGTCGGGC
This sequence comes from Sneathiella sp., assembly GCA_002706985.1. Taxonomy (GTDB): domain Bacteria; phylum Pseudomonadota; class Alphaproteobacteria; order Sneathiellales; family Sneathiellaceae; genus Sneathiella. Next base: position 7,923 of record PAKP01000070.1, on the reverse strand, counting down.
GCGCTCTATATTGCAGGGCGGATGTCATAATGGTGGCATATTGCCACCGCGATGGTTGCCAAAAGGTTAATCACGCAGACGTTCCGGCGCATTTAAATAAATTTTTTCTTTTTTTGAAGGGGGATGGGTTCGCCTCAGGCGCGCCACTTCAGGAAGTATTTCTCCGCCCGTCCGATCAACCAAGCAAAGACAAGCCCCAGACAGGACAGGATCGCCACCCCGGCGATCAGCTGGTCCGTCGCCATCAGGCTGCCCGCCAGCAGGATATAGGCGCCGATGCCGAACTCCGCCGCGATCATCTCCGCCGCCACCAGCAAGATGATGGCAATCGCCGCTGAAATTCGCGCGCCGGAGAGAATGGCGGGCAGGGCGCCCGGCAGGATGATCTTGGTTATGATGGAGATGCGCGAGAGCCCGAAGGACTGCCCCATGCGGATCAGCCCGCGATCCACATTATCGATCCCGCCATAGGTGGCGATAACCGTCGGAAAGAAAGTGCCAAACAGGATGGTCGCGACCTTCGACCCCTCGCCAATGCCGAACCAGATGACAAAGAGCGGCAGCAGCGCAATTTTCGGGATCGGGAAGATGGCGGAGACCAGCGGCTGCATCCCGGACCGGGCGAGGGAGAACAGCCCAATCAGCGTGCCCACAAGAATGCCAAGCATTGTGCCCGAGAACCAGCCGATCAACAGCCGTTGCAGGGACGCCGCGAGATGCTGCCAAAGGAGGCCGGAATTCACCAGATCCATGAAGGCGCCGAACGCCTCAGACGGGGCGGGCAGGATCAGCGGGCTGATCATTCCGGTCCGGGTGCCCAGCTCCCACAGGCCGATCAGCACGATAAAGACAATCGGCGCGATGATTTTCTTCGGCTTTGGCAGGAACCCGCCGCCACGAAAGGGAACCGGCTTGCCTCTCTCCTGACTGTCGCTTGGCCGGTCACTCATCCAGCAGCTCCATATCCGCTGCGCGGGCCTCATCGCGCATCAGGGTCCAGAGCCGCTTCTGGACCGCTTCCAGCTCCGCATTCTCCCCGGTCCGGGCGCTGAGCGGCATGTCAATCTCGACGATATCGCGAATCTCCCCCGGCCGGCGCGAGAGAACGACGATCTTGTGACCGAGCCGCACGGCTTCCGCAAGGTTATGGGTGACGTAAGCGGCGGTGTAATTCTCCTTCTCCCAAAGCTCAACAAGGTCATCCATGAGCAACTCCCGCGTCTGGCTGTCGAGCGCCGACAAAGGCTCATCCATCAGGAGGACGGCGGGCCGCACGGAAAGCGCGCGGGCAATGGCGACGCGTTGTTTCATGCCGCCGGAAAGCTGCCGGGGATAGGCTTTTCGGAAATCGCTGAGCTTCGTGCGGGCAAGCACATCGGCAATGATTTTCTCCCGCGCCGCGCCGTCAAGCGCATGATCCTCCAGCACGAGGCTGATATTCCCTTCCACCGTACGCCAGGGCAGCAGGGCGAAATCCTGAAAGATATAGGTGAGGGGGTTGAGGCATCCGGCCGGCGGTTCGCCAAGTTGTAGCACCTCGCCGCTTGTCGGGCGCTCCAGCCCGCCGATCATGCGGAGCAGCGTTGATTTGCCGCAGCCCGACGGGCCGATGATGCAGACGATCTGGCCCTGGCCAATCTCAAGACTGATGTCGCGAAGGACCTCAACCTCGTCATAACGATGGGAAATATGGCGAAGGCTGAGGTCCATGATCTCGCTTAGAAGGTCTCGACGTAATCGGTATTGACGAGGGTCTCGATCGCGATGTCGTTGGAGACCAGCCCCTCCGCCTTGAACCAGTCGAGCTGGTCCTGCACGTTGGTGAGGTTGAGCGCGGCATTCTTGTTGACGCGCATCGCTCCGTTCTTGATCGACAGGGCCGCCTTTTCGAGCGGGCGGTCCGTATAGACATATTTATGGATCAGCTCGACCATCGCCGCCGCGCCGTCTTCACCTTCCGTGTTATCGACAAGGGCGGCGTTGAAGTCATCGGCGCCCTTGGAGAAGGCGGCAAGGAAGCGCTTCACGAGGTCTGGCTTGTTCTCGGCATTCTCGGTCGAAGTGAAGACCGTCGTGACCTGATAATCCGGGATATAGTCGGCGACCATGCCGATCTGCATGATCTCGGGCCCGGCGGAGATTGCCTTGGCGATATGCGGTACGATGGACCAGCTATCGACCTGGCCGGATTTGAGCGCGCCAATGATCGCGCCGACTTTCTGCAGCGGGACGAGCTTCATATCGGCGGTAGAGAATCCCTCTTTTTCAGCAATTTTGGACGCCATGTAATGGAAGGAGGAGCCGGCCTGGGTAATGCCGAAGCTGCGGCCCTTGAGCATGGCCGGGCTGGTCACGCCGTCATCATAGGCGGCCTTGGAGACAAGGATGATCTGCCCGTCGATGCCGGGTTCCTCCTGCAATGCGCCGCCGATCACCTTGATTGCGCCTTTCTCGGCGAGATTGATCAGCCCGCCGGAAATCGCCGTGATGCCAAAATCCACGTCCCCGGAGGCGATTGCAACGGCCATCGGCTGCGCGGCCTGGAAGAATTTGAACTCGACCTCCAACCCCTCATCGGTGAAATAACCCTTCTCATAGGCGACGAAGCTCGGCGCATGGGAAGTGAAGCGGAGTGCGCCGACCGTGATCTTGTCGGCGGCGAAGCTGCTCACCGCGCCGCCGGTGACGGCCATCAGCGCCGCAAGGCCGCCCAGAATCGTTTTATGCAATGACCGTCTTGTAATCGAAATCATGGAAATATCCTCCCGTTGGGCCAGAATTGTTTGTTCTTTGCTGGCATGATTTTTACGTGCAGCGATAGTGGCGAGTCAAACAAATAACGGCGCTATTCGCGGCCCGCGATCCAGCATCTTTTGACGTCCATATTACCATCCAGCAGGACGAGATCGGCGGCAAGGCCCGCCGCGATCGTTCCGCGCTGATCTTCCTGCTTCAGGAAGGCCGCCGGGACACTGCTCGCCATATGGATCGCCGTGATGAGCGGCTGATCCAGGAGGGTGACGGCATTGCGGACCGCCGCCGCCATATCGAGGGCGGAACCGGCAAGCGTGCCCTCCACCGTCGTCAGCCATCCGTCCGTGAGGTGAATTTCCTGATCATCGAGGCGAAATGCCGTTATGTTCGTGCCGATAGTTGCCATCGCATCGGTCACCAGCATCATGCGGTCCGCCCCCTTGGCGGCAATCGCGGCCTTCAAGGTTGCCGGATGCACATGATGGCCGTCATTGATAAAGCCGCAGTAGCATTCTCTGGAATTAAAAGCCGCCCCGATCAGGCCCGGCGCGCGGCTTTCCATCGGCGTCATGGCGTTGTAGAGATGGGTGACGCCCGAGAGCCCCGCATCGATCGCCGCCGTCATCTCCTCATAGCTCGCCATGCTGTGCCCGGCAGAGACAATGACGCCCGCATCGACCAGCCGTTCGATATGCGCCGGGTCGGTCTTCTCCGGCGCGAGGGTGACGACGACGGAGCCGAGATCGCCGGCGCCCGCAAGCGCGATAAATTCATCCTCCAGCTCGCGGATATGCGCCGCGTTATGAACGCCCTTGCGCGCGCTATTCAGATAGGGGCCTTCGAAATGGATGCCCGCGATCCCCGGCATATTGGCGGCCCGCGCCTCGCGGATCAGCGCCGCCACCTCCTGCATCCGCTGCCATGAGGTCGTGATCAGGGTCGGGAGCAGAGCGGTCGTGCCGAATGTCCGGTGCGCCTGCGCTATCCGTTCAAGATCGGCAAGCTCCGTCGCGTCGTTCAAGAGAACACCGCCGCCGCCGTTCACCTGCACATCGATAAAGCCGGGAAGGAGATAGCCGCCATCCAGATCCTGCCGCTGATAACCGTCGGGGATATCCGTTTCGGGCCAGATTCCCTTGATCGTCTCGCCATCGATCAGCAGGGCCTGACCCGTCTGCCAGTCGTCCCCCTGCAGCAGGCGGGCATTTACAAGCGCTTTTTTCATTGCCGCCCCTTGCCCGATTTATTGATCAGCCCGGTGCGGTTGTTGATCAGGCGCAGCGCTCCGTCGAACACATCGCCCTCCGCCGTCACGAAATAATTCTGGCAGCTGTCATCGAGCCAGGGCCGGATCGGCTCGGCGAGGCCGCCGACATGGCGGATGCCGCTAACGCCGCGTTTGGAGAGAGCGCGGATAAGCTGCTCGACCTCGGCGGCGATCTCCTTCACGAGATAGACGGCGACTTCATCCTCCCGCGCGGCATAGTTAAAGGCGAGTGCGGCGAGGTCGGCGTAATCGGCAGGTCGTGCCGTCAGCGACCAGCTGGAAACCTCCGCCGGCGTGCCGCCGAGCCTGTTCATGATCTCCTCGCAGAAGGGGGAGGGCGGCAGGATCTCGTCATAGGCCTGAAGCGCGCGGCGCACCGCGAGATGACCGAGGCGAGCGCCCGATCCCTGATCAGAAACACTGAAGCCCCAGCCGCCGATATAGTATTTCTCCGCCCCCACCGACGCAAAGCCGCAGGAACCGGTCCCCGTGATCAACAGGCCACCATCGCCGCCCGCAAAGGCTCCGAGCTGGGCGACAAACGCATCCGTCTCCGCCGTCATCGAGGCGAAGGGATGGGGGATATGGGTGAATTCATCACGTAAAGCAGGCTCGATCAGCCCGGCCATGGCGAACCCGGCATGCAGGCGGGAAAGGGGAATCGTTTCCCCGTCAAGGGTACCAAGCGCTTCGCGGGTGGCGCGGAATATCTCGCTCAAAACAGCATCAAGGCCGAGCGTTGCATTGGACGGTCCGCCGAAGCCTTCGGCCAGCCGATTGCCATCCTCGTCATAGAGCCGCACGCGGCAATGGCTGCCACCGCAGTCGGCCGCCAGATAGACCGGTTTTTCATCGGATTTCGTCATCACAGGCCGCTGATCCCGCGCTTGAGAATGTTACTGTCTCCCTTGTCCCCGATCCGGGCCGGGGTTCGGAATACTATCCCTCCAATCGGGCCCACAGACAAGCGGCAATGGCGTGCTATCGCGAAAATTACCATTCCCCGAAAATAATACCGCGCACCTTGGCGTTATCGGTTTTTTTCTCGATATCCTCCGGGGCGACGGTGGTGCGGTTGCGCCGCTGGCGCAGCCAGGCGTTCAGTGCCTCTTCCATCTGGGTGCGGATCTCCGCATGCAGATTGCTGGTACCAAGGTCGATCAACTCGTTCGGGTCCTTCACCAGATCGAAAAGCTGCGGGCGGAAATTATCATAGGAGATATATTTCCAGCGCTCCGTGCGCAGCATATAGCCGCGGGTTTCATCGGGCTTAAGCTTGAGGGCGAGCCGCGCCCCGCGCCAGGCATAGTCCACCTCGCTCACCACCATGTCGCGCCATTCCGACGGATTGCCGCCTTTGAGCAGCGGCAGGAAGGATTTCCCCTCCAGCACATGGGATTTCGGCGTGCCGCCCAGGGCCTCGACAAAGGTCGGAATCAGGTCGATCGCCTCGGTCAGCGCATTGATCTGGCTGCCGCGCGTGCGGTCGCATTCGTCGCCCGGATGCCGGACGATGAGCGGGATGCGCACGCTCTCCTCATGGAACAGTTCCTTCTCGCCAAGCCAGTGATCGCCAAGATAGTCGCCATGGTCGCTGGTCAGCACGATCAGCGTATCCTCAAGCCGTCCTTCCTTCTCAAGGAAGGCCATCAGGCGGCCGATATTATCGTCAATCTCCGTGATCAGCCCCATATAGGCAGGGATGACATGGCGGCGCTTTTCCTCATCGGAGAAATTGCGGCTTTCCTCATGGCCCATGAAGGCCTCGACCACCGGATGCGGGTCCTGCCGTTCCTTCTCGCCGCGATTGGCGACGATCACGTCCGCCTCTGAATACATATTGTGATAGGGGGCGGGCACAATATAGGGCCAGTGCGGCTTGATATAGCTGAGATGCAGACACCAGGGCGTTTCGCCGAGATCGGAAATCTTTGCCATCGCCCGGTCAGTCATATAGGCGGTTTCCGAATGCTCTGGTTTCACGCGGGCGGGCAGATGCGCATTGCGGAGCAGCCAGCCGCTCGCCACCTCGCCATTCTCATCAAGGCCGGCATTGGCGTATGTATGCCACGGATTATCCCCCTCATAGCCCTGCTCGCGGAGATATACATTATAGGCGAGATTGGGATCGGTGCCGCTATCGGGATGCAGACCGTCATCGCGCTCCCACGGCTCGAACCCGCATTCGGCGGCGCGGGTCCCCTCGATCGTCTCGCGGCTGAGGCCGAGGCGCTTCATCCCCTCCTGATCCGCCGCCATATGGGTCTTGCCGATCAGCCCGGTGGTCACGCCGAGATCGCGCATATGATCGCCGAGGGTCTGTTCCCCGACTCGGAGCGGAACGCCGTTATAGGTGGCGCCATGGGACTGCACATAGCGTCCCGTATAGAAGGACATGCGCGACGAGCCGCAGACCGGCGCCTGACAATAGGCATGGGTAAAGACAGCGCCGTCATTGGCGAGCGCGTCGATATGCGGGGTGTTGATCGTCGGATGGCCGGTGCAGCGGAGATAGTCCGCGCGCAGCTGGTCGCACATGATGAAAAGGATATTCCGGACCTGACCCATGACTGACGGCTCTTTTCTTGTTTTTGTTGAAATACGGCGGACAGCCTAGTTCAGCGGATCGTCCAGCCGGTCGGTATAAAAGGCCACATAGCCCTTGATGTCCAGCATTTCACGGAACGGCTCCTCATAGGACCAGGCGATATTCTTCTCGCGTCCGAAATTCCAGTAGCTGGCAATGCCCTTATAGGGGCAATAGGTGTCCTTCTCGGTCATCGTCGCCTGATCGAGGCGGACATCCTCTGGCGGGAAATAGACGACGGGCGGATAGGTGCCTTCCTTCAAGAGAATGACCTTGCTGCTTTTTGCAATCACATCCCCCTGAAGCATCGCGACATATTCCCGCGCCGGACGCTCAAGGATGATTTTATAGGCCGGGTTCTTGGCGAAACCGGGGGCGGGGTCGGCTGCGGTGGCGGTTTCCGTTTCCATATGTCATCTCCCTCTTTCTCAAGATGTCGGGACAATACAGCAGTATGACCGAGGGGGGCAGGATTTCAAGGCTGTTTTTCAGGAGGCGTCCGGGACAATTGGCCCGGTGAGCGGAGACGGTGCCGTGAGCTTCATCTCCGCCCCCGTCTCTGGATGGCGAAAAGCGAGCCGCTCGGCATGCAGCTGCAAGCGCGGCGCGCGGACAAAGGCCGCCTTTGGTGCATAGATCCGATCCCCAAGGATCGGATGACCGATGGCGGCGCAATGCAGGCGGAGCTGATGTGTCCGCCCGGTTTCAGGGGTAAGCGCGAGCAGGCTGGCCTCCTTTGAGCTTTTAAGCAACTGCCAGCGGGTGAGGGAGGGTTTGCCGCCCTCGGCATCGATCTTCTGTTTCGGCCGGTTCGGCCAGTCCACGGAAAGCGGCAGATCGATCTTGCCAGCCTCCGCCGTCATCACGCCCTGCACCCAGGCGAGATAGCATTTTTCAACCTCACGGGCGGCGAACATCGCGCTCAGGCGCCGGTGCATCTCCGCTCCCTTGCCGAACAGCAACAGGCCGGAGGTGTCCATATCGAGGCGGTGCACCGTCCGCGCGTTGCGATCCTGCGCCTTCGCCCGCGCTTCGGCACAATCCGCGAGATCCTCGCCGCGCCCGGGCACCGAGAGCAACCCGCTCGGCTTGTTGAGAGCCAGCAGATACTCATCCTCATAGACGATATCTTCCGGCCGCACCGGCGGCGGGCTGTAGGGTCCGGGTGGTTGCAGAAGGCTAGCCATTGCTGGAAAGCTGCATCAGGACAAGGCCGGAGGCGATCAGCAGCGCCGCCGCCGTCCGCATCGGGGTGACCAGTTCGCCGAGCACGAAAATACCGACGAGGAACGCACCGATGGCGCCGATCCCGGTC
>PAKP01000069.1 GCA_002706985.1 Sneathiella sp. | reverse complement strand
GCCGTCGATCTCGATGCGGCCTTCGTCGGGGGTGATGAGCCCGGCCAGCATCTTGGCCAGCATCGTCTTGCCCGCGCCGGAGGGGCCGAAAACGGCGGTCAGGCCGGGCTCTGCCTTGAATTCTGCGCTGGTATGAAAGCCGCCAAGCGTCTTCTTGAGCCGGATGTCGAGCATCAGTCACGCCCCTCCAGCAGTTTCGCCGACCGGCGGCTCAGCCATTCGGAAAGTGCAATCGCCCCGAACGCGATCAGGACAGAGAGGATGACCAGCCGCCAGACAGCGCTTTCTCCGCCCGGCACTTGTAGCAGCGAATAGATTGCGAGCGGCAGGGTCTGTGTCTGGCCGGGGATATTGGCGACAAAGGTGATGGTCGCGCCGAACTCGCCGAGAGCCCGCGCAAAGCCGAGGGTTGCGCCCGCGAGGATGCCCGGCAGGATCAGCGGCAGGGGGATGGTCAGGAACACCATGACCGGTGACCGACCAAGGGTGAGGGCGGCAACTTCAAGATTCGCATCGACCGCCTCGATCGCCTGGCGGATGGAACGGACGATGAAGGGAAAGGCCATCACGGCGGTGGCGGCAACGACGCCCTTCCAGTTGAAAATCAGCGACAGGCCAAATGTGTCATGAAGCCATCCGCCGATCAGTCCGCGATTGCCGAGCATCACCAGGAGGAAATAGCCGACGACCACCGGCGGCAGGACAATCGGCAGATGCACCAGCACATTGAGCAGCGTTTTGCCGTAAAACTCCCGCCGCGCCAGCAGCCAGGCAACGAACAGGGCGGGCAGCAAAGAGAGGCCGACGCACCAGAGCGCGACTTTTAAGGACAGCAGAACAATTTCCATCTCCGCCGATGACATGCTCATGACCTCATGTGGCTCATTATGACCCCGCGGGCGATTTCCCGTACATTTCCTCCGGCGATACCTCGACCTCGCTGATGATCTCTGCCGCGCCGTCCCGAACGGCGGTGAAGAAGCAGTTATGCCGCCCGGTGTGGCAGGCGACGCCGGTCTGATCGACCAGCAGCAATAATGTATCGCCGTCGCAGTCGATGCGAAAATCGACGAGGCGCTGCACATGGCCCGATGTTTCCCCCTTGCGCCAGAGTTGGCCGCGGGAGCGGGACCAGTAGCAGACAGTGCCGGACGCCAGCGTTTCCAGAATGGCATCGGCATTCATCCAGGCCATCATCAGCACTTCGCCGCTGTCATGCTGTTGGGCGATGGCCGGGACCAGTCCGTTCGAATCGAAGCTAATTTTATCGAGAATGTCGCTGCTCATCCTGATTTCCTGTTCTGAATTTGCGAATCATTGTCACCGATTCGTAAAATTTTTCCTATTTCGCCGCATTCAGACGGTCAAATCCGGCTTCAAGGTCGGCAATCAAATCTTCGACCGCCTCCAGCCCGATATGGATCCGGATCAGCGGGTCCGTGTTGTCCCATTTGGTGGCCGTCCGGACGCTGGTCGGATCGGCGGGCAGGATCAGACTCTCATATCCGCCCCAGGACGATCCCAGGCCAAAATATTCCAGCGGGTCCATGAAGGCGGCCATCGCTTCCTCGGAGACTTCACGAAGTCGGAATGAGAACAGTCCGGACGATCCGAGGAAGTCGCGCTTCCAGATGGCGTGACCCGGGTTGTCGGGCAGGGCCGGATGATAGACCGCCGCCACCTCGTCGCGGCCCTGCAGCCATTCTGCGATGGCAATGGCATTCTCCATATGCTGTTTCAGCCGGACGGACAGGGTGCGGATGCCGCGCTGCGCGAGATAGACATCATCGGGCCCGGTCGTCTGCCCGAGCAGATTCGCCCCCTTCTGCAGGACCGGCCAGCAGTCCTTCGTCGCAGTGACAATGCCGATCATCACATCGCTATGGCCGACGATATATTTCGTGCCCGCCTGAACCGAAATATCGACACCATGTTCGAACGGTTTGAAGAAGAGCGGGGAGGCCCAGGTGTTGTCCATTACCACCACCGCATCCCTTGAATGCGCTACGTCCGCGATGGCCGGGATGTCCTGCATCTCGAAGGTGAGGGAGCCCGGCGCCTCGACATAGACGAGGCGGGTATTGGGCCGCATCAGATCGGCAATTCCGGCGCCGATCAGCGGATCGTAATAGGTCGTCTCGACCCCGAACCGTTTCAGATATCCATCGCAGAAAGAACGGACAGGACTATAGACCGTGTCGAGTACCAGAATATGATCCCCGGCCTTCACGAAGGCGAGGATCGCATTCGCGCAGGCTGCCATGCCGGAGGGGAAGACCTGGGCGCGATAGCCGCCTTCCAGTTCCGCGACCGCATCCTCCAGCGACCAGGTGGTCGGCGTGCCGATCCGCCCGTAGGAGACCAGACGTTCACCGGCCGCGCGGGCAGCATGGGCTTCTTTACGCGCCTTCAATGACGGAAAAAGAATGGTCGAGGCATGATAGACCGGGACGTTAACAACACCGTGATTTGATTCCGGATCCCGACCAGTGACCACGATCTTTGTTTCATCTTTCATGGCAATAGAACCTGTACTTTCTGTGTTTTTATAATTCCTGTTGAATATAGGAACCGCAGGCAACTTAAAAGGGATAAATTTCCCCCTTTGGACAGCCGGATTCGATGTTTTTTCGCAAGTGCAGCATATTTTTACGTTGACGCAAGGAACAAAAATACTATCGTCAAACACTTAGAGGATCATGATAATTTAAATCATGATTTTCAAATGTAAATCACGCGAATGCTCAGAAAGAAGGTTAATATCTTAAGAGAAGCATGTGATCTAACAGACAGAATATTGACTAATCATCAATGTACAGGAAGGTCATTTCATGAAAAAAGCGAGTTTTATTGCTGTCGCAACAGCAGCGACTTTTATGGCGACAGCGGCAACCGCAGCCACATTGGACGACGTGAAAGCCAAAGGCTTCATCCAGTGCGGTGTTACAACCGGTCTGGCCGGCTTTGCCGCACCAAATAACGAAGGTCAGTGGGTAGGCTTTGACGTGGATTTCTGCCGCGCGATGTCGGCTGCTATCTTCGGGGATCCGGACAAAGTCAAATACACGCCGACAACCGCGAAGGAGCGTTTCACTGCGCTTCAGTCCGGTGAAATCGACGTGCTGGCCCGGAATACAACCTGGACCTTCAGCCGCGACGTGAACCTCGGCTTTGAATTCGTCGGCGTCAACTACTATGACGGTCAGGGCTTCATGGTCAAAAAGGCTCTCGGCGTGAAATCCGCCAAGGAACTTGACGGCGCCCGTGTGTGCGTGCAGTCCGGTACGACGACGGAACTCAACCTTGCAGACTATTTCACCGCCAACGGCATGAAATACGACTCAGTCGTTTTCGACACCGCCGATGAGGTGCGTGAAGCATATCTGAAAGACACCTGCGATGTGTATACGACGGACGCCTCCGGTCTTTATGCACAGCGGTCGGTTGTTGCCGATCCGTCAGCTCATATCATTCTGCCGGAAATCATCTCGAAAGAGCCGCTCGGTCCGCTCGTTCGTCATGGCGACAACGAATGGGGCGATATTGCCCGCTGGACGCTGAATGCGATGATCGAAGCAGAAGAGCTGAACATCACGTCTTCAAACGTTGACACATTGAAAGCGGAAACCGAGAACCCGAGCATCCAGCGTATCCTTGGTACGTCAGGAGATCTGGGTCAGCAGCTGCGCCTTGATAACGACTGGGCCTACAACATCGTCAAGCTGGTTGGCAACTACGGCGAAAGCTTTGCCCGCAACCTTGGTGAAGGTACCGATCTTAACATTGCACGGGGACTGAACCAGCAGTGGAACAAGGGGGGCATCCTCTACGCACCACCGCTTCGCTAATTAAGAAGTCATAGCGATTATGTGAAAGGAGTGTATGGCCTGTTTTAACCGGACATGCACTCCTTTTGCTTTTTAACAGCCGTAATCTTAACAATCCTTGGGGAGGAGTAGTTTATGACGGCAGAAGCAGCTGATCTTGAAGTTGCCAAACTCAGCAAGTTTCGAGACCCGCGATACCGGGCAATTTTCTATCAGATTGTCGTAATCGCGCTATTTATTCTCTTCGTCGCCTATGTCAGCCACAATACGGCGGTCAATCTGGAGAAACGCGGCATCGCCTCCGGATTTGGATTTCTAAGCCAGCCTTCGGGATTTGGCATCGGCATTGTCCTTCTGATGGACTACAGCAGTCAGACATCGACCCATCTTGATGTTCTGATCATCGGCATTATCAATACTCTCGCTGTCTCTATTTCCGGCATATTCTTCGCGACCCTCATCGGCTTCATCTTCGGCGTCCTGCGCCTGTCGAAAAACTGGGTCGTTAACAAGATCGCCGCCGTCTATATCGAGGTGGTCCGCAATATTCCGCTGCTGGTGCAGTTGATGTTCTGGTATTTCGCGGTGTTGTCGGTCTTACCACTCGTCGGCGACAGCATCTCGATTGGCGACAATTTCTTCATCAATAACCGCGGTATGAATTTCCCGGCGATTATCCCCTCGGACGGCTTCTGGCTTATCCCGGTGGCGCTGCTGGTGGCCATCGTCGCCTCGGTGATGATCAGCAAATGGGCCAGCAAACGCCAGGACCTGACCGGTCAGATCTTTCCGGTATTCTGGACGAGCCTCGGCCTGATCATCATCCTGCCAGTGATCGCATCGTTCATCATGGGGGGACCCTTCACGATCAGCTATCCGGAATTCGGCCGTTTCAGCATCAACGGGGGCTGGTCGCTTGAACCGGAATTCCTCGCGCTGCTGCTCGGGCTGGCGATCTATACCGGCGCCTTTATTGCGGAAATCGTCCGCTCCGGTATCAACTCGGTCAGCCATGGCCAGACGGAGGCGGCCCATTCTCTCGGGATCCGGGGTAGCTTCACGATGCGGCTGGTGATCCTGCCGCAGGCGCTCCGGGTGATCGTTCCGCCGCTGACAAGCCAGTATCCGAACCTGACGAAAAACTCCTCGCTCGCGACCGCCATCGGTTATGCGGATATTACGGCGATCTTCGCCGGGACATCGCTGAACCAGACCGGTCAGGCGATCGAGGTTATTCTGATAACCATGGTGTTCTACCTGTCCATAAGCCTCCTGATTTCGATGTTTATGAACTGGTACAACAAGCGCATAGCACTGGTGGAGAGATAAGATGGCTATCGTCAAAACACAACGCCATGCGGATATGCCGCCCCCTGTCTCACAGACCGGTGTTATCGGCTGGATGCGGGAGAATCTGTTTTCAAGTCCGCTGAACATCCTGCTGACCGTCGTCTCGGTCTATGTGGTCTGGTGGGCGCTCAGCGCGATTGTTTCCTACGCCTTCATCAACGCGAACTTTGTTGGTGAGACCCGTGCGGACTGCACGGGCAGCGGTGCCTGCTGGGTCTTCATCAAGGCCCGCTGGGGCCAGATCATGTACGGCTTCTATCCGGTCGAGGAACGCTGGCGCGTCGATGTCGGCTATGTCCTGGCGGCGATCGGGCTGTTCCTGGTCCTGTCCGACTTCGTGAAGAACAAGAAATGGCCGGCGATCTATACCTTCGTGGTTGTTCCGATTGTCTGTTACTTCCTGTTTTACGGCGGATCCTTCGGGCTGCCGGTCGTCGAAACCTCGCAGTGGGGCGGACTGTTCCTGACCCTGGTGCTGGCGTCCGTCTCGATCTTCGTGGCCCTGCCGCTCGGGATCGTGCTGGCGCTCGGACGGCGCTCGACCATGCCGATCGTGCGGATGCTCTGCGTCGGCTTTATCGAGCTGATCCGCGGTGTGCCGCTGATCACGGTGCTGTTCATGGCCTCGGTCATGTTGCCGCTGTTCCTGCCTGAAGGGGTGAACTTCGACAAGCTCATCCGGGCACTCGTCGGCATGTCGCTCTTCTCCGCGGCCTATATGGCCGAAGTGGTGCGCGGTGGTCTGCAGGCCATCGGTAAGGGCCAGACGGAGGCAGCGAGTTCGCTCGGCCTCGGCTACTGGCAGTCGATGGGGCTGATTGTCCTGCCGCAGGCGCTCAAGATTTCCATCCCCTCGATCGTCAACACCTTCATCGGCCTGTTCAAGGACACGACGCTGGTGCTGATCATCGGGCTGCTGGACTTGTTGAGTATCGTCAAGGCCGGTACAACGGATAAGGAATGGGTCGGAATGGCGACCGAAGGCTATGTCTTCGTGGCTGCCGTTTTCTGGGGCTTCTGTTTTGGAATGTCACGTTATAGCATCTGGTTGGAGAACAAGCTCCATACCGGTCATAAGAGATAGGAGGGCGGAAGTATGAGCGACGCTGCCATGAGCCAAGAACAAAGCGATGTTGCCATCCAGATTATCGGGATGCACAAATGGTATGGGGATTTCCATGTCCTGAAAGACATCAACCTGAGTGTTGAGCGGGGCGAAAAAATCGTTGTCTGCGGGCCGTCCGGCTCCGGTAAGTCGACGATGATCCGCTGCATCAACCGGCTGGAGGAGCATCAGCAGGGCCAGATCATCGTGGACGGGATTGAACTCACCAATGATGTGAAGAAAATCGATGAAATCCGCCGCGAGGTGGGCATGGTTTTCCAGCATTTCAACCTGTTCCCGCATCTCACGGTTCTGGAGAACTGCACGCTGGCCCCGATCTGGGTGCGCAAGACGCCAAAGGCGGAAGCCGAGGCAACGGCGATGAAGTTCCTGGAACGGGTGAAAATTCCCGAGCAGGCAATGAAATACCCGGGCCAGCTTTCCGGTGGTCAGCAGCAGCGTGTGGCGATTGCCCGCTCGCTCTGCATGAACCCGCGCATCATGCTGTTCGATGAGCCGACATCGGCGCTCGATCCGGAAATGATCTCTGAGGTGCTGGACACCATGATCAGCCTTGCCGAGGAAGGGATGACCATGATCTGCGTGACCCATGAAATGGGCTTCGCCAAGACGGTCGCAGACCGGGTACTGTTCATGGATGCCGGCGAGATTATCGAGCAGGCCCCGCCGCAGGAATTCTTCGAGAATCCGCAAAGCGAACGGACCCAGCTGTTCCTCAGCCAGATCCTGCACAACGCCTGATAAGTCCTTCAGAAAAAAGAAAAAGCCCGGTGCCAAACACCGGGCTTTTTTATGGGAGGTGGTGCCTAGGTTCCGGCGCCGAGGGATTTCCAGTATTTCGTGTTGAGCTTGCCGATCATGCGGTCGTGCCAGCTTCCCAAACAGCCGCGGAAGCTGAGACTGCCGGCGGTGGTTTCCTCATAACATTCCCGGACCACGGCGTTCGCGTTGTCCCGGGCGCTGTTGCTGAAGCCGGAGCGGCTGCTGACGGCCTCAAAGTTGGCGCGGGCGGCGGCGCGGACATCGTCACTGGCGCGTCCGCGTTCCGGCAGGCGGTTGATCGCCTGGCTGATCAGCTCGGCGGCGCCCTTCTTGTTGGTGTCGAGGGCAACGAGCCGGGTTGCCGCTTCGCGCAAGGGGCCGGTCGCCAGCAGGATATCCTCCTCCGTCTGCGGGTTCACGTCATCTTTGATGGGCATCGGGACGAGCGAGAGATTCTCCGGCACCGCAATACTGACCGCGAGGGGGCCGTATTTCTTCAGGGCCATTTCCCGGAAGGCAAGGCGGACGGCGTTATGGCCGCGTGCGGCGGTGATCGTTACCGGCAGGTGGCCGAGGGCGATTTCCTGCCCGGCGGGTGTCGTGCCGGTCAGGTCGAAAAAGCGGTCGCCATGCACGTAATACCGGTTGCCGGGATTGGGGGAGGCGCGATGCTCCTGGAGGCAGATGGTGGTCAGCTCCACGGTGCATTCCCCACTCTCGCAGGTGACGGGCAGGGTCAGCTCCGTCTGGGCCACCGCGAGAATCTGCGGGGCGGCGAGGGCCGGCGCGGCGGTAATGGTGCCGGTCAGCGCGGCGGCGGTGAAAAGGGACAGGGGCAGGCGTTTGGTCAGCGATGTCATCGGAAGTCTCCCGCAGTGTGAAGGGCGGACATATATATCAGGATAAACTGATACGGCGCGCCGGTCAACGCGCTCGCCGCCTCACATCTTTGCGATCAGACGTCTTCGATGGGCTCGATCTCGATTTCCCGGCGGCGGATTGGCTCGAACCCGGCGCGCTGATACATCGGCAGGGCCTTGGGGTGATCGAGGGTGCAGGTATTGATGGTGACTTTCTCCGGCTCCTTGAACCAGGCCTGCTCCAGCGCCCAGTTCAGGAACCACGGACCCAGCTTGCGGCCGATGAATTCCGGCATGATCCCGAAATAGGCGATATCGACGGCCTCCGGCAGGTCGGCGCTGTTGATCTCGACAAAGCCCGCGGGCACGCCTTCCATATAGAGCACATAGAGTTCCGTCCCCTCATGAGCGAGGATGCCCGCCAGCTCGTCATCGGAAATCCGCTTGCGATCGACCCAGCCCCAGTCCCGTCCGACCGCATCATAGAGATAGCGGTAGAAGGAGACGGTGGGGTTTTCCGCACGGATGATGGCATGGGGCGTGGCGGGCGGTGGTGGCGGGGCGGAGGTTCCCCGCTCCGTCATTTCAAGGAAAGTGATCGTCACAGGCCATCTGCCCTGAGGCGTCGGCTTGGGAGGACGTTTGAGAGACATGACTACATTCCGGTATCGACAGGCTGTTTTTCGTCAAGGGCCCATTCGGTCCAGGATCCGTCATAAACGGCGACCCGGTGATGACCCAGCAGATGCAGGCCGAAGGCAAGCACACATGCCGTTACGCCTGATCCACAGGAGGTAATCACCGGTTTTTTAAAATCAAGTCCTGTTCTATCAAAAGTTGCTTTGAGATCATCGGCGTTTCGGAAAGTCTTGTTGTCATCATTCAACAGCTCCGTAAACGGCAGGTTGAGCGACCCCGGAATATGGCCGCCGCGCAGACCCTCGCGCGGTTCCGGCTCATCCCCGGAGAAACGCCCAGCGGAGCGGGCATCGAGCACCTGCTCCCGCTCCATGCCGATATTGCGGGCGATCTGGTCCTTCTCGCGCAGCAGGAAGCTGTTGATGCGGGCGGTGA
This sequence comes from Sneathiella sp., assembly GCA_002706985.1. Taxonomy (GTDB): domain Bacteria; phylum Pseudomonadota; class Alphaproteobacteria; order Sneathiellales; family Sneathiellaceae; genus Sneathiella. The sequence goes on along the minus strand of PAKP01000069.1, from coordinate 14,246 downwards.
AATGGCGTTCCGCGGGTTTGACGGGGGCATCCTCGACGGGGCGTCCCTCCGCCTTCCATTTCGGCAGGCCGCCATCGAGAATGGCGACATCCTGATGGCCGAACAGGCGCAGCAGCCACCAGGCGCGGGCGGCGCTGACGATGCCGAGGCTGTCGTAAATCACGATGCGGTTGCCATCGCCGAGGCCCAGTTTGCGCATCCGGCTCGAAAATTTCTCCGGGCTCGGCACCATATGGGGGAGGGGGTTGTCCGTATCGGCGATCTCGTCGATATCGAAGAAGACGGCGCCCGGAATATGCTCGGCTTCATATTCGGCGCGGGGGTCGCGCCCGGTTGCGGGCATGTGCCAGGAGGCATCGACGATGCGCACATCCGGCGCCTCCATATGCTCCGCCAGCCAGTCGGTTGAGACGAGAGAGGTAGGGTTTACATAGGACATATTAATTCTTCCACGCTTTTTGCGGCGTTTTCGCCTGCCATCGGTTCCTGAGTGTTATTCTGCGAATTCTAGCGACACCCGGCGGTTTTGCCGACCCTTCTTTTCAATTTTTCTGACCCGGACGGCGCCAATCTCGGAAGTGTTGCGAACATGGGTGCCGCCGCAGGGCTGCAAATCGACACCGGCGACCTTGATCAGCCGGACCCTGCCGGCGCCGCGCGGGGGCTGCACGGACATGGTTTTCACAAGTTCGGGTTGGGCGTCCAGTTCTTCCTCGCTGATCCAGTCGCTGCTCACCGCATGGTTTTCGCTGATGATCCGATTGAGTTCCGCCGTGATCTCTTCTTTGTCGAGGATCGCTTCGGGCAGATCGAAATCAAGCCGCCCCTTGCCGTCGGAGACCTGCCCGCCGGTCACCGGATAGGGCAGCACGGCGGAGAGAAGATGCAGGCAGCTATGCATGCGCATCAGGCGGTGGCGGGTGTCCCAGTCAATCTCGGCGGTCACCTCCGCGCCAACCTCGGGCAGGGGGGTGCCTTCCGCCGGGACATGGACCACCTCCTCCGGGGTCTCGCCCTTGACCGCCGTTGCAATCTCGATCACCGTGCCGTCGCTGAGCGTCAGCGTTCCCGTATCGCCGGGCTGGCCGCCGCCGGTCGGGTAGAAGACGGTCTGGTCGAGAAGGATGCCACCGCGATCAGTCACGCCGGTGACCACCGCCGCCGTTCGGGTCAGATAGGCGTCGTCGCGAAATAGCGGTGTTGTCATGATAGGCTCCGGGTCGTTGATCAGCTTGTGCCGGAAAGCCAGGGGGCCACCGGCAGGTTCTTTTCCTTCAGCATATCAACGTCCATCAGTTTGCTAAAGTATTTTTGCGCCGTATCGCACAGAACCGTGACAATGGTATGTCCGGGCCCCATTTCCTTCGCCATGCGAATCGCCCCGGCGACGTTGATCCCGCTGGAGAGGCCCATCTGCAGCCCTTCATGGATGTTGAGGTCATAGAGCACGTCCAGGGCTTCCGCGTCGTCGATCTGATAGGGTAAGTCGATCTCCAACCCTTCGAGGTTGGCGGTGATGCGCCCCTGGCCGATGCCTTCGGTGATCGAGCTACCTTCCGATTTCATCTCACCGTTTTTATAGTAATTATAGAGCGCGGCGCCCATGGGGTCGGCGAGGCCGATCTTGACGCCGGGGTTTTTCGCCCGGAGCGCCGTCGCCACACCGGCGAGCGTGCCGCCGCTGCCGACCGCGCAGATAAAGCCGTCGACCTTGCCGTCCGTCTGGGTCCAGATTTCCGGGCCCGTGGTGTCGATATGGCCCTGACGGTTGGCGACATTGTCGAACTGGTTGGCCCAGATGGCGCCTCCCGGATGGGTTTTTGCCATTTCCTCCGCCAGACGGCCGGAATATTTGATGTAGTTGTCCGGGTCCTTGTAGGGTTTGGCCGGGACCAGACGTAGATCAACACCGCAATAACGCAGCAGCGCCTTTTTCTCCTCGGTCTGGGTTTCGGGCATGACGATGACGGTCTTATAACCCTTGGCGTTGGCGACCAGCGCAAGGCCGATGCCGGTGTTGCCTGCCGTTCCCTCGACAATCATGCCGCCGGGTTTGAGCAGGCCCTTTGCTTCGGCATCCTTGACGATGGCCAGTGCCGCGCGGTCCTTGACCGATCCGCCGGGATTGAGAAACTCGGCCTTGCCGAAAATATCGCATCCTGTCGCCTCGGAGGCGGCAGTGAGGCGGATGAGGGGCGTGTTGCCGATGCTGTCGATAAAGTCTTTGCGGATTTCCATGATGCCGATCTGTAGTTTTTTATGATTACCAGTGTATTACTGTTAATCTGGCGATATACCTTATGCGCGTCAAGATATGAAGCGTAAATAAAAAGGGCCTGTCGGGCGCGGTTGCGGGCCGCCCTGAGGGGTGTTCGCGAAAGTAGAATATTGACGGAATTATATCAATCCAATATAATATAAGGCCCATTTATATAAATTTAATTTTCATAAAACACTATCAGAACCCGTTTTACCTGATTTCGAGGTTCTTATTTTCTCTCTTCTGATACAAGAATTGCGAATTCCGGGCTCAGGTATGCGCAATCGATTTCCGACTGTCCGGCGGCTGCACGGGACTGACAGAACGCGTCCCCTGCCGGAACTTGCTTAAAAAGAAATAGTCACGTTTATTGTTGGGATTGTGAGGTACTATGACATTCGAAGACAGCGGCCTCCGCAGCTTGAGGGAGCGTCGAATCATGCCCGAGTTGGCGGGTTGCTCGCCGAGGCAAGCAACCAGTCGATCAGTAAAAAAGCATTGCGCCTGCCAGAAAAGCGGGGCGGCAGGAGAGCGCAGACCGAAAGGGCGCCGACAGGGCGGTGCCCGGTTCTACGCCGCCCTGACGGAGGATCAGATCCGCACGGCCGAGATGATTGCCCGCGGATTTCAGTTTCGCACCTCCGGCATTGGAATGCGGACGCAATCTTTCTCCACCCTTCCGCCCTCTACGGGAAATATCGAGGAGCGGCAATCCGAACTGGTGCGGCGATTCATGCGCTGGGCGGTGACGGCGCAGCAGAACGGTATTTCCGTCGCCACTGTTCTGGATATAATTGTGTTCGGAAAAAGTTTTCGTACCGTCGATCGGGAGCGGCGCAAACGCAACGGTTTTGCCCGCGTGCAACTGCTAGACAGTCTGGAATTCTACGACAGGCGGAGACAAAAAACACCCATGAATAGAAAATATATTGACATATGGGGAACATTAGCGTAGACTGTTTCTCACAGTCGGAAATTGGGCCTGTAGGAATTGAAATGTTCCTGCGGGCCCTTTTATTTTTTGTATCATACTGTGATACATATATAAATTTCATAGTAACTTGATAAAGTATGGCGATAGATTAGACCCTAAAGTCTGTTCATATTCATACGCCTGCCCAATAAATTACACCTATTAAGTGTATTTAAAGTATTCCTCATTTTAAGGCGCGATGCATGAAAACGATTGACCTGATGAAGGCTGCCCTGAACAATAAACTATGGCGGCGGAGCACGGCGCTTCCATTACTGGAAGAGATCAAGAAGGCGGGGCGTATCAATGATATCGTCGCGCTTCTGGGATCCGTCTTTCAACGTAAGGAGGAGGAGACCATCCGCCGTTTCGTCGCCGATGTCTTTGCCGGGGAAATTCTGGAAATCGCCGATGGCGCCAATGACAACGCCGAAGCACCGGGCGCGATGAAAGAGGATGTCTCGCGCTCCAAACTGCGGATCGATACGCGTAAATGGCTGATGGCGCATCTGGCGCCCGCGCAATATGGCGACGGCGCGGCGGCGAATGACAAGGGCAAGGGCGGCTTCTTTACGCCGCGCCTGTATATACCGGAAAATGGACGTGATTAGGCCGCAGCCGGGCCCGCAGGAGATGTTCCTCTCCAGCCCGGCGGACATCGCCATCTATGGCGGCGCGGCGGGCGGCGGCAAGAGCTTTGCCCTGCTGATGGAGCCGCTCCGTCATGTGGCGTCGGCCGGGTTCAGCGCCGTGATCTTCCGCCGCACCTCGAAACAGGTGCGCAACGAGGGCGGGCTGTGGGATGCGTCCTGCGGGCTCTATGGTCTGCTCGGCGCCAAGGGGCGGGAGAGCGAGCTTAGCTGGAAATTCCCGAGCGGCGCCTCCATCAGCTTCGGCCATCTGGAGCATGAAAAGAACAAATATGACTGGCAGGGATCGGAGCTGGCCTATCTCGGCTTTGACGAACTGACCCATTTCACCGAGAGCCAGTTCTTCTATCTCCTGAGCCGCAACCGCTCGGTTAGCGGGGCGGCGCCCTATGTGCGGGCAACCTGCAATCCGGATGCGGACAGCTGGGTCGCGGATTTTATCCGCTGGTGGATCGATCCGGAGACGGGCTATCCGGTCCCGGCGCGCTCGGGCAAGCTGCGCTGGTTCGTGCGCGAGGAGGACAGCCTCGTCTGGGGCGATGACAAGGCGGCGCTGGAGGCGGCGCATAAGGGCAAGATCGCCAAGTCGGCCACCTTCATCGCGGCGCGGATCGAGGATAATAAAATCCTGATGGAGCGGGACCCGGGCTATCGCGCCAATCTCGCCGCGCTCTCGACCGTGGATCGCGAACGGCTGCTCTCGGGCAACTGGAAAATCCGCCCGGCGGCGGGCGCCTATTTCCGCCGGAGCTGGTTTCCGGTGGTAACCACCGCCCCGGCGGAGGCGCGGCGTGTGCGCGGCTGGGACCTTGCGGGCAGCCATGCCGAGGCGGGCGCACAGCCCGACTGGACCGCAGGCGTCCGTCTCGCGCGGGACAAGGACGGTATTTTCTATATCGAGCATGTAGAGCGGTTGCAGGGCACCCCGAACGAGGTTGACCGCACCATCTATAGTCTCGCGGGCAGCGACGGGCGGGAGACGACCATCGCCCTGCCGCAGGACCCGGGGCAGGCGGGCAAGTCGCAGGCGCTGGCGCTGGTCCGCCTGCTCGCCGGGTTCCGGGTGAAGAGTCAGCCGGTGACCGGCAGCAAGATCGTCCGGGCCATGCCCTTTTCCTCGCAATGCGAGGCGGGGAACGTGAAGCTGGTGGCGGGGCCGTGGAACGCGGATTTCCTCACTGAGCTCGAAAATTTCCCGGCGGGCCGCCATGACGACCAGGTGGATGCGGTCTGCGAGGCGTTTAACCTGCTCACCCAACATAGTCAGAAATCACAACAGGATATGTACTCATGAACGATCCGTCCAAAACTTCCCCGCTCTACGACGGCATGGCGGCGAAATGGTCGCTGCCGCAGACGCTGATGGGCGGCACCCTCGCCATGCAGGCGGCGGGCACGCGGTTCCTGCCGCGCCATCCGGCGGAAAACAGCGCGATCTATGCGGAACGGGCGAGCCGCTCCGTCTTGCGCAACTATTTCCGCCGCACGGTGCAGAAGCTGGTCGGGCGGGTCTTTGCCGAACCGCTCATCATTTCGGACGATATGCCGGACGAGATTGTCTCCATCCTGCGGAATATCGATCTGGTCGGGCGCGGCCTCAATGTCTTCGCCCGCGACTGGTTCGAGGATGCGATGGTCAGCGGCCTGTCCCATGTACTGGTCGATTTTCCGAGCGCGGCGGGCGGCGCGTCGCTGGCCGAGGAACGCGAGAACGGCGCCCGGCCCTATGCGGTGCATGTCCGCGCCGATCAGCTGATTGCGGCGCAATGGGACAGCCGGGGCGGCGACAGGATACTGACGCAGATCCGCATCCGCGAGAAGGCGGTGCGCTATCACGGGTTCGAGGAAGTGGAGCAGGAGCAGATCCGCGTGATCGAGCCCGACCGCTGGCGGCTTTACCGGCAGGACAAGGCCGGTAAATGGATCGAGGCCGAGGCTGGTGACAACAGTCTTGGCCGCATCCCGCTGGTGACGCTCTATACGGCACGAAAAGGATTTCTGCTCGCCGATCCGCCGCTTGAGGATCTGGCGTTTCTTAATCTCGAACATTACCAGATTCGCTCCGACCAGCGGAACGCGCTCAATGTCGCGTCCTTCCCAATCCTGGCGGCGAGTGGCTACAACCCGGAAATTGACGGCCCCATCGAGGTTGGCCCCAACAAGGTGCTGACCACCAGCGAGAGCGAGGGCAAATATTACTATGTCGAAAGCTCTGGCGCGGCGCTGGAGGCCGGGGCGCGGGAACTGGAAGCGCTGGAGCAGGCGATGAACCTGTTCGGCCTGCAGTTCGAGACGGCGAAGCAGGCGGAAACAGCGACCGGCCGGGCGCTGGACGCCGCCGATGCGCTCTCGCCGCTGGGCGCGATGGCGATGAACCTGGAGGACAGCCTGAACGCCATGCTGGCCCTGATCGCCGACTGGATGAACCAGCCGGTAACCGGCACCATTGGGATCAGCGCCGGGTTCGATGCGCAAAAACCGGGCGCCGCTGATCTCGACTTCCTGATGGAGGCGCGGCGGCTTGGCGATGTCAGCAAGGAGGAGTTCCTGCGCGAAGCGAAGGCGCGCGGGCTGCTGACCGACAGCCTGAAGGTGAATGCCGCGCCTGTCTGAGCCGATCCCGGACCCGGTTCCAATTGTCGAAACACAGCCCCGTTTTCCGGGGCTTTTTTATTGAGGTTGCCATGTTTGATTTTCCTGAAAATGTCACTGACCTTGCCGATGTCCCCGAGAGCTATCGGAGCCTCTACCAGCCGGGGGAGGAGGGCTTCACCCTCGATCCCGTGCTGGCAGAGAAGCTCGATGTTTCCGGCCTTCTCTCGGCGCTGGAGAAGGAGCGGGGCTCGGGTCAGTCGCTGGAGAAGGAGCTGAAAGCCTGGCGCCAGCTCGGTTCCGATCCGGAAACCGCCTGGGCCGAGAAGGCAAAGGCGCTCACGGCAGAATTCACGGAACAGTTCGATGCGGTGCTGGCCGCAAAAGACGCGGAGATCGCGCGGCTGAAGGAAAGCAACGCGGAATTTCTGATCACCACGCGGGCGCATGATGCCCTCCTGAAGGCAGGGGGGAGCGTTGATCTCCTGATGCCACATATCCGGAGTGCCGTTGCGCTGGTTGAAGACGGGGGAGCGGCCCATATCCGCATCCTCGGCACTGACGGGAGCATTCGCGAAACATCGGAAGGGACGCCGATGACGCTCCCCGAGCTTGTCGCCGAGATGCGAAACTCCCCCGTCTTCGCCAGGGCGTTCGACCCCACGGGCAACCGCGGCTCCGGCATGGACCCGGCCGCGACGCCGGTCCGCCGCTCCACCATCAACGGCCATAACCAATGGGCCCTGAATACGCGCATCGAGGATATCGCCACCGGGAAGGTGTCGGTCTCTCTCTAGCGCATAAGTCCGCGGGACGCGGCATCCGCCCGGGACGGGCAGCGACAGTCTTTCCTCAATTCCAGAATAACGGAGATAAAAATGGCAAATGATATCTCGGCCGCCATGCCGAAAATCCTGGCGCGCGGCCTGATGGCCCTGCGCGAGCAAACCGTGATGCCGCGCCTCGTCAATGGCGACTTCAGTGCCGATGCGGCAAGCAAGGGCGACACCATCGATGTGATCCTCCCCTCTGACCTGACGGCGGAGGATGTAACGCCGGGCACCACCCCGCCGACGCCGACCAGCTCGACCCTTGAGAAAGTGCAGATCGAGCTGAACAACTGGAAGAAGGCGGACTTCTATCTCACCGACAAGGAGATGATGGAGGTCGATGCGCGCGAAAGCTTCATGCCCGTGCAGGCGAGTGCCGCGATCCGGGCGCTGGCCAATGCGGTCAACCAGTCGATCCATGCGCAATATACCGGCATCTACGGTCTTGTCGGCGCGGCGGGCACAACGCCTTTCGCGACGGACGCGAGCGATGCCACGGCGGCGCGCAAGCTGCTGATGGAGCAGAAGGCCCCGAAGGAGTTCCGCTATGGCGTGCTCGATTTCGATGCGGAATCCAACGCGCTCGATCTCGCGGCCTTTGCCGATGCCGACCGGACGGGCAGCAATTCCGTCAAGATCGAGGGCGAGATCGGCCGCAAATACGGGATCGACTGGTATAGCGACGATCATGTCGCCACCCATGTCACCGGGGCGGAAGGCACGACGCTGGTCAAGGGCGGATCGCAGACCGGCACCACGCTGATTGCCGATGGTTTCACGACCAAGGCGTCCGTTGGCGACGTCTTCACCATCGATGGCGATCCGCAGCAATATGTCGTGCTCGCCGCGACGGATTTGTCGGGCACGGAATCGACCCTGACCATCTCCCCCGCGATCATTTCGGCCCCGGCCAATGACGCGGCGATGACCTTCGTCGATGACCATGTGGTCAATCTGGTGTTCAACCGCGACGCCTTCGCCTTCGCCAACCGGCCGTTGGCCTACAGCACGCAGGATATGGGGCTTGGCAGTCAGATCATGTCGATGACCGACCCGGAGACGGGCATCTCGCTGCGCCTGGAGGTTTCGCGCCAGTACAAGCAGGTGGTCTGGGAGTTCGACATCCTCTGGGGTGTCGCGCTGGTCCGGCCGGAACTGGCCGTCCGCCTCGCGGGCTGACCGACCGGGGGAGCGGTGCGAAACATCGCCGCTCCCTTTTTCTTGACAGATCTAGCAGGAAGACATCCATGACCTTGATAACCGAAACCGGCAGCGGCGTGACCGGGGCGACGAGTTATGTCTCGCTTGCCGAGGCCGACAGCCACTTCACGGCGCTCGCCCATGACGACTGGACCGTCGCCGCCGACGGGGCGCGGGAACAGGCGCTCATCCGGGCGGCCCTGCATATCGACAGCTATCTCTATCCCGGCGTCGTCCTGGAGACCGATCAGGGGCTTAAATGGCCAAGGAGCGGCGCCTATGACAATGATGGCCGCGCCATCACCGGCATTCCCCATGCGCTGCGCACCGCGGCGCTGGAGCTGGCGGCCATCTTCCTTGCCGATGGCGACGGCCTCGATACGCGCCAGCCGGTGCGGCAGAAAATCGGCCCCATCGAGGTGTCCTATGAGGAAGGCAGAAAGCGCATGAGCTTTATCTTCCGCCTGTTGCAGCAGATCGGCGCGCGGGTGTCCACGAACAACCTGGTAAGGGGGTAGGCTCATGCAAAATGACTCCATCCGGCGCATGGTACGCGACCTCTTCGATCTCGCAGGCGAGGTGGCGGTAAGCGCAACCCTCCGCCAGAAAACGCAAGACGACTATGACCCCGGCAGCAGCCCCGAGGAGACAACCGGCGATATCGCCATCCGCCTTGTCCGCACGGAGAAAACCCTTGCCGATGCCGCCAATGCCGACGGCGCGATCATCAACCCGGCGCTGCATCACGCCCTGATCGAATGCGAGGCGGTGACGCCGAAGGTCGATGATGATCTCGTTATCGGGACCGAAACTTTCACATTGCTGCAGGTGGTTGCCGCCGATACCGGCGCGGGCATCCTTTATGAGGTGAGCTACCAATGAGCTATCGCAAAATTCAGGCGGCGCTGGATGCGCGTCTTCAGGCGTATCAGAGCGAGGATGTGGCCTTTCCCGCGCGGCCCTATTACCCGGCCCATGGCAAGGCCTATCTTCAGGCAAGTTTCCTGCCCGCCCCGGCGGAGGGGATATTCCTAGGGTCCGGCGCGGTGGAACTGCATACGGGCGAGTACCGCATCACCGTGCATGACGCAGACATGATCGCCGCCCAGAGCCGGATCGATGCGCTGCGGGCGCATTTCAACAAGGGGCGCGTTCTCAGCTTCGATGGCCTCGACGTTCATCTCGACGGCGCGGCGGTCGGCGCCAATGAGGGCGACCTCAAGAAAGTCGTTCTCCCGCTTCTCATTTCCTGGCGCAGCTATTTTTAAGGAGCCAACATAATGACCTTTGCCACCGGAGCCCAGCACGGGCTGAGCTATATCGTGGAGGAGACGTTCGGCACGACGCCGGCCTCCCCGGACATGACCCGATTTCGCCATACGGCCTGCAGTCTCGGCCTCAGGAAGACGACGCTGGAAACGGCGGAAATCCGGAGTGACCGGCAGATTTCCCATTTGCTGCATGGCCAGAAGACTGTCGCGGGTGATATCGATTTCGAGCTGTCCTACGGCGCCTTCGATGACATGCTCGCCGGGCTGATGCAGTCGGACTGGTCCTCGGATGTGCTGAAAGCGGGGGCGAGCCAGCCGAGCTTCACTTTCGAGCGCGGCTTTGCGGACATCGGGCAGTATCAGGTCCTGACCGGCTGTGTGATGGATAGCTTGCGCCTATCGGTGCGGCCGGACCGGCTGGTGAGCGGGAAACTCTCGATCATCGGGAAATCCTCGACGCTCTCAGAAGCCTCCCTCGATAGCGCGCCGACCGCCGCCGTGGCCAATGATCCGATGGACAGTTTTTCAGGATCGCTTACCGAGGGCGGCGCGGCCATCGGCATTGTCGCCGGTCTCGACCTTGTTATCGACAACGGGCTGGAGCAGGCCTTCGTTATCGGCGATGCGGAGGCCGAGGCCCTGCTGGCGGGGCAGTCCCGGATTAGTGGTGAGATCGTCACCTATTTCGAGGATGCGGGCCTGCTCGAAAAATTTGTCGACCGCACCGAAAGCAGTCTCACGCTCATCCTCAGCGGCGCGGGCGGCAGCCTGACGTTCGAACTGCCGCGCATTGTCTATACCGGGGCCGAGAATCCGGCGTTGGGCGCAGGCCCGATCACGTTGTCGTTGCCCTTCACCGCGCTCTATGACGCAGGCGAGGCAACCAATCTCAAACTCACCCGGACAGCCGCCTAAGGAGATAATATGCCAAAGAATGTATTTGATGTCGCGGCCTTCGATCTTCAGGCCCGCAGCGAGGCGGGTGCGCCGCTGACTCTGCGCCATCCGAAGACAGGCGAGAAACTCCCCGCCGTGATCTGGTTGCAGGGGGAGGATGCGGAGAATTACCGCAGGACCCTCCGGGCGCAGATCGACCGGCAGATCAGTGAGCGCAAGCTGGAACTGACCGCGGCGGAGCTGGAGGAGCGGCTGATCGAGCGGCTGGTCGCCATCACGCAGCGCTTCGAGAATATCGAGCTGAACGGTGTGCAGTGTGACGGCACGCCGGAGAATGCGAAAAAACTCTATCGCGAACAGCTCTGGATTCGCGATCAGGTGGTCGCCTTCGTGGAGGATCGGGCAAATTTTTTGCCCTAGCCGCCGCCGATCTCAAGGCCTGGGTGCGGCATCAGCTCTGGCTGGCGGCGGATATCGGCGGCGGGATGAGCCGCCGCGCGGCCTTTGTTCAGGTGGCGAAAGCGACCGGAAAGGCTCCGGCGGCGGCGGAAACCTCCGCCCGTCTACCCGAGTGTTTGAGGCATCTATGGGACTGGTTCATCACCCTGCTGCCGGTCTATGCGGCAGAAGAGGGGGCGGTGCGCCCATCGCAGCTTGCCGACGATATTACGGCCTGCTTCGGACTGCGGGCAACCGGGTTCGAGATCGGCCTCTTTCTCGACCTGCTGGAACTCTGGCGGGCGCAATCGCGCCCTGAATAAAGAAAAGGACTGGATGAATGGTGCAAAGAACGACCCTGTCGCGGCTCGGCCTTGAGGTGGATACCGATGGACTGGCGGCGGCGCTCAAAAGCCTCGATCAGTTGAGCGAGAAATCACGCAAAGCCGAGCAGGAGGTAAAATCGCTGACCCGGCAGTTTGGCGGCCTCAAGACTGATCTTGCGGCCCCCGGAAAGGGCGGCTTTGTCGATGAGCTTGCCCGCGGGCTTGCCTCCGCAAAGACGGAGCTTGGCAGTCTCGGCGATCTCGGCGGCAGGATTGCTGGGAAACTCGGCGATGCGTTCAGCTCGGCCTTCGAGAAACTGCTGGTCTCGGGCAAGGATTTTAAATCGGTCCTGAAAGGGCTGGAAAACGACCTCATCCGCCTTGGCACCCGCACGCTGACCTCGGCGGCGGGGCAGAGCCTTGGCGGCTCCGGCGGGTTTCTCACCGATCTTGCGGGGATGTTTTTGGGTGGTGGTTCGCTCAAAAGCCTCATCCCCGGCTTTGCGAGCGGCGGGCAGTTCACCGTCGGCGGTGCCGCGGGCGTGGACCGGAACCTCGTACCGCTCCGGCTGACGCGGGGGGAGCGGGTCACCATCGAAACCCCGGCGCAGCAGCGCAGCAATAGTGGCGCGCCTTCGCCGGTCATTCATATGGCCTTCAATATCTCGACCCCCGATGCCGCCAGCTTCCGCCTCAGCCAGTCGCAAATCCAGGGCGAGGCGCTCAGGCAGGCGCAGCGGGCCCTGAACAGAAACGGATAACATCATGAGCTTTCACGAAGTGCGATTCCCGACCCGTGTGTCCTACGGGGCGATCGGGGGGCCTCGATTCTCGACGACCGTGCAGATCCTGAATTCCGGGTTCGAGCAGCGCAATATCAACTGGGCGCAGGCCCGGCGCGAATATACCGTCGATATCAGCCCGAGCCGCGGCGCGGAATGGACGGCGGTGCTGGATTTCTTCCATGCCCGGCGCGGGCGCGCCTATGGCTTCCGCCTGAAGGATTTCTCCGATTTTGTGATGCCGGCGCAATCTATTGCCACCGGCGATGGCAGCAGCACGGCGTTTCAGATTTTCAAGCGCTACATCGATGACGACGCGCTGGCCCCGCCTTATGACCGGGACCTCAAGAAGATCGTCGCGGACAGCGTCAGTGTGACCGTGAACGCGAGCCCGATGGCGAGCGGCTGGTCCGTCAATGAGACGAGCGGCATCCTCACCTTCGAGAGCGCCCCCGCCGCGGATGCGGATATCACCGTCGCCTGCGAGTTCGATGTGCCGGTCCGCTTCGATACCGACCTGATGCAGGCGGCCATTCCCGGGCCCGACGTGCATCACTGGCAAAGCGTCAAGCTGGTGGAGATACGCGTATGAAAAGCCTGAGCACAGCCATGAACAGCCATTTGCAGGGCGAAGTGCTGACCCTGGCGACCTGCTGGGCGCTGACCCGGCAGGACGGTGTGGAGCTCTTCTTCACCGATTTCGATGAGGATCTGGTGGTGGACGGCGACAGCTATCTCGCGGCCAGCGGCTATTCGCGGAGCGCCATTGCGAATTCCAGCAGCTTCACCGTCGATAACCTTGATATCATTGGCAATTTGCAAAGCGAGGTTATCAGCGAGGCGGATTTGTTCTCGGGCCTTTATGACTATGCGGAAGTGCGGATTTTCATGGTCAACTGGCAGGACCTTTCCATGGGGACGATCCCGCTTCGCAAGGGATGGCTCGGTGAAATCTCGGCCCGCGACGGTGCCTTCACGGCGGAGCTGCGCGGCCTGTCGCAGGCCCTGCTTCACGAGATCGGCGGCGTCTATGCGCCGCTTTGCAGCGCCGATCTTGGGGACTCGAAATGCGGCGTCGATGTCGAGGCGCTGACGGAAACCGACAGCGTCGCCAGCGTTACCTCACGCGGCGTTTTTACCCTCACAAGCTACAGCGGCGCAGACGATGTGCTGACCGGCGGGGTGCTGACCTTTACGAGCGGCGAGAATGCGGGCCGATCCGCGGAAATTCGGGGCTGGGTGTAGGCGGAGAAGACGGTGACCCTCTATCTGGAGATGCCGTTTCCGGTTGCCGAGGGCGATGCGGTCAGCTTCTTTCCCGGCTGCGACAAGCGCTATGCGACCTGCCGCGATGTCTACAGCAACTATCTGAATTTCCGGGGATTCCCGCATATTCCGGGCACCGACGCCCTGCTGGAGAGCGGCAATGATTGAGCGCGGGCAGATTATCGAGAGCGCCCGCGGCTGGATCGGCACGCGCTGGCAGCATCAGGGGCGGAGCCGGGCAGGGGGGGTCGATTGCCTCGGCCTCATCGTCATGGTAGCGCGCGAGGCGGGACTGCCGATGCGGGATGTCACCACCTACCGGCGGCGGCAGGATGGCCGCCAGCTTCTGTCTGGAATTCACAGACAGCTTGAAAATATTCCTACAACCAACTGGAAAGAAGGGGATATCGGCGTGTTTAAGGAAAGCAGTTTTCCGATCCATGTCGGCTTTCTTGGTCTTCAGGATGGCGTGCCGACCGTGATCCATGCCCATGCCCGGCGGCGCCAGGTGATCGAGGAACCGCTGGCCGTCTATGGCGCGCCCTTTCTTGTGTTTTCCCTGCCGGAGGTAAAATAATGGCGACATTGGCCTTGGGAGTTGCTGGTGCCGGTATCGGCGCAATAACCGGTGTGGGAGTCGGATCCGGTTGGATGGTCGGCACGACGCTCGGCCGTGTTCTCTTCCCCGAGGACGGTTCCGCTGCGTCCGGACCACGCCTCAGCGACCTTAAAATCACCGGCGCAAGCTATGGCGCATCGAT
>PAKP01000068.1 GCA_002706985.1 Sneathiella sp. | reverse complement strand
TCGGCGAGCGGCAGCGCCCCGCCCGAAAGCGAGGTCCCGGCGCCGCGCGGCACCACATTGACCCCTTCGGTCTGACAGTATTTGAGGGTTTCGGCGATTTCCGCGACGGTGGAGGGGAGGACCGCGATCATCGGCAACTGGCGATAGGCGCTAAGACCGTCGCATTCGAAGGCGCGCAAATCGTTCTTGTCGTCGATCACGCCTTCCGGATCGGGGATGATCCGTCGAAGCCCCGCCACCAGCGCGTCGCGCTTGGCCAACACATCGGCGTTTGGCTTGGGCATTAACATCGCGGCTCCCCCTTCGGATTATTCCCTATGTCTCCTGACATAGGGCGGAAAGCGGCGTCGATGCAAACAAAAAAACCGTCAATGCCGGGGCATTACGGTTTTTTCCACATTACAGAACCGGTAACGTCGACGGCAGAATCAGCCCTGACGCGCCTTGAAACGGCGGTTGGTTTTGTTGATAACGTAAACGCGTCCTTTGCGGCGCACCACGCGACAATCGCGATGACGCTTCTTCGCGGACTTGAGCGAGTTCAAGACTTTCATTGTCCAGATCCTAACAACTTGGTGAATTCGAAGGCCGGAACATACTGGCCCCGTCCCGCCCTGTCAATCCAGAAAAGGGCCCTTTTTCGGAAGAAATTGGCGCCGGTTACAAAGCACCGGCAATCATTTGATTTCCGCGCCCTTGCGCGCATATATGCGGAAAACCTTGAGATGGCCCGCGTCGATCATCTTGATCCGCCGCATCCACAGCTCCCCTTCCTTCAATATCCATTCATGCAGATGGCCGCTCTTCTCGCCATTGCCGGTGCGGGTCGCATAATCGGCGAAGGCCCGGAGCACATTCGACTTGTACTCCAGCGTAACATTCTCGGCGATGCTCACCTCGAACCCGGCATCAGTCAGCAGCTTGCGGGTTTTCTGTACATCGATGAGATGCGGCGTCAGCGGTTCCGCCGCCACCCAGTCCTTGACGCCCGCCGTCTCCTCGCCTGCATCTTCCAGCATATAGTCGGACATCATGAACTGGCCGTTGGGTTTCAGCATATTGTAGATGGCCGCAAAGCACTGCGCCTTGTTCTTCACCGGAAACAGCGCTTCGGACGCATAGACCACATCGGCGGAGCGCGGTTTGGGGCCGAAATTCTCGAAATCGCAATGGAAGAAATTGATCTTACGGTTAAGCCCGGCCATTGTCGTCATCTCGATAGCGGCATCCTGCAGGATCTGGTCCTGGTCATAGCCGGTGACATAGGCGTCATATTCCTTTGAAACCCAATGCGCAAAACCGCCGAGGCCCGCGCCCAGCTCCGCCACGCTCAACTTCTTGTTGATGCCAAGCGGTTTGGTCAGCTTCATTTTCGTATCATCGGGGATACAGCGGGTCATCCCTTCCCCGAACAGGGTCACGACCGAGCGTTGACGGCTGAGGCTCCAGCCCTTGACCGTCGGCGGTCCGTCCTCGGCAACCGCCGCCCGCTCCGCTTCTTCCGTTGCGGGCTCTACGGTGCTGTCCTGCGCCTCGATCTCATAGCCGTTCCACCATGCTTTCAGCCTGCTTTTGAAAGACGGTTTTCCTCCCGTTTCGGGGTCATCCATTCCGGCGTTCATACAATATCCAGAGTTCCTTACGCAGTTAAGACGCCCATAATAAAACCTAAGACTGAAAAAATTATAAATGATATTTTAGTGATAGGCAAAGCATTGCGCGGAACCCGCGGCGGAAAATGGCGGATCAGGACGGGGCGTCCTTCCAGTAGGGTTCCCGTAATTCGCGTTTCATGATCTTGCCGATGGTGCTGCGGGGGAGTTCATCGCGGAATTCGACACCGCTGATCCGCTGGGTCTTGCCAAGGCGCTCATTCACCCAGTCCTTCAGGCCCGCCTGAGTGATCTCCGCGCCCGGCTTCACAACCACAAGCGCGAGCGGGGTTTCGCCCCATTCCTCGCTCGGGATACCGATCACCGCGACGTCGGCCACGTCCGGATGGTTCGAGAGTTCCGCCTCGATATCCGCAGCATAAATATTGAACCCGCCGGAGATAATCATGTCCTTCTTGCGATCCAGCAGGAACAGGAAACCATCCTCGTCAAACTTCCCCATATCGCCGCTCTTGAAGAAAACCTTGCCTTCGGGCGAGCGCCAGATCATCGCTTCGGTCAGGTCCTGCCGCCCGTGGTACCCGGTCATCATGGCATCAGATCGACCAACAATCTCGCCAATTTCACCAGGCGCGAGTTCTTCCCCTTGCTCATTGATAAGACGCAGCTCGACCCCCTCGCCGGGACGACCGACGGAGGCGAGCTTGTCGGGGAATTCCGTACAGGACAGCGCCGTACCGATCCCGCCCTCGGTCAGGCCATAAATCTCGATCATCTTGCCAGGCCAGCGGGTGATGATATCGCGTTTTACACCTTCGCGGAGCGGCGCGCTGGTCGAGAGCTTCACCTCGAAGCTGCTCAAGTCGTATGTGTCGAAATCCGGATGGGTGAGAATGCGCTGGTACTGCACGGGAACCAGCATCGCATGGGTGACCTTTTCCTGCTCGGCGATCTCGAGGAACTTGACGACGTCGAACTTGGGCATGACGATGATCCGCCCGCCAAGCGCCAGTGTCGGCAGCAGCGCAACCAGCGTCGTGTTCGAATAGAGCGCCGTCGAGACCAGCGTTACCGCCTTGCTATGCACGCCCAGCCCCTCGAAACGGATGACATGCTGGCTGCGCATTCTCTGGCTCTGCTCGATCCCCTTGGGAACGCCAGTCGTGCCCGATGAATAGATCAGGTTGAAGCCGTCCTCGGGCTGGACATCAACATAAAGAGGATCGGCAGAGGCATCCCGGATCAGATCCTCATAGGCCTTCCAGCCGCTCCCAGCGAAATCGAAGGCGACATAGCCATCCGCCGGGACCCCCTCAATCTTGCCGCGGAACGGTTCGATCAGGTCGCGCGTCGAACCTGACGCAAAGACCAATTTCGAGCCGCTGTCGCGGATCATGACTTCCAGCTGTTCCGACGACGCCATGCCCGAAAGCGGCACGATGCAGAGACCGGCCTGCAGCGCCCCCAGGAATACCTCCAGATACTCGATGCTGCTGCGCGCCAGCACCGCGACCATATCCCCGCGCCCGAGCCCGCGTGCGTGCAGCATGTTGGCGACCCTGTTGGTGCGCGGCAGGAACTCGGCCCAGGTCCGGACCTCGCCTTCGCATTTGATCACCTCCAGCGACGGGTTGGCGGCAGCCACCTCGCGAATGCGCGCTGCATAATGAAGGAAGTCCCCGCTGCTGCCGGGGGCCGGGATCGTCTGGCTCATGGTCTCTCCGATGCTTGTCTTTTGGCCGCCAAAGCGCGCCATGGATGGTTTTGCCGCAATTTAACGACAGAGCGCCGCCAAGGCAAAGCGAAAGATTGCGAAAACCGCTGGTCTTTTCCTTGAAAGCCCCTACCCTGAGCGCAGACCGCCCGACGGGCACTATCAGGAAAGAAAGACAATGTTCGACCTTCATCCCCGGCTTGCCAGCGATACGTTTGATGTCTACGCGCTGCCGCTCTCGCGTGTGCTGCTGATGAATGATGCGCGCTATCCCTGGATCATCCTTGTCCCCGCCCGGCCCGGCCTTGTCGAGCTGCATGATCTGACGGACGACGACTATGCTCTCCTGAGCGGTGAGATACGGAATGCCAGCGCCCGGATGGCGACGCTTTTCGGGGCGCATAAGATGAATGTCGCGGCGCTCGGCAATATGGTGCCGCAGCTTCATATCCATGTGATCGCCCGCCAGCCGGATGATGCCGCCTGGCCCGCGCTGGTCTGGGGCAAGGGCGATGCGTTGCCCTATGAGGCCGCGGCGGCGGAAGACCGCCTTCGCCAGATTCGCGATGCGCTTGACGGGTTATAACACCTGATAGCCGAACTGCGCCGCCCGCCGGGTCAGCCAGCGCCAGAGTTCCACTGCCTGACTGCGCGGGACAAGCAGGTCGAAATGGCCGCCGTCCCGCCGGAGCAACAGAAGACCGATCCCGCCGATATCCGCCCTTGCCACATGATGGACGGGAAAGGCCCGGTCCCGGAGGTCCAGCCGGATGCCCCGGCGCAGCAGGTTGGCGGCCTTTGGCCCACCGAGGCGCAGGCAGCAATAGCCATGGCCGAGCGGGACCACACTGCCTTCCTCCGGTGCGATGGCGGCGGCGAGGATATCCGCTGGTCCCGCCTCCCCGAGATAGCCGAGATGCCCGGCCTTGAGGCTGAACAGCCGTCCGCCGGGAAGCAGTGAGGATTGTTCCGGTGCGGGCAGAGACTGGATCGCCAGCAACTCCGCGAGCTTGGAGCGCAGGCTCGCCGCCTCACTCTCCCACAGCGTGAGTTCGAGATAGGAAAATTCCCTTATTTCTTCAATTGTTACACCGGGTTGCTCAGATGCCTTGCCAAACCGGCCATGGATACGCTGGCCCTTGAGGGCGGAGTTGCGTTCAAGCATCGGCGCGCTCCTTTTGAAGGTCCAGATGCCGTGGCGGCCCGATTTTCACATCGATGACGGGTTTGCCGCCCTCGCCGACCGCGCGGATCAGGGTGCCTGTCCGCGCCCGTCCCTCCGTCAGCAGGGCGAGTGCAATATCATGGCCGAGCGTCGGGCTGTGGCAGGCAGAGGTGACCGTTCCAATTCCGGGCCCGCCGGGCGGCGTGCCGTCGCCCTCATAGAGCGTCATGCCGGCCCTGAGGCGCGCGGTATCCTTGTCATCTTCCGCGCCTGAAACCGGTTTCAGGCCAACGAGTTGCACCTCTTTCTTGTGACCCGGGCTTGTGGTGCTGCCGACACCAAGCCCCGCCGCCGTCACTCCGGCGTGCATCTCCGCCGGTCCGATATGCCCGGCCTCGATCCTTAGGATGTTGCGCGCCAGCGTGCCCACCGGGATCAGGCTCCGGGATTTCCCCTTTTCCCGCAGCAGGTTCCAAAGAATGTCCGTATAGCCCGCCGGGGTCATGATTTCATATCCCGCCCCGCCAGAGAGGGAGAGCCGCGCGAGGCGGAGAGGAAGCTCGTCCTGTTCGAAGGTGACAAAACCCATGGCCGGAAGCGAGCTTTCCTGCGCCAGTACCGGGAAACTCTCGGCCAGGATCGCCGGGGCGGCAGGCCCATCCAGCGCGAGGGCGCCCCAGCCGTCAGTGATATCGGTGACGGCAAGCTTCTCTTCCTCCGGCTTCATCTCCTTAAGCCGCAAGAGAACGGCGGCCTGCGATGGTGCTGCCGTGGTGAGGCAATAGTGATGCGGCGCCAACCGCCAGCCGAGAACACCCGCAAGCGCCTGCCCCTCCTCCCGGCTGAGGATGCCGTGACGGAGCCTGCCCACGGGCAGTTTCGCCCAGCCCTCCCCGAACAGGCGGGCAAGGAAGGCCGCGGCATCAGGGCCCTGCACATCGATCTTGCCAAGATGGCTGATATCACCAAGACCGGCAACATTGCGGACGGCAAGGGCCTCGCGCTCTGCGGCGATGCCCTCCTCCTCATCCGCTGCGGGAAAGGCGGTCGCCAATTGCCAGTCGCCTTGCGTCCGGAAAACCGCCCCGGCGCGCTCGAGCGCACTCTTGAGCGGCCCGATGCGGAGCGCGGGCAGTTTCTCCGCCGGAACGATCACCTCCCCATCAAGCGGATACGGTCGCCCCAGCAGGCTATAGGCCGGGCTGTCCGGCGCCCAGAGGGTTTCCTTCTCAGGGTCAGCGAAGCATTTGCCACGGCCCTTGGCGGGCACCGGCGGCTGTTCCTCGGTGATCGCGGCGGACTGGATCAGGGCGTCGCAGTCAAGATGGATATCCCGCTGCAACGGATCATCGCCGGTCTTGCGCAGGATGAGACGGTTGAGGCGATGCCTCCCGCGCGCTGCGACGATGCAATGGCCGGGATAAAGCGGGATGCCGGCGGAGCGCGCAAGCTGATGACAGCGAGCGGGCACCATCGTGCGCGGATCGACAATCGCCGTGATCGGCACCCCCGCCTTGATCAGCAAGGGAACGACGGCATAGATGGTCTCGTCATTGCCATAAAGCACGATCCGATCCCCCGGCTGCACGGCGTAGCGCCGCACCAGCGAGAGCGCCGTCCTTGCGTCAAATATGCCCGGCACGTCATTATTCTGAAAGACAAACCCAATTTCTTCCTGCCCCGTCTCCAGCTCCGTCTTTGCCGCCTGGACATGACGGAGGCGGCGGACGGGCAGCACCGGATCGATCTCCCGCAGATAATCCTGCACCCGCTCTTCCAGCAGCACCGAGGTCCTGCCATCCTCGGCAATCGCCGTCGTGCGCGGGTAAAGGCGGACATTTGGCTGCGCCTTCAGATGCGTGATCATCTGCGCGCGCCAGTCGGCGGCCTCAAGCCCGGAATAGCTTCCCGCCTCATATAGCAGGCGGCCTCCAGGCTCGAAATCCCGCTCGATCAGTATGACATCCGCTCCGCTTTCCGCCGCCAGAACGGCGCGGCGCAGGCCTTTCGGGCCGCTGCCAATGATCAGGACATCCGTATGGTCATGAACATGTTCGACCTCGCCGGGGTCTGCAATCGCGGTTTTGATCCAGGGAAAAATCGAGACGGCGCGGCGCGCGACCAGCCCGTCATACAGTTCCTGCTCGCTCGCCCGCACCGGCGTGACCTTGCCATTCCGCTCAATCAGGACGGTCGCATCAAGGCCGCGCGGACGGCGATAAACCGCGCTCCGCCCGAGGGTCAGATGGCCGTTCGCCAGCAGTGCGGAGGCCAGCGTATCCCCGGCATAGCCCTGCATTTGCTCCCCGCCAAAGAGAAACGCGAGGGGGCGCTCCCGGTCGATCATGCCGCCGCCGATCCGCTGTCCGGCGGCCCGGCGTCCGGTAATGTGTCGCAATGTAAACGGCCAGATACGCGCCATCCGTACTCCCCCTTGTCACCTCTTTACTAGCAGAAGCGACGGGATCATTTCTACACAGGATTATGTTTCTTTTTTGTCTCCCCTGCAAAATGACACCGATTGACTTTGGCCGTCCGCGGTCCTAGCCTTTTTGATGCGCAGAATTGTTGGAAAAGGATAATAGAATGAGCAAACAATCCTGTCTTGTCATCGGTGCGGGCGATGCCACCGGCGGCGCCATCGCCAGACGCTTTGCAAAAGAAGGCTTCGAGACCTGCATCGTCCGCCGCGCGCGGCATATCGACGATCTCAATGCCCTCGCTGAGGATATCAAAAAGGATGGCGGCAGCGCCCATGCCTTCGGCGTCGATGCCCGCGACGAAGACCAGATGGTCGATCTGTTCGCGAAGATCGAGACGGATATCGCCCCGCTCGGCGTTGTCGTCTTCAATATCGGCGGCAATGTCAATTTCCCGATCACCGAGATGACGAGCCGGGTTTATCGCAAGGTCTGGGAGATGAGCTGCTTCGCCGGTTTCCTCGCCGGGCGGGAGGCGGCCAAAGCCATGCTGCCGCGCGGGAAAGGCACGATCCTCTTTACCGGGGCGACCGCCTCGATCCGCGGTGGCGCGGGCTATTCCGCCTTTGCCGGCGCCAAGCATTCCTTGCGTGCCCTCGCCCAGAGCCTCGCTCGCGAACTCGGGCCGCAAGGCATCCATGTCGCCCATGTGATTATCGACGGCGCGATTGATACCGCCTTTATCAAGGAACGATTCCCCGAACGTTATGCCCTCAAGGGACAGGACGGCATCCTGCAACCGGATGATATCGCCGAGAATTACTGGCATCTACACAGCCAGAACAAAAGCGCCTGGACCCATGAGATGGACCTCCGTCCATGGATGGAGAAAATGGCCTAAGGGTCTGACTTAAAACCTATTCCGGCCAGCCGTGCCAGTCGATCCAGCGGCCATGGAAATCGGCCCGGCCGACAAGATGTTCCTCCCCCGACGGCCAGAGGATAAGGATGAGGCCGGTGCCGGGCGTCTTGCCGTCAATCTCCATCCGGGCCCAGGCGAGCGGCGCGTCTTGAGTTGCGCGAGCCCCGGCGGCGCGGATAATCTCTTCCCCCTTCGCGCTGGCGCTTTCCGGGATATATTGCCAGGCAATGGTGCTGTAGATGACATGAGCGGCGCCGTTCATCGGCTCGGCCGTGCGGCGGGCCAGCCAGTCGATAGCGTCGGCCTTCTCCACCCGGACATCGCTTGCCGCAGCGATATCGAGCGCGGCGCGGGTCCGGCTCAGCCGGTCGGCCTGGTCCGCCCAGATGAAGGAGAGCATGCGGTCGCGATCGGCGGGATTGCCCGGATCGATCGGCAAGAGGTCGCAGCCCGCCCGCCCGGCAATCGAAAGCGGCACATCCGGCGCCGGTCTTCCCGGCCATTTCGGCGCGAGATGCACTTTCGAGCTTTCCGGCCCCCGGCTCATCCCGCCAAGGTCGACATGATAATGATCCGGATGCAGGTTGAGACCGGCGCTCGCCCCGACTTCCGAGAGGACCAGTGGCAGGCCGGTCTGGCGCGAAACCTCCAGAAACATCGGCAGGGTGGCGCCGACACGGCGCACCTCGTTCGTCTGCGGCGGGCCGGTCAATCGATCCAGGATAAACGCCTTATGCGCATTGATCGCGGTTGCCATCGCCCGCCAAAGATCATCGTCTGAGATATCTTCGTGATGCGGTGGATAGAGTGCGGCCAGCGCCTCGCTTTTCCCGGCCATGACCAGCGCATGCAGCGCGCCACAGAGGCGAAGCGGCACGGAATCGCCGAGCGCGGAGGCATCCCCCTGCCATCCCAGAATGGCATCGGCCACGGTCCCGCCGGGATGCAGGCGCTGTCCCGCGAGGCGGCAAATTCGGGCGGTAAAGGGGGAGCCCAGCTTCTCGCAGGCCTCATATTGCCGATGGAACGCGTCGCGCACCAAGTCTGTTTTTCTTGTCATTATGCACCTCCTCGCGACGAATGATTGCCGGTCCGCATCCCGAGGACGGACAGGCAAAAGATCACGGTACAACCCGCCAGCACGGCGAGCGAGACCAGCGGCAGATCATCATAGCCCCAGCGCACCGAGACGAAATTCGAAATCCACGAGCCGACGGAGATGCCAAGATACAGCGCCGCCGCATTCAGCGCCAGCAGCAGGCTGCGCCGCTCGGGGTCGATATTGGCCATGCGCTGCTGCTGCGGGGAATGGAACATCATGCCAAAAGCCGCCAGCATGATAATCGCGACGAAGGCCAGCCACAGATCCTTGGGCGCGATGCCCCAGAGCAAGAGCAACCCCGCGCCAAGCCCGACCAGACTTCCGAAGATCACCCGGTTGGGGCCGAAGCGGTCGCTCATCCGTCCGGCGATCACATTGCCGAGCACGCCATTAAGCCCATAGACCAGCAGCACCACCGCGATCAGGTTTTCCGCGAGATCGAACTTGTGGAACATGAAGGGCGCGATCAGGGCATAGGTGCAGAAAATCGCCGTCATCTGCAAAAAGGTCGTCAGGACCGCAAAGGAGGAGCGGATGCGGGTCAAGGCTTCGAACATATGGGCGAAGGAGATCGGCGCGCCGACCTGCCGATCCTTCACGAAATAGAGGATGGATCCCATCGAGCTCAAGGCCACCAGCGCCATCAGCAGGAACACCAGACGCCAGCTCATCAATGTGCCGAGATAGGCGGAAATCGGCGTGCCAAGCACGGAAGTGAAGGTCAGCCCGGCAAAGACGATACCCATGGCGCGGCCCTGCTGCTCCGGCGGGACCATGCCGGCGCCAATGGCCGAGCACATCGGGCTGATCGCCGCCGCGCTTAGGCCCATCAGCCCGCGCGAGATGAACAGCATCTCGTAGCTGGTCGACGCCGCGCCGAGGATCAGCGCGAGCGCCAGCATCGCCAGCCCCGTGCAAAGGATCTTGATGCGGGCGAAACCGCTGAAAAACACTTGGGTGAGCGGCGCGGCAATGGCGAAAGCGAGCGCAAACACCGTCACCAGAAAGGCGATGTCGGCGGGCGGCACCTGAAGACCGTCTGATATCTGCCAGGTCAGCGCAATGACCGACAGGCTTGACGTCCCGACCATGAAATAGGCGGAACCGAGCGAGACGAGCGCCCAGCGCGGAAAAGGTTGTTTTTTTATTATTGTTTTTTCCATTTGCAGGGACTTTAGCAAAAGTCCCCCCACCGACCTAGCGCGAATTGCGCGCGACAGGACAGGCAATCCCCGGAAACTATTTTTCACGCGAACTGGCGACAACCGTCATCCAGCTTTACCAAACTAATTTTCAATCAGAGGCACGCATATGCTTGAAAAAATACTCAATAAAATCATTAACGACATGCTTATTGATGAATCCTACGCAATCATGGGGACTTTTGAAAATGAGAAGGAATACTCAGACCTTCGCGTCAAGCTGTCAGCAGAGGGAGCGATATATTTCATAGAATCAATCTTCAACGAGCAACAAGCCAATGACATCCGCAACGGTCTGCAGAAAGCCTATGAGCTTTACAAGACGGCCCATCAGGAATTGAAAGACGAAAACACGCTCGAATATGATTTCATTGAGCAGGCATCTCAGAAATGCCTCAAAATTTTGTCGCCCTACATGAAGGATTACAATCAGGCGATTAGTGACGCCGCAGGTACCGGTGTCATGGATATAATCGTCCCACATGTTAAAATGTCAGATCCGAAGCGCAAATATCGCTATTTCTGTACGAAGAAATCGCTGGCGGTTCTTCTTGTCATTATCGTGGTCTGTATCCTTGCTGCCTATTTTCTGGGGAAGGAATCCCTGGCAGGTGCAATCTTAATCAGTGTTTTTGCGATCATCATCTGCATCTGCTTCGGATGCGTCGGATGGCAGAAAATGGACAACCGCTGGACCCTGGCGGTCATAGAGGAACAGGGCCGGCACCAACTTGCGAATAAAATCAGCTTCCCGATCAATCAGTGGGTCGCCTCGACATTGAGCCAGAACGGCGTAAAGACATCTGTTGGTGAGGCGGCACGGGAAATTCTGAATGTGCCGGGAATTGCACATCTGATCATGACGGAAAAAAACCTGGCGTTACCGCGCGATTTAATGCTCCTGACGGCGCAGTTCGTGTACCCGAAAGAGATGCTGGAATATTTCGCCCTCTGGTACAGCTCACTTTCCGTTCAGCCACTTCCCTCCGTCATCGCGGATGAGCCTTCTGAAAAGGAGAAACATGAGGAGCTGAAGCAGGGCGGTACCGGCGGCAAGCCTTCTCAACAGACAAGTACGGCCGGGATGGAACTGGTTCTCGTGGAATCGGACAGCAACTCACCCTCACCGCAAAGCAAGAACAAGCAGGTGGAAATCGAGATCGACGCCAACGCCAGGGACTAGCCTTAAGTAAACTGATGGAACGGGATTCGGTGCTCGGCGCATATTGCGCGGCCCCGGCCCGTTCTATCCGGTCGGATCGGCATGGAGCTGGACGATATTCTCCGATCCGCCGTCAATGACGGGATACCAGGCGCGGGTCAGGGGATCATGCCCTGGAATGATATGATCGTCGCTGTCCGCGAGGGCCCGGAGGGTATCATAGCCTTTCAGCGTCGCCTCCATATCGACAACGATAGGGAACGGTTTGCCGGTGCGGTAATTCTCATAGAAATGGCTGCTGTCGGAGGCGAGCACCACCCAGCCCCGCCGGGTCCGCACCCGGACGCATTGCTGCCCGCGCGTATGGCCGCCGATATGATGCACCTCGACCCCCGGCGCAATCTCCCTTGACCCCTCACAAAAGACCACATTTCCCTGATAGAGGGAGCGAACCATCTCGACCACATGCTCCCCGGTGAAGGGATGGCGCAATACGCCATGGCACATGCAAGGGCCGGTGACATATTCCATCTCCGCCGGTTGCACATAAAGCTTGGCATGACGGAATTCATGGAGGGAGCCCGCATGATCATAATGCATATGGGTCACGATCACCTTGTCGACGCTAGTGGGCGGCAGGCCGAAGCCAGTCAGCATCTCCGCCGGTGTCTGCAGGATGGGCCGGTCGCGCAGCTTCCCCTCCTCCGCATCGAAGCCGGTATCGACGAGGATCGTCTCGGAGCCGTTCTTCAGCACCCAGACATAAAAATCGATAGGATGCGGCGCATCATGGTCATCGGCGAACAGGAAGGATTCCCGCCGCGTGCGGTTTTCCTTCGCGGCATAGCGCAGTGCATAGATTTCCCAGGTATCGCTCATTTCCTCCCCCTCCGGCTTAGCCGTTTTTTGATTATTATCCGTTGAGAATACGACCTTCGGGCGATGATGCAACAGGCGATTTCATCCGCCCTGTCCTCCGCATGCAGGCGATGCACGAATTTGGCCGCTTGCGAATCCCGCAAAGTCTTCATATTATAAATCTCTTAACTATAAAAATATCTGGGAGGATACTCATGAAAATCTGGAAAACCCTCACCGCGACCGCGGTGGGAATGACCTTTCTTGCGGGCTCAGCGCTGGCGCAGGAATGCCAGCCCTCGAAATGGGGCGCGGATGATGAAATCGGCTCCGCCAACCTTGTCACGCCGGAGCGTACCCTTGCGGCAACAAAGCTGATCAAGCAGGGCAAGAGCGTCCCGCTCGGCATCGTGATCGATTCCAACACCCCCGCCTTCCCGCCGCGCGGCCTCAGCCTGCAGGTGGTGCAGCCGAACCAGCAGGGCGGTCAGAAGCTGTTCGCCTTCAACGGCAACTATAACGATGACCTGATGCAACTCTGGCTCGGCATCGGCTCGCAGATCGACGGGCTCGGCCATCTTGGCGAGAACGGGCTTTACTACAACTGCAATGACGAGAAGGAAATCTCGCAGATCACCGGCCTGACCAAGCTCGGCACCCATAACATCCCGCCGCTGGTCGGGCGCGGTGTTGTTATCGACATGACGAAACATTTCGGTGTCGAGGCGATGGAGGCCGGGCAATATTTCACCGCCGCCGATATTCAGGAAGCGGCCAAAAACCAGGGCGTCGAAATCCGCGAGGGTGACATCGTGCTGTTCTACACCGGCTGGACGGATGCCAAGCTCGAAAGCGAGCCCGTCGCCTGGGCGAGCGGCGAGCCCGGCACCTCGGAAGATGCGGCGGAATGGCTTGCCTCGCAGAACGTGATGGCGGTCGGCGCGGACACCTGGGGCGTCGATGTGGTGCCGCCGGAAAAAGAGGGCCGCCCCTTCTACGGCCATGTCGTGCTATTGAAGAACCACGGGATCTATATCCTTGAGACCATGAATACCGGCCCGCTGGTGCGGGACGGGGTGACGGAGTTCATGTTCGTCCTCGGCCAGGCCCGCGTACGCGGCACGGTGCAGATGATCATCAACCCGGTCGCGCTCTACTAGGCGAAACAGCAACAAACCATGAGAGGGACCGGAGCGATCCGGTCCCTTTTTTATTTGCATGGGACAGCCAGATTTCAAACAGCCGTTGATTTTAAAAATTCTCTGAAATGCGTCCTTGAATTGTTTAAATGCTTGCATACAACATCATGATCCTTTATCGAAAAAGTAGAATGTCATTCAGGCAAAATCTAAATTTTAAAGCCGCTGTCTAACAAACAAATCAAGGTCGGATGATTATGAAATATTTCGTTGTTACTGTTTTTGCACTGCTTCTTGTATCCTGCGCCGCCGGAACTGACTTTAAAAGAATGGATACGAACAAACTGACTTATGGCAAGAGTACCTCTGTCGATATCGTCCAGACTCAAGGAACACCGAACAATACCGGATCGATGACCAAGAAAGACGTTGCTGTCGATTTTATCGGATATGCATATGCAGATGCGAACGCCGAGGCAGACATGAAGGGGGTGACACCCGCCCGCGGCCAAACCTTCTTTTTCAAGGATGACGTTTTAATCGGCAGTGAATTCACAAGTTCCTGGAAAAGCGATTCAACCGATTTTGATGACAGTAAAATCGACATGATCAAAAAAGGTTCCACGACCATCGAGGAAGTGATCACGCTCATCGGCGAGCCGCGCGGCGAGTATATTCACCCGCTTGTCAAAAATGAGGAGGAACGCGCCAAGGTTTACGTCTACTCGCAGACAATTGTCAGCGGCCTGACCATTTCTTCCAAAAGAAAAGAGCTGATTGTCTCCTATGACCCCGCAACCAATATCGTGACGGATGTGGAATTTAACCAGCTCAACGTTGAATAGGTCTTCTCTTCGTGCAGGCGGCAACCTGTCGCCTGCAAATTCCGGGTTGATAACATGAAGTCTGGCGTTATTGCTGTTCTCTGCCTGCTGCTGCTCACTGCCTGCGCAGCACCGAAAATTGAGAAAGTCACCTATTCAGCCGCAAGTCCGAATGCGATGATTGCAGTGCTCGACTATCGCATTAAGACGAACTCAGTCGCGATCATTCGCAAGGTCGACATGGCGAAAGGTGAAGTCTATGGGAAGCCATATTTCCTGCGCGACAAAGAGACAACGAGCACCCCGGCCTACCTTCTCAAGGAACTTCCGTCGGGCACCTATGCCATCACGCAAACAATCACTCAGAGCGTCATGCCCTTTAGAACAAGCACTTTGTGCAAGCTGTATAAGCCGGCCATCGAGGTGTTCGAAATTTTCCCCGGCAAAGTGAATGAAGTAAAGCTCGGCCATCTCAAACCCGGCGTTGGCGTTACCGCGCCGGATCTGGAGAAAGTGCTCAAATCCTTTCCGGGCATTTCCGCGCCCGTTCAGCAGGCCCAGCTACTGGGTCTTCTTGAAACCAAGACGCTGCCAAACGACAAATGCATGGGCCTGCGGAACGATACTTACAAGCTGAAACTACTGAAAATCAAACAGGGAACAACCGCGTAAGTCGCAACGGCATTTCCGTCTGCGACCAACCGCTCACCCCTGCCCCGCCGCCACGGCCATGTGGGTATAGGCGATTTTGAGGAGGGGACAGTCGACACTCCCGGGCGCGCCCTTCGCAATCAGCGCGCCGAGGACATGTTCATGCTCGGTCTTGAGGCCACCGGTGAGGTCGCGCATCATCGAGGCGGTGAAGATCGAGCCTTCCTTCGTCAGCATGGCGCTCTGTCCAGACTGGACCTTTTCGGCGATGGGATGGTCATTGGCGGCGGCGATGGCACAGGCCTCGCCATACATGCGGCGGGACATTTCGGCACCATAGGGCGTCGCGACAATCTCGCCGATCGAGCCAAGGCAGAGCGTCGTCATGCCCGCAAGGGTCGCCAGCATCACCCATTTATCCCAGAGCGCCTGCTCGATATCCGGAGCGTTCGTGAAATTGAAATCCGCCTTCTCGCAATAGTCGGCGAAGGTGCGGGCGATCTCCTCATGGGCCGGGCTGCGCGCGCCCGAGATGAGCCCCGCTATGTCGCCCATGCGCTTCACCGCGCCGGTCTCCGTAATCGTCGCGGCGATCTGCGCCACGCCGCCCATCACCCGGTCCCGCCCGAATGTCTCGTCCAGCGTCTGGATATGATCGAAACCGTTGAGGAACGGCAGGAAGACGCCGCGCGCGCTCGCCTTCCTGAGGGAGGCCAGCGAATCCGCGAGGTCATAGGCCTTGGGCGCGAGGATGATCAGGTCATATTCGGGGGTCAGCTGATCGGCGTCAACGGTTCGCGGCTGTAACGTGCTGCTGCCCTCCGCCGTTTCGATGGTGAGGCCGTTCTCCTCGATCAACGCGCGGCGTTTATCGCGCAGCAGGAAGGTGACGTCCGCCCCCGCCTCCATCAGTTTCGCCCCGAAATATCCGCCGACGCCGCCGGCCCCTACGATCAGAATTTTCATGGAACTCGCCTCACGTCTTCCGTCTGTTGTTTTGTTGATTTTTCCTGCGCTCTTCTATGGGGCTTTTCCCGCTATTTATCAACCAGCAAAGTCCCGGCCTTGGAGGTATCTTCCAGCGTCTCCGTCTCCGGGTCGTTGCGGCTGACCGTCAGTTTCGGCGGCGGCGGACCGGCGACAACCTCTTCGGTCTCCGGCGGGGTGGCCTCGGCAGCGCGATTTTCAGCGGGCAGGAGCGGCGCGCCGTCCGTACTCTGGTAATAGATCAGCTGCGGATCGGTCGGGTCGATGTCATTGGCCTCGAACGCCTCCTTGATGGCGCGGACCGCGCGGGAGCGGGTTACCACCTCGGCGGAGCGTTCGGAATTGATCCACCAGCGGACTTTCATCCCGAGGGAAGTCGAGCCCAGTTCCCAGCAG
>PAKP01000067.1 GCA_002706985.1 Sneathiella sp. | reverse complement strand
TTCAAAAAAGATCCGATCAAAATGCTGGAAATGTTTCATCTGGCACAGGAAAAAGGGCTGGACGTACATCCGACCGCACTGCGCCTGATCCGGCAGGATTTGCGCCTAGTCAACAGGAGCCTTCGCAGCGACCCGAAGGCAAATGAGCTTTTCCTTGAAATGATGACAAGCCGCAAGGATCCCGAAACGACCTTGCGGCGATTGAATGAGGCGGGTGTTTTTGGTCGCTTCATCCCCGATTTCGGACGTGTCGTCGCCCAGATGCAACACGACATGTATCATGTCTATACAGTGGATGAACACACGATCCGGGCCATCGGGATTATCTCACAGATAGAGGCCGGCGCCCTCGCAGAAGACCATCCGCTCTCTCACAAGATCATGCCCAAGATCGTCTCGCGAAATGTTCTATATTGCGCTGTGCTAATTCATGACATTGCCAAGGGGCGCGGCGGTGATCATTCGATTTTAGGAGCGGAAGTGGCCGAAAAACTCTGTCCTCGTCTCGGACTTTCCCCTTCCGAAACCGAGACGGTTGCTTGGCTGGTCCGATATCACCTTGCTTTCAGCGGCTTTGCGTTCAAGCGTGATATTTCCGATCCTAAGACCGTAGAAGACTTTGTGGAAATCGTTCAGAGCCCCGAGCGCCTGAGACTACTGCTCGTGCTGACCGTTGCCGACATCCGTGCGGTCGGCCCAAATGTCTGGAATGGCTGGAAAGGCCAGTTGCTTCGCGAACTCTATTATGTCGCTGAAAATGCCCTTACCGGCGGCCATGTCTCTGAGGGAAGGACCGAACGGGCAAAGCATTGCCAGAATGAGTTACGGGAACAACTGACGGGCTGGAAAAAGAATGATATCGAGCACCATATCGGGCGTTTCTACCAGTCCTATTGGATTGCAACGAGTAATGAAGACCGCATGGTGCACGCAGAGCTGATGCGAGCGGCGGATATGGATGAATCGCTTTTTACCGTTGAAGCGAAAAGCGACCCCTTCCGAGCAATTACTGAGGTAATCGTTTATACGGGTGACCATCCCGGACTGTTTTCTCGCATTACCAGCGCCATGTCGGTGAGTGGCGCCAATATTGTCGATGCGAAAATCCATACGACAACGGATGGCATGGCTCTGGATACCTTCTACATTCAGGATTCCGAGGGTCAGGCCTACGACCAGCGCGGCCGGATGAAGAAACTGCGTCAGGCTATAGAAGATACATTACAAGGTGTTCGCAAGCCGCATCTGGAAATTGTCGACCGCCGGGAATCAAGCCTACCAAGCCGCACGGAGGTTTTCACCGTTCAGCCCGGTGTTATTCTGGACAACAAGGCATCAAACACCCATACGGTGATCGAAGTCCGTGGACGCGATCGACCTGGCCTTCTTGCAAATCTGACGCGGACATTGTTCAACCTGTCCCTCTCCATCTCCTCCGCCCATATTGCGACGTATGGGGAGCGTGCGGTTGACGTCTTCTATGTGAAAGACAGCTTTGGCCTGAAAATTACCAACAAGGTTAAACTTGCCAATATCGAAAAGAAACTGCTTCTCGCACTTTCGGAAGACATGGCCCCGAAAAGAAAATCAGCCAAAGCAAAAAAGCAGCAAACGGCGGAAGCTGATGGGCAGTAGCGGTTTAGCTATGGTATAGGGCGTTATGAATTTGATTAAGTCCGTTGCCACTGTCGGTGGCTATACCATGATAAGCCGCGTGCTCGGTTTCTTGCGCGATATCCTGATGGCGTCGGTTCTCGGAGCCGGACCGGTAGCGGACGTTTTCCTTGTAGCCTTCCGTATTCCGAATATGTTCCGTCGGCTGGTGGCGGAGGGCGCTTTCTCAGCAGCTTTTATTCCGCTTTTCGCCCGCAAGCTGGAAAGCGAAGGCAAAGAGATGGCCTTGGAATTTGCCGGTCACAGCCTCAGCGTCCTTACCGGATTTTTGCTTATTTTCTCTGCCCTGTTCATGATTTTCATGCCGGTCATGATGCAATTTCTCGCGCCCGGATTTGAAATAAGCGGTATGAGGTATGAACTCGCGGTCGAGTATACCCGCATTACATTCCCCTATCTCACAGCCATGGCCATCGTCGCCCTGCTGGGCGGGATCTTGAATGCATTTTACAAGTTTGCGGCAATGGCGGCGGCGCCAATCCTCCTTAACATCATATTGATCGGCAGCCTTCTCCTGGCCTTTAATGAGCGCGAGGAAACAGTCGGCTTAATCCTTTGCTGGAGCGTTGCCGCCGCCGGGCTCGCACAAATTGTCTATCTCACCATTGCCTGCTGGCGATCCGACATCAAAGTTCGTCTGGGCCGCCCTGTAATCAACAAGGATATAAAGCGCCTTTTCCGACTTATGCTTCCCGGTATGCTTGGCGCAGGAGTCATGCAGATCAACATTCTTGTTGGTACAATTATCGCGTCCTTGCTGGCAACCGGTTCTATTTCCTATCTCTATTACGCCGACCGGGTATATCAGCTCCCTCTCGGCGTGATCGGCATTGCGGTCGGCACAGCGCTTCTTCCCATGCTTTCGCGGCAGCTTAGAAGCGGGGAAGAAAAAACCGCGCTCAACAGCATGAACCGCGCGATGGAACTTTCCATGCTTCTGACCCTGCCTGCTGCTGCTGCCCTCATGATCATACCGGAGGAAATAATCACCGTCCTGTTCCAGCATGGCGAATTTACGGAAACTGCGAGCCTTGCAACGGCGATGGCGCTGCTTGCCTTTGCAACCGGACTTCCCGCCTATGTACTAGTAAAAATTCTGGCGCCAGGTTTCTTTGCCCGGGAGGACACAACGACGCCCGTCGTTGCCGGTGTTCTTGCCATGATCCTGAATGTCATTCTAAGCCTCGTTTTGATCCGCTATATTGATCATGTCGGTATTGCGGTTGCGACGTCCCTCTCTTCATGGTTCAACGTCATTTTTCTGTTCATCACTCTGCGTAGGCGCGGACATTACACGGCCGACAAAAGACTGTTGCGCCGCCTCGTCGGAATAATCCTTGCCACCATTATTATGGCCGGGAGTTTATATATTGCACGCGACTTTCTAGACAGCTTGTTTGCAGGAGATGTGACAAATCGAATTATGGCACTTGGTGCTCTGGTCGCAGGCGGCGGTGGTATATATGTCATTGGCGTTCTCATAACGGGCGCCGCCCCACTGACGGATATTAAAAACATGCTGAAACGTCGGCCAAACGCGTAAATCTGTTGACGATAGGCGTGACGCCTGCAATAAGGCCGGATCCCAGCCCCGACGGTTCTGATGGTCAGTCCGTCAATGTAGGGCTCGTGTCCAAAGCGTGAGGAACTTTATTAAATGTCTCGTATCTTCTCCGGCGTTCAGCCGACCGGCAACCTTCATCTTGGCAACTATCTCGGTGCGATCCGCAACTTTGTGGGACTGCAGGACAATTATGAATGCATCTATTGTGCTGTGAATATGCATGCCATCACGGTCTGGCAGGATCCGGAAGACCTCCGCAACAACACCCGGGAAGTTGCCGCAGCCTATCTGGCGGCCGGGGTCGATCCAAAACGCTCCATCATCTTTGCACAAAGCAGTGTATCGGCCCATGCCGAACTTGCCTGGATTTTCAACTGCGTCGCCCGTCTTGGATGGCTCAACCGGATGACACAGTTCAAGGAAAAGGCTGGCAAGAATCGCGAAAATGCCTCCGTAGGTCTCTATGCCTACCCCAACCTGATGGCGGCGGATATTCTGGCTTATAAGGCAACCCACGTTCCTGTCGGAGAGGATCAGAAACAGCATCTGGAACTTACCCGCGACATTGCACAGAAGTTCAATAAAGACTATGGAACGGAAACTTTTCCGTTGGTGGAACCTCTTATATTCGGTGAAGCAACGCGTGTCATGTCATTGCGCGACGGATCAAAGAAGATGTCAAAATCCGACCCGAGTGATTATTCACGCATCACATTTACCGATGATCGTGACAGTATCGCGATGAAACTGCGCAAGGCGAGGACGGATCCTGACCCGCTTCCCGCAAAGCTGGAAGAGCTGGATAACCGTCCGGAGGCGGCCAATCTGGTGGGAATTTATGCTGCCCTCGCCGACATGACGAGGCAGCAGGTATTGGATGAGTTTTCCGGCGCCGCCTTCTCGACCTTCAAGCCAGCGCTGACTGACCTGGCTGTCGAGAAGTTTGGCCCCATTGGAGAGGAAATGAAGCGACTTCGTGCTGATCCTGGTCATGTGGACTCCGTCTTGAAAGATGGCGCGGAACGCGCTTCCGCCCTTGCCGCACCGGTCCTGGCAGAAGTTAAAGATATTGTCGGCTTTCTTCTGGCACGTTAGCCCCGCTTGTAAGTTCGGACAAAAGGACATACATCTGGAATGGAGATCGGATGAATGATCTGGTGACAGGGCGGAGAAGATGAGCGAAATCGGGAACGACGGCAAAGAGACCAAGCGACTTGGACGGCGCACCGATGCAATAAAGGAAGGAGCGAAGAGAAGCTGGAAAGTTTTCGCCCTTCTGATTTTGCTGTTTTTGATCCTTTATTATCCGATCGGTATGATCACGATCAATAATATCGAGGATGATACATCGTTCGTACCCACAGGTAAAAATGTTGTCGCGGGTGGCAGCCATGCCGTGGACATGATGGCCGGCCTGATCGACCGTGAGATTAACGTCAATCGCTGGACGGCGAACGACCCGTTTTTCATGCCATCGGCTGCGCTTGACAATATGCCAAACTATCAACAAGGCATCATTTCCGCGCTTGCGCGATTTGGTTTCGAGCTGACAGATCAGATAGGGCGTACGCGAGGATCGAGCCAGACGGACCCGGACTTGCAAGAAGCCGCAGGCCTTTTACAATATTCCGGCACGAAATGGGCTTGGGATCCGACAATTTCCCTTTTGCCCACCGCCGCCTCTGAAGAACAGTATGAGAAAGCCCGCAATTCACTAATCGATTATAACAAGCGGCTAGCCGAAGGGAATGCAGTCTTCGAAAGACGCGCCGATAACCTGTTGGCGACCCTTGACCGGATCGCACTTGATATGGGCTCCTCCACCGCAACCATTGATCAACATGTCGACGAAAATTCGGGAGGCTTCGTTGATTTCCAAGCAGACAATATTTTCTATGGCGTCAAGGGACAGAGCTATGGCTATTACATGCTGTTAAAGGCGCTGTCCCAAGATTTCGAAAGCCTGATCAAGGAACGGGGGCTAACCAATGCATGGTCACAAATGCTCGACAGCTTCAAATATGTGATAGATCTTGATCCATTTATCATCGTCAATGCAGCGCCAGATTCCCAGTTTCTTCCCAACCACCTTACGGCACAGGGATTCTATGTGTTACGTGCCCGGACACAGCTCCAGGAAATCAGCAACATTCTCTTGAAATAACTGCATCGATAGTGGCAGGATAATTTTCAACTTGAACAAGTGGCGGAGTCTATATGTCTGACGATACCCAAAGTGGTGCGCGAAATAAATTCCTTGTTGTCGTGGATGAAACACCGGAATGCAAATCCGCTATCCGCTTCGCAAGCCGTCGTGCCTGGCATGTCGGCGGGGGCGTGATCCTGTTATATGTAATAGAGCCGCCTGAATTTCAGCACTGGATGGGCGTTGAGCAGGCGATGCGGGAGGAAGCCCGCGAAACGGCCGAAGAACTACTGCAGAATCTCGCTGAGGAAATCCAGAAAGAAACCACCATTGTGCCGGAATTTGTCATCCGTGATGGATACAAAAAGGAAGAGGTCCTTGCCCTGATCGAAGAGGATTCCGATATCCGGATTCTTGTTCTTGCAGCTTCCCCCGAATCCGGAGGCCCAGGCCCTCTGATCAAAAGTCTGGTGGGCGAAATGTCGGGAACATTCGCTATTCCGATTACTGTAGTCCCCGGAAACCTGACGACCCGGCAACTGGATGCTGTAACCTGAGAATCAACACGGGTTTGCATAAAATTCCGCAATGATTCGACATTTGTCGTATTTTAATTTGATGAAAATTTTACCTTTATTGCAGATACTTATTTAAATATCTGAAATTTCAGAGGAAATTTGACCGACAAAATCATAGCTTGATCTTGTATCCGAGGCGGGACATATTCCAGACCCGATCCGGAAAGTAGTTTTACCTGTTGCTTACTATATATAGTGATTTCTACAAGCTGATCCTCTACATTTTGTATGATTTGTTTGAAAGCGTAATTTTAAGGCATAGAGAACAACACAGTTCATCGGAATGCAGCTACTAAAATCCAGTTTAAAATCCAACAGAATTGCGACTTTGGCGGTTATCTTGCTGGCAATGGCCTATGTCGTGCCTGAGCTCATTGGCGGCAAACTAAGCGTGCAGACAGCATCGGATATGTCGAGCGGAAATACAGCCACCAAGACCAAAGCAAGGCAAGGACAGTTTGACATTGCTTCATTTGACGCGGCTCTCTCAGAAGTAAGTTTCCAGCTGGACGATATACGGGACGGAGGGCCAGTCCCCCGGTTTTATGTTGATCAAATACCAGCCGATATTCTCGACCTAAGCGACGTTGAGAAGCGCAAGAAAACCTTTATCAAACTTGTTTTGCCACAGGTGCTTAGCGTCAATGAAGGTATCGAGGTTCAACGGGAACGGCTGACTGGTCTGTTGGAAAAAAAAGCTATAGGCGCCTCTCTCAAAGAGAATGACCGCAAATGGCTGCAACAACTCGCCTTACGCTATCGCGAAGAGACTATTGATCCGGAGGCCCTTATGGAAAAGGTGGATAAAATCCCGGTTTCAATTGCTTTGGCCCAGGCTGTTGAAGAATCGGGCTGGGGCACATCGCGTTTCGCCCGTGAAGGAAACGCCCTTTTCGGTCAGCGGGTATGGTCCACTGGCGGGGGAATTGTTCCGGAAGACAGAAGTGAAGATGAAACTCACGAAGTCAGGGCCTTTAAGTCAATAGCCGAGTCCATTCGATCCTATGCGCATAATCTGAATGTTCATCCTGCTTACGAAGACTTTCGCGAGGCCCGTGCTTGGAGCAGAACAGAGTCCAACACGGAGACAAGCGGTCTTCAGCTGATTGATACGCTTCATGGTTATTCCGAAAAGGGACAGGAATATGTGGATAATCTGCGAACCCTGATCCAGACGAATAACTTCCAGGATTTTGAAGATGCAATCCTCATGCCTGAGCAACTGGCAGACAACCGTCCCTAAACCTCGGCATAACTCTTCATATATATCTGCTTGATACTTTCTATCTCGTAAATCAGTGCAGGATATGAAAATATACTCTCCAACCTATTCTCAAAAACAGTGTACGCCCCAGTCTTGGTGCGCCCACAATAAAAAGAAAACAGGGGGAGATCATGGGACGACTGGAAAACAAGATTGCGCTGATTACTGGCGCGGCAACCGGCATAGGTTTGGCAACGACCCGTCGCTTCATTGAAGAGGGCGCCAAAGTCTTCATGACGGACATCAATGAAGACGCCGGAAAAGCAGCCGCAGAAGAATTTGGAAGTCGGGCACAATTCCTAGTACAGGATGTCGCCGTTGAGGAGCACTGGAAAGCGGTTATGGCAGCCGTTCTGTCGAAGTCATCTGGCCTCGATATACTTGTCAATAACGCCGGAATTCTCTCAGTCGGCGACCGGCAGACAATTGAGGATACGGATCTTTCTCACTGGCAGGCCATTCAGAAAGTGAATGTGGAAGGGGTTTTCCTCGGATGCCAGTCCGCTGTCACGGCCATGAAAGGCAGAGGAGGTGCCATCATCAACATTTCCTCCGTCGCTGCCATCATTGGGACCCCGCATCTTCTGGCCTACGGCGCCTCAAAAGCGGCAGTCCGGCAACTGACGAAATCGGTCGCCATTCATTGTGCAAACCGCGGTTACGATATTCGCTGCAACTCGGTCCATCCCGATCCTGTGCGGACAAATATGGGAGATGAACTGATGGGAATGTATGGCAGCGACATTGAATCCGGCTGGAACGCCATTCCGGACCGGATACCGATCAAGAAGCCGAGCGAACCTGTTGACATCGCAAATGGCGTTCTGTTCCTGGCTTCCGAAGAAGCGCGCCATATAACCGGGTCAGAACTCGTCATAGATGGCGGCCTTACCGCCATCTAACTTCAAATAAAAATCTTGGGAGGAGACGATCGATGCAAATTGATCATAATGAACTGCATAAATTCATCGAAGCCCTTTTAACTGCAGCAGGCAGTTCCCCAACGGAAGCAAAAATAGTTACCGATCATCTGGTGCTTGCCAATCTTTCCGGTCATGACAGCCACGGCGTCGGCATGATTCCGGCTTATATGACGAATTTGAAGGCCGGGTTGCTCCATCTGAATCAGCATGTCGAGACGGTACAACAGAACGGCTCAATGCTGGTTTTCGATGGCAGGGCCGGATATGGCCAGGTCGTCGCCCGGGAAGCGATGGAACATACCATCAAAGTGGCGCAGGAAACCGGCCTTGCTCTTTCTGCGCTGCGCAATGCTCATCATATCGGGCGGGTGGGAACCTATGGGGAACAATGTGCTGATGCCGGATTGGTCTCGCTGCACTTTGTCAATGTGACGGGACATCGTCCTTTGGTGGCCCCGCATCGCGGTTCGGATGCCCGCTACGGCACAAACCCAATCTGTATTTCCCTGCCGGATACAGCCGAAGAACCGCGCATCATTCTCGATTTCGCCACCAGCAAGGTGGCCCTCGGCAAACTGCGCGTTGCTAACAACAGCGGCAAGAAGTTCGCGGAGGGTCTGGTCATTGACAAGCATGGCAATCCGACGACGGATCCCGGGGTCATGTGGGAAGAAAAAGTTGGCGCGCTTTTGCCCATCGGCGAACACAAGGGCTACGGTCTCGCGCTAATGTGCGAACTTCTAAGCGGAGCGATTGGCGGTGGTGGTACGATTCAGCCCGGCAACCATCGCGATACCCGTATTATCAACAGCATGCTTACCATTCTGATCGATCCCGCACGCCTCACAGACACTAATTATATCGGCGGTGAGATGAAAGCAATGTGTGATTATGTCCGCCAATCCCCGCCGCGTGAAGGCCAAGATAACGTCATTCTGCCAGGTGATCCGGAACGTGAACAGCGGCGGTTACGCCGTACGAACGGCATCGAAATCGATAACGAAACGTGGCGGCAGATTACTGAAGCAGCGGAAGAATACGGCGTCAGACCCTAGAGTCAATATGAACCTAGCATGTTATATATAACACTAAGCTCTTATTTTTGAAGGTTTTTCAGCAGATCTCCGGCCGCACTCGCTGCCAGTCCTGTGTCGCCCGCACAAAGAAGAAAATCAAATCCTTGTGCAAACAGTTCGTTCGTCTGCTGCGCCCCATTGGAAATACAGCCGAGAAACGCCGGGCTCGCCTTGATCTTGTCCCGCGCCTCCTCGAAAAGTGCTTTCACCTCAGGATCATCAAACTCGGCGAGTTTGTTGATGCTGCCGGATAGATCATTCGGCCCGATAAACAGCATGTCGACCCCGTCGACGGCGGCAATACTCTCAATATTACCAACAGCTTCCTTGGTTTCAATCTGGCAGATGATCATCAGGTCCTTATCAAGATTATCCCGGTACTCGCGCGCCGTGCGGCCATATCCTCCGGCACGGGCAGCTCCAAACCCTGCGCTCCGTATTCCGGTTGGCGGATAACGGCAGGCAGCGACGGCGGCCCTCGCCTCTTCTGCGGTGTTAACAGACGGAATCATTATTCCATCCATACCCGCATCAAGACTGCGCTTGATCAAAACTGTATCGTTCCACGGCACCCGCATCAATATCGTTACATCACTAGCCGAGCGGGCGGCGCGATACTGATCGATAGCTGTTTGAAGGCTGCCCGAGCCATGCTCGTGATCAATCATCAAGGCATCGAACCCGGCACCAGCAACTATCTCTGCCATATCGGAAGAATTTGAAAACAACCAACAGGCAGCCGCCTTTTCTCCCGCCTGCAATTTTTCTTTTAAATTATTTGGACGATACATGATGGCTCCCTGCCTATAAGTGCGAATTTACTTCGCGATATAAAAAAGTGATCCGAACCAGCGCCACCGCCGATCCGGCCCAAGCAGCGTACAATTGATACGACCCCGACCCGGCTTGAAAGCTGCCGCAAGGCGTATCTCAATCCGTGAGTCTCCAATCTTCTCGATGGGGACCGCTCCGCCTGTCTGATTGGACGAAAAGCAGGACAACCCATTCAAGTCTCCGTAATCCTCTACAATGGTAAAACCAAAATTTGGCGGATTGCGTTTTAGAAAGTTATCTGACGGTGTCACATCCGTTACCCTTAATGGCAAGGCATTTGCCGCCAGACGGAACCGCCCGATCCCCCCATAATTCTCGCTCATGGCAAAGCGGGGAAGCTCCAGCCGGTCATGGCCGGAATAGGATACGCCTGACTGCTGCCCAAAGGCCGCCTTGAAGCCAATTTTCCGGACAACCGCTTTTACGTCACTGCCGTACTCGCCATAAGGATAGGCAAAAATAGCCGGAACAAAGCCAAGCTCTGCCTGAAACTGCTTACTCGCCAGATTAATATCTGCCTCGATTTCCTCGGCACTCATCAAAGGCAGGTGTGAATGACTGTAGGTATGATGCCCTATATGAACGCCTGCGTCTCGTAACTCCCGTATCTGGTCCCAGTTCATATAGCCTGGAAACCGTTTTTCCACCCCTTCAACTGACACGAATACAGTGAAAGGCAAATTGGCGTCTTTCAGCATGGGCCATGCGATCTCATAAACGGACTGATATGCATCATCTATCGTGATTGCGACGGTTCTGTCCGGCAGAGATTCCCCGGTTTCTAGCCGGTCAACAATCTCATTAAGTGGCAAAACGGTGTATTGGCCATTTGTCAGTTCCTGAATATGTTCTTTGAACTGATCAACACGAATGTTGGTAGAGGTATGCTGGTCTTCTCCAAAGCGATGATACATGATCACGCTCGCCCAGTCGGCGGCCTGCGCCGCGCCATGCCAAGCCAACGACATGATGATCATTGCGACAAGTGAACCGGCCCGAAATTTTTGCAATCTAGTAAATGTCATCAATCCTCAACTCGCCTCTTATACTCCGGGCTTTTCCATCATCCGGCTGCCCGCCGCCTTGTCCGAAAGAGTAGGATATCGACGCGGTTTAAACAATTGGTAATGCCACCATTCATTCTGATAAAAATCCCAACCTGCCGCCGTCATCAGGCCGAGCAGGATAGCACGGTTGCGTTGGGCTTCCGCCGATATATCCCGCGCGCCATGAAAGGATGTCGGGGTCATTGCATCAAAGTCAGTTCCCATTTCAAGTTCCTGTCCGTTGCGATCAATGAGTGTCAGGTCAATCGCCGCCCCGCGTGAATGCGGGGAGCCGTTGGAAGGATGTGAGAGAAAATCCGCATTCGGGGTGTGATCCCACAAGGCTTGCACGGCCTCTGTCGGGCGAAACCCGTCAAATATCTTGAATCTCAACTCCAGATCTCCAGCGAGATCTATTGCGTGTTTCAGTTTTTCAGCGGATTCCTGAAGCAGGAAACAGGCTCCCCTCTGATAGACGGGTGCGCCGGTAAAATTATTTGCCGTCGCATATCGCAGATCGAGCTCGACGTCGAATTCTGCCGGAGTAATTTCCGTTAAACTCTCATTCAGGGACATTTCAAACCTGTTTACTTGAATTCACGCAACATTGGGCGTAACACTCTGACCTCACCGAGACCCTACATGGCGCAACTACGGAAGGCAATGTTATGAAGATACTGGCGTTTGATACGGCGCTCAATGCCTGTTCTGTCGCCATTATGGACAATCATGACGTCCTTGCACATGGTCATGAAAAGCGACGCCGGGGCCATGCAGAAACCTTGATCCCGATGATTGAGGATTTAATGAACGGTGCCGGGTTCTCCTATGCGGACATGGACCTGATTGCGGTTACGGTTGGCCCGGGAACCTTTACCGGGCTCAGAATAGGGCTAGCGGCAGCGCGCGGCATGTCTCTCGCTGCGCGAAAGCCGCTTGTCGGCGTCACAACACTGGAGGCGCTGGCGGCGACAGTGCCCAAGGAAATGGCCGAGGATCGCCCCGTGATTGCAACCGCGGATGCAAGGCGGGGAGAAATTTACTTGCAAAGTTTCAAAGTGAATACCAGCAACGGCGTCATATCACCGCTTTCACCTCCGAAGGCCTGTAAAATAGGGACGGCACTTGCCTCAACAGGACTAGAAAAGGCCGTCATTGTCGGCTCAGGTGGCATCCTGCTCAGCGGCCAGTCCGGATTTGATAAAACAAGGTACCAGTTGCTTGAACTGGACGAAGATCCGGATGCTATACATGTCGCCCGCATCGCGCTTGGGCGCGGCATGCCTCCTCCAAATTCTTCACCGCCCGCGCCTCTTTATCTGCGCGCGCCCGATGCCAAATTACCTGGTGGGCGAAGTCCGGTTATCAGCCCATGAGGATCCAATGCAGGAAAGCGATATTTCAGCAGAGTTTTTCAAAACAGTTTCCGCCACGCCACTCGCAGCCGCCATACATGGTCAGTGCTTTAAGCCTGGATGGAGCGAATCTGACTTCATTTCAGCATTTGGAGTACCAGGGACGGTTCTTGAAGTACTTAGCCTCGCCGACCAGCCCGTTGCGATCGCCCTGTACCGGCAGATCATCGATGAAGCGGAAATCTTGACTCTGGGAACACTGCCTGCCTATCGCGAGAAAGGATTAGCTGGCCAGCTTCTGGAAAAGGGTTTCCATTATTTACGTCAGAACAAAGCAACGTTTCTGTATCTGGAAGTTGGAGCTGAAAATATTCCTGCACAGCGCCTTTATACATCAAAGGGTTTTATAGAATCCGGGCGGCGACCAAATTATTACAATCATGATGCAGGATATGAAGACGCCCTTATGATGAAACGGTCGCTTTAACCTATAAAAAGGTAAATAAACGTTAATTTCGAGATAATCGTTAATTTACGAACTTTTTTTTATTTATTCTATTTTACATTCCATTTCTGAACATATATTGACTATACACTATATGACATTCAATTTTTATGGAGGTTTGTTCACAATGTCTGAGAAAATTGAAAAGCTTGAACTTCTCGCTCTGACAACGGACATTGTGACGTCCCATTTATCGCGTAACCCCGTCGGGGCCGGGGAAATATCGACCTTGATCAAGGATGTTTATGCGACTCTCTCTACTGTCGGCGAAATGTCGGAAGAAGAAGAAAAGCCGGAACCCGTTGTCGCGGTCCGCAAGTCCGTCCATCCGG
The DNA here is from genome assembly GCA_002706985.1 of Sneathiella sp. Classification (GTDB taxonomy): domain Bacteria; phylum Pseudomonadota; class Alphaproteobacteria; order Sneathiellales; family Sneathiellaceae; genus Sneathiella. Next base: position 33,264 of record PAKP01000067.1, on the reverse strand, counting down.
ATTATATAATCTGCCTTGAGGACGGGAAGAAGCTGAAAATGCTGAAAAGGCATCTTAAAACCTCTTACGACATGACACCTGAGGAATATCGCGAGCGCTGGAACCTTCCGGCAGACTATCCGATGGTCGCTCCTAATTATGCGGAACAACGTCGAAACCTGGCCAAAAAAATTGGCCTGGGAACCCGCCGCAAAAAAGCGCAAAGCAAGTAATTTTTACTTTCGCTGGCCCAAGAAAAATTATTTGTATAAAATCATGGTTGCTGACGGGAGTGACAGCAGCCATTAGACTATATTGAGGATCGTATGCCTACTCGCCTGGAACAGATCTGCCTAGACAAGGGCCTTCGAATGACAGAGCAGCGCCGCGTTATTGCGCGCGTTTTATCTGAATCGCAAGACCATCCGGACGTAGAACTTGTGTATAAGCGAGCGTCGGACCTGGACGACACCATCAGTATTTCTACCGTTTACCGTACCGTACGCATGTTTGAAGAAAACGGCATATTGGAGCGCCATGATTTTGGTGATGGCCGGGCCCGTTATGAAGAAGTATCCGATGAGCATCATGATCACCTGATCAATGTTCAAACCGGCCAGGTGATTGAGTTCACCAGTGAACAGATCGAGGATCTGCAGACAAAGATTGCCAAGGAGCTTGGCTTTGAGTTGATTGATCATCGACTTGAACTGTATGGGAAGCCATTGTCAAAAACCGCGATGGCCGATGTCCCGCCTGAAGAATCTGTCGTGAACATAAAACAGACAGCTCACAGCAAGAAAAGTTGATGAATGGATCGCAGTAACATGCGACATTGTTTATGAGTAATATCAGACCCATTATCACCGTGTTTGCCGTCCTTCTTTGGACGGCAATACTGGTGGCTGTACAAATTACGATCCTCTTGTTCTTCAAGCAGCATCGATATTATATCCCGCAAGTTTATCATGCGGGCCTGTGCTGGCTTGTGAGGGTCAAAGTCATTGTTTCCGGAGAGATCGAAACCCAGCGGCCTACATTATTCGTGATCAATCATATTTCCTGGCTCGATATTCCGGTGATCGGAAAAATCATGCAGGGGAGCTTCGTTGCCAAGAAAGAGGTTGAAGGGTATCCCCTCGTCGGCGCCATTTCGAAACTTCAGCAGACAATCTTTATTGAGCGCACCCGGCCCGCGATCAAGGGGCATAAAGGGGAAATGCAAGAACATCTGGAGAATGGTGACAATCTGTTCCTTTTCCCCGAAGGTACGTCATCGAACGGAATCATCATCCAGAATTTCAAAAGCGCCTACTTTGGGCTGGCGGAGCGGGAAATAAACGGCCATCACCTGATGGTCCAGCCGGTAACGATCGCCTACAGCCGCTTAAATGGAATTCCGCTTACTCGTGGCACCATGGGTATTGTCGCCTGGGTCGGAGACGAAGAATTGCTCGGTCATGTCTGGTCCCTTCTGAAACGCGGAACGATTACAGCGGAATTACGGTTCCATAAGCCTGTAACAATCGATGACTATGATTCTCGGAAAACCATGGCGAGCGACTGTCAGCTTACCATCGCTAAAAGCCTGAGCCGCGCTCTGACTGGACGGGAAGAGCCTTGATCGTTACAAATTCGCCGATTCAGGTGATTTTTTCCATTTTTCCCGTGAATTGCATCCCGGGCTTCTCTATTTGTCATATAACTGCTAATTTAATCATGATATGGAACGGTTTTCATATCCACGGGTGAGCCCTTGAATTTCGACGAGGTTGACGAGAAAGCGTGAGCAAAAAACTCTATATTTCAACATATGGCTGCCAGATGAATGTGTATGATTCGGCCCGTATGGCAGACCTGATGGCACCCCTAGGCTACACCCTGACAGATAAACCCGCGAGCGCAGACATGGCGATCCTGAACACCTGTCATATCCGCGAGAAAGCCTCCGAGAAAACTTTTTCGGAGCTGGGTCGCTTGCGCAAAACACGCGAAGGAAGGCAGTCCCGCAACGAGGGCGATATGATCATCGCCGTCGCCGGTTGTGTTGCCCAGGCCGAAGGGGCCGAGATCATGAAACGTGCCCCTTTTGTCGACATGGTTTTCGGGCCACAGTCCTATCATAACCTGCCTCAAATGGTAGCCGAAGCAAATCGGGGGGTAGGCCATATCCTGGATACCGATTTTCCGGTGGAGCCCAAGTTCGATCATTTACCCAAAGAGGCAATCGATACCAACCTGAGCGCGTTCCTGACAGTACAGGAAGGGTGTGACAAGTTCTGCGCATTCTGTGTTGTCCCATACACCCGCGGTGCTGAATTCTCCCGTCCCGTTGCTTCGATTGTTACTGAAGCGAAGCGTATGATCGCCGGCGGCACACGGGAGATCACGTTACTGGGTCAGAATGTGAATGCATATCATGGCGAAGGCGCTGATGGAAAACCGGTCACCCTCGCAGGATTAATATATCAGCTCGCCGAGATCGAGGGGCTGGAGCGCCTGCGGTATACAACTTCCCATCCCCTGGAAATGACAGAGGAGTTGTGCAAAGCGCATCGCGATGTCGATAGTCTGATGCCATATCTTCATTTGCCCGTTCAGGCGGGATCCGATCGTATTCTGGCGGCGATGAACCGGCGCCACACGGCGGATGAATATCGGCGAATTATTGACAAATTACGGCATTATCAGCCGGATCTGGCGCTTTCCGGTGATTTTATCGTCGGTTTCCCCGGCGAAACAGACCAGGACTTCGAAGATACCCTTCAACTCGTCCGGGATGTCAAATATGCGCAGGCCTACAGCTTTAAATACAGCCCGCGTCCCGGCACGCCTGCTGCAGGGCTGGAAAGCGAAATGATTGATGAGGCCGTAAAATCCGAAAGGCTGGCGCGGCTGCAGGCATTGCTGAATGAACAGCAGCTTGCCTATAATCAATCCTTTGTCGGACGGGAAATCGACGTCTTGCTGGAACGCGAGGGAAAACGCGAGGGACAAATCGTTGGTCGCAGCCCCTATATGCAGTCCGTTTTCGTACCCTCTCCCGCGCATCGGATTGGGCGCATTGCAACTGTCATCGTACAAGAGGGAAATGCGAACTCTCTGCGTGGCGAACTGAAACCCGGTAGTGTCGCTGATGCGGCATAGGAACAAATGTGGCTAAAAATCAAACGAGTTCTAAAACACTGAAACCCGACACAGACAAGAACAACGCAACCATTCTCGAATTTGATGACAATCATCTCCTGGCTCAGCTTGTGGGGGAGCATGATCGGTATCTCGCGCGGATTGAACAGGCGCTGGATGTCTCCGTTGCGTCCCGCGGAAACAAAATGGCGGTTTCGGGGTCCAAAACAGCGCAGGCGACGGCCAAAACCGTTCTGATGGATTTATACGAACGGCTAAAGAAGGGGCTGGATGTGACGGAAGGTGAAGTCGACGGCGCCATTCGAATGGCGGGCGATGCACCTGCGCAAGATGGCAGTCGCGGATCCGTCTCAGGCGGGGCAGATATGATCGTCACAAAGCGGCGGCGGATTACACCCCGTTCCACCAATCAGGCCGTTTACGTCAAATCACTTCGGACGCATGAACTCGTCTTCGGTCTCGGACCTGCAGGAACAGGTAAAACCTATCTCGCCGTGGCCAACGCCGTTGCGATGCTGATCGAGAATAAAGTAGACCGGCTCATCCTGGCGCGCCCTGCTGTGGAGGCCGGTGAAAAGCTCGGCTTTCTGCCCGGCGATATGCGCGACAAGATCGACCCTTACCTGAGACCGCTTTATGATGCTCTCTATGACATGCTACCGGCCGAAGAGGTCGTCAAACGGCTGGAGAATGGAGAGATTGAGGTTGCGGCTCTCGCCTTCATGCGCGGGCGTACGCTGTCAAACGCTGCGATCATTCTGGATGAGGCCCAGAATACGACCCCGGTACAGATGAAAATGCTGTTGACCCGGATGGGTGAGAATTCCCGCATGGCCGTCACCGGAGATCTCAGCCAGATTGACCTGCCCCTTGGCATGCGGTCTGGCCTGCATGAAGCCGTTGACATCCTGCAAGGTGTGAAGGGCGTGGACTTTATCAATTTCGGAGAATCCGATGTTGTCAGGCATCCGCTGGTCACCCGCATTGTCCGCGCCTATGGGGAACATGACAGGGAAAAGCAGCTCGCCCTCAAAGCGCGTAAACCATAACCTGTTGATGATCGAGCTCCCCTTCTCTCTTGATCTTGCCATCAGCTTTCAGGATGATTCATGGCGTAATCTCGTCCCGGCCATCGAACAGAAGGCGGAAGTGGTCGTCCAGTGCGCACTGGAGAGTATATGCGGGAAGATGAATCTGTCCCTTCTTGATTGCGACATTATGCCAGTTGTCGAAATAAGTCTTCTTTTCAGTGATGACGCCCAGGTTCGGGAGTTGAACCGCGACTATCGAGGCAAAGACCAGCCCACAAATGTATTGTCTTTTCCCGATACGCCACTCGATCAGATTGAACTTGCAAATGCGACTAAAATGTCAGAGCCGTTATTACTGGGTGACATCGTCCTTGCGCATGAAACAATGGTGCGCGAGGCGAAAGCGCAAAACAAGGATATATGGAGTCATACGGCGCATTTGATCGCGCATGGCGTTTTACATCTTGCCGGATTTGACCATATGGAAGAAAATGAGGCGGAAGAGATGGAAAATCTTGAAATCATGATATTGGAAAGCCTACATATCTCTAATCCCTATGAAGTTTCTGACTCGCCGCGACAGGAGACCCTTGACTGACTATGACCGATAATGTGTCGAGTGACGTTCTTTCCGAAAACCCGGAAGAACCGACAACGCAAAAGCCTTCAAATGGCGTTTTACATGTCCTCAAGCGCGTTTTGGGTATTGGGCAGCAGTCAGAAGGAAGCGTTCGTTCAACTCTGGAAGAGCTGATCGAAGAACATGACGATCCGGAACAATCCATCAACGCGTCGGAAAAGCTGATGCTGACCAACATCCTGAGTTTCAGTGAACTCAGCATTAGTGACGTGATGGTCCCCCGCGCTGACATTGAGGCGATTTCTGCGAGCTCAACTCTGGATCAGGTGGTAGAACGTTTCAAGGAAACTAGCCATTCCCGCATGCCAGTCTTCAGTGAGACACTGGATAATGTTACCGGCATGTTTCACATCAAGGACCTGATTAATTTTTGGGGAGAAAAGGATCATGGTGACTGGCAGAAATTTCGCCGCGAAGTCCTTTTTGTGCCGCCCTCCATGTCCGTTCCCGACCTTTTGCTAAAAATGCGCGCGACGCATATTCATATGGCAACAGTCGTGGATGAATATGGCGGCATTGATGGCCTGGTGACGATTGAGGATCTCGTCGAGGAAATTGTCGGCGATATCGAAGACGAGCATGACGAGCAGGAAGGCCCGCTGATTGTCGTCGCACCCAATGGGATGCTTGAAGTCGATGCCCGCGCGTCGATTGAAGAACTGGAAGCGCTGCTCGAAGTCGACCTGCTCCCTGAAGATGAAGATGAGGAAGTGGATACTGTTGGTGGGCTCGTTTTCCAGTTAGCCGGCCAGATTCCGGCGCGCGGAGAAATCATTTCCCACTCCGACGGACTTGATTTCGAGATTATTGATGCTGACCCAAGAAAGGTGAAAAAGGTCCGAATTCATCGACGCTCTCCTGACTTGGGCGAGGATGAATGAAAGCTGTCAACAGATGGATTTCAGGGCTTTCGTTTCATAAGAAATCACTTCTCGCATTCGTGTTGGGCCTGGCCGTCGCCACGGCGCTGCCCCCCCTTAATCTGATATTTCTGCTGCCCGTTAGTTTTACCGGACTCATTTGGATATTGAGTTCAGTCGATAATCGCAAGCAGGCTTTTCTCGTCGGCTGGTGGTTTGCGTGGGGCCAGTTTATTGCCGGTCTGTACTGGATTGGCGTCGCCTTTACAATCGATGCACAAACCCACGCCGTTTTACTTCCCTTGCCGGTTCTCGTTCTTCCCGCATTTCTGGCAATCCTCTCCGGCTTGGCGACACTCGCAACCCACCTTACCCGTACGCAATCCCTCGCCCGGATTTTTGTCTTCAGCGGCTTCTGGCTCCTTTTCGAATATGTTCGTGGTATTATCTTCACGGGTTTTCCCTGGAATCTGGTTGGCTATAGCTGGAGCGCGTTTCTTCCTGTTCTCCAATCAACGGCCTATTTCGGAATATATGGATTAACCCTATTCACTGTTTTTTTCGCGAGCCTTCCCGCTCTGTTCGGTGAGGTAGGAACGCCTAAGCGGACGGCCGGAATTTCTTTGATTGCGTGCATCGGAATTCTACTCGCTCTGTATGGCGTCGGCGCTGCCCGCCTTTACAATTCCTCCGTTACCTATTTCGAGGATGCGCCGATCCGGCTCGTTCAACCCAATATTCAGCAGGTCGACAAATGGAAGCCCGACCTGCTTCTGGATCACCTTCAAAAACTGGTCGCCCTCAGCTTGATTGAGGAAGGAGAAAAGCCCCGCTATCTCATCTGGCCGGAAACGGCCGTACCCTACTATCTGACGACGGCTCCGACACTGCAAAAAGAACTTGCCAGGATTGTCCCACCGGGCGGCGCCTTAATAACCGGCGCACCGCGCCGCGATCCGGACAAAAACCAATACTGGAACAGCCTGCAGGTTTTGGGAGAACAAGGCAATATTCTGGATATTTATGACAAGCAGCATCTTGTCCCATATGGGGAATATATGCCGCTCCGATCCGTGATGGTTGCAATGGGGCTTACGGACATTATTCCTGCTCTCGACAAAATGTCGGATTTCGCAATGCCGGACAAATCTGCCCGAAAAGTCGTGTCTGTACCGGGCTTACCCCCAGCGCGCGTGATGATCTGCTACGAGATAGCTTTTCCATGGGAAGTTGCGCCGCAAACTGCTTTCTCGTGGATCATCAATGTTACAAATGACGGTTGGTTCGGCAACACCTCAGGTCCATACCAGCACTTCGCAATCACCCAAACCCGCGCCGTTGAACAGGGCGTACCGGTTGTCCGCGCCGCGAATACCGGCATTTCCGCGATAATCGATCCCTATGGCCGTGTTGAACAAGAACTTGCACTCAACGACACAGGCATAATAGATGGACAATTACCATTACCACTTGCTGAGAGAACAATTTATTCCCGATATGGTGAAATAATACCTGTTTTGGTGGTCCTGATATTTATTCTTACAGGTGCTTTTCTTGCGATACGGAGGTCGAAAACATAAGTATGATTCCTTGACTAACGCCGTTCTTTGGCGATACTTGTTTAATCAACCAGAGGGTTTAAACTGGCTTAACTGCGGTGCGCATAGAATTGATTTGACCCGCAAAAATACGAGGGAATTTAATGCCAAATCATCCGGTGGATGTGCATGTGGGAAGCCGACTCCGGATGCGTCGGACGCTATTGGGGCTTAGCCAGCAAAAGCTTGGTGAAAAACTTAATCTAACATTCCAGCAGATTCAGAAATATGAACGCGGCGCGAACAGGATTGGTGCGAGTAGGCTTTTTGAACTCAGCCGTATTCTGGATGTCAAACCTGCTTTTTTCTTTGAAGAAATGCCAACAGGAAGTTTATTACAGGCAATCGGTCTTCAGGAGCCGGTCGATGAGTTTGAACATGAATTCCTGGGAAAGCGTGAAACTCTGGAACTTGTCCGCGCCTACTATAAGATTGACAACCTTGAAGTGCGGAAAAGGGTTTTCGACGTTATAAAGGCATTGGCGGCCGAAGAGCTGGAAAAAGAGATTTCTTCGCAGAAATAAATATTACAACGCAGATTTTCTTGACCCCCTAACCTATTTTGCTAGAGTGCGGCAGTTTTCAAACCAAGTAGTTGCCGCTTTTCAAGGCGAATTATCGGATGCCAACAATTGAAGTAAAGGGATGTTCCCGTGCCAGCCAAAAACTATCTTTTCACCAGTGAATCGGTATCTGAAGGACATCCAGACAAGGTTTGCGATCGCATTTCAGACAGCATCGTCGATCTTTATCTTTCCGAAGACCCTTATTCCCGTGTGGCCTGCGAAACACTGACAACCACCAACAGGATTGTCCTGGCTGGCGAAGTACGGGGACCCGCCAGCATCACTAAATCCATGATTGAGGAAACGGCGCGCACTGCGGTAAAGGATATTGGTTACGAACAGGATGGCTTTCACTGGAAAAACTCCGCGGTTGACGTGTATCTGCATGAACAGTCCGTCGACATCGCGCAAGGTGTGGACGCCGCAGGCAATAAAGATGAAGGAGCCGGTGACCAGGGGATTATGTTCGGCTTTGCGGTGAACGAAACGGACGTCCTGATGCCCGCTCCGATTTATTATTCGCATAATATCCTGAAGGCACTTGCTGATGTCCGCCACAGCGGCGCAGAAAAAGGACTCGGCCCTGACTCCAAGAGTCAGGTCACTCTGGCCTATGAAAATGGTAAACCGGTACGGGCGACTTCTGTTGTCGTGTCGACGCAGCACACACCGGACCTGGACACGGACGCCGTACGCGAGATTGTCCGGAAATATGTTATGGACGTACTGCCTGAAGGCTGGATGTGCCCGGAGGATGAATTCTACGTCAACCCGACCGGCAAGTTTGTAATTGGCGGACCTGACGGAGATGCCGGCCTCACGGGACGTAAAATTATCGTCGATACATACGGGGGCGCTGCGCCACATGGTGGCGGGGCTTTTTCCGGTAAAGATCCGACAAAGGTTGACCGCTCTGCCGCCTATGCCTCCCGCTATCTTGCGAAAAACGTTGTTGCCGCGGGCCTTGCAGAGCGCTGCTGTATTCAGGTATCCTATGCAATCGGCGTATCCAAGCCTCTGTCGCTATATGTCGATCTGTTCGGAACCGGAAATGTCGATGAAGACAGGCTCGCCAAGGTGTTGATGCAGTCCATGGATTTGAGCCCGCGCGGCATTCGCGAACATCTGGAGCTTAACAAGCCCATCTACGCACGGACGGCGGCCTATGGGCATTTTGGCCGCGAGCCTGATGCGGACGGCGGTTTCTCATGGGAAAAGACGGACCTGGTTGATAGCCTGAAAGCGGCCTTTTAGTCGGTTAGCTCATGTCCGACCGGTATGGGAAGGAAGGGCGTATCCTTTATGGGCGGCGGCGTGGCAAGCCACTTCGTAAAGGCCAGCAGCGCCTGATCAAGACGCAATTACCTGAACTTACCATTTCGCTTGACCGGAATCAGCTTAAGCCGTCTTCCCTGTTTCCGGAGAATTGCCGGGAATACTGGCTGGAGATCGGCTTTGGCAGCGGTGAACATCTTGCCTGGCAGGCGGACAATAATCCCGATGTCGGCATTATCGGTTGCGAGCCCTATCTTAATGGTGTCGCAACTCTGCTTGGCAAGCTGAAAGAGCAATCGGCAACAAACGTCCGGTTACACAACGAGGCGGCGGAACTGTTGATTGACAAGCTGCCGGACGCAAGTCTCAATCGGGCTTTTATTCTGTTTCCAGATCCATGGCCGAAAACAAGTCATAACAAACGGCGATTCGTCTCAACGTCGAATATTGCCGCCCTCGCCCGGGTTCTGAAAGCAGGAAGCGAATTGCGTATTGCAACGGATCATACGGATTATGGTGCATGGATCCTCTGGCATATGCTGCAGTCGAAGGAATTTGTCTGGGAGGCCGAGAAGCCGGAAGACTGGCGGTCCCGGAGTTCAGATTGGCCATCTACCCGTTATGAGATGAAAGCGATCGAAAAAGGGCTTCGCCCGGTATACTATCGGTTTCGCCGCCGCTAAGCCAATATTCATAGGCCTATTGAAAGAAAAGGCTTGGCTTTGCTGGCATCTCGGCTATTATATGCAGAATACATACTGTTCGCTCACCGTCAGGATGAGCATGTTGAACGGTGGGCCTCTGGTCCGCTGTTTTTTTATGGTTTGTTTGGTTAAGCGAGAAGTACTCTGAGCGCAGTTGACAGAATAGAAGCACTTATTGCGCCGCCCCTTGTTGATATGGGGTATGAGCTGGTGCGTGTGCGATTGACGGGAAGTGACAAGAAAGTGCTTCAGATCATGGCGGAAAAGGCCGATGGCACGATGACAATCGAGGGGTGCACGGAAGTCAGCCAGATGGTTTCGGCGCTTCTGGATGTCGAGGATCCGATTTCAGGCGCGTATGATCTGGAAGTGTCATCGCCGGGAATTGATCGGCCGCTGACTCGGCTCAAGGATTTTGAACGCTGGGCCGGATTTGAAGCAAAAGTGGAATTGGAGCAGGTTGTTGAAGGCCAGCGCCGATATCGCGGGAAACTATTGGGCCTGAAGGACGAGAATGTCCTGCTGCAGGCTGATGATGGCAACCGAATTGAACTTCCTTTTTCCGATGTGAGAAAGGCGAAGTTAATTTTGACAGACGAATTGATCGCCGCGAGCTCCCGCAGCGGTTAAATTCACAACTATGTTTTTTGGACGGACATTTGGTCATGGAAAACGCTGCTAGTTTGAACCGCCTGGAATTGCTGCAAGTCGCAGATGCGGTTGCAAGAGAGAAAGTCATTGATCGCGACATCGTGCTGGAGGCCATGGAAGAGGCCATTCAGAAGGCCGCGCGCGCGAAATACGGTCATGAAAATGACATTCGCGCCAATATCGACCGGGGAACCGGCGAAATCCGCCTTGCCCGTATCCGCGAGGTTGTCGAAGAGGTTGAAAATGAATCGACCCAAATTTCTCCCGCCGATGCCCAGCATGAAAAAGAAGGCGCCGTTGTCGGCGACTTGCTGGTGGATCCACTGCCGCCAATTGATTTTGGTCGCATCGCCGCACAGACCGCAAAGCAGGTGATTGTCCAGAAGGTTCGCGAAGCAGAGCGTGAACGCCAGTATCAGGAATATAAAGATCGTGTAGGCGAAATCGTCAACGGCATCGTCAAACGCGTTGAATATGGCAATGTCACGGTTGATCTTGGCAAAGCGGACGCCGTTGTCCGCCGCGATGAAATGCTTCCGCGGGAAACATTTCGTCAGGGTGATCGTATCAGGGCCTATATCTATGATGTACGGCAGGAGCAGCGCGGACCTCAGATTTTTCTCTCCCGCAGTCATCCTCAGTTCATGGCCAAGCTTTTCGGACAGGAAGTGCCGGAAATTTATGACGGCATCATTGAAGTGAAGGCTGTTGCCCGCGATCCCGGAAGCCGCGCAAAGATCGCAGTTATCTCGAATGACTCAAGTATTGATCCGGTTGGCGCTTGTGTCGGCATGCGTGGATCGCGCGTTCAGGCCGTTGTCAACGAACTGCAGGGCGAGAAAATTGACATCATTCAATGGTCTCCGGACCAGGCAAGCTTTATTGTCAATGCCCTGGCTCCGGCGGAAGTCGCCAAGGTCGTTCTGGACGAGGACGCCAACCGCATTGAGGTTGTCGTGCCTGATGACCAGCTCTCGCTTGCTATTGGTCGGCGTGGCCAGAATGTGCGTCTCGCCTCACAGCTTTCCGGCTGGGACATCGATATCCTGACGGAGGAAGAGGAAAGCAACCGTCGTCAGGCTGAATTCACGGAGCGCACACAAAGCTTCATGAATGCCCTTGATGTTGACGAGACGATTGCCCAACTATTGGCATCGGAAGGCTTCACTTCCGTTGAAGACATCATGTATGTAGATGTCAGCGAGATCGCCGAAATCGAAGGGTTCGATGAAGAAATCGCTGCGGAATTGAGCAGCCGGGCGCAGGAGTACGTTGAACAGACAAATTCCGAGCTTGAAGCAAAGCGGCAGGAACTGGGTGTCAGCGATGATATCGTGAACTTGCAGCTTTTGACGCCCGCAATGATCGTTGCGTTGGGTGAAGCCGGCGTTAAAGAACTTGATGACCTGGCCGACCTCTCCGGGGATGAATTGATCAGCGCGGAAGACGGCATTCTTCGAGAGTTTGGCCTCTCCGCAGATGAGGCAAATCAGATTGTCATGGCGGCGCGCGCGCATTGGTTCGAAGAAGAGGAGAGTGAGGCCGACCCGGAAGCTGAGGAAGAAATTTCAGCGGATTGAGGCACGATACGGAGAAGTAGACTTGAGTGATCCGCAGCGCCGGTGTATAGCCACAGGGCAGATACTGGAAAAAGACGCGCTTCTTCGCTTTGCGGTTTCTCCTGACGGACGGTTGGTCCATGATATCGGCATGAACTTGCCGGGTCGCGGCATTTGGGTTACCTGTGATGCGGAATCGGTTAAGGTGGCGATAAAAAAGCGCTTGTTTGCGAGAGCAGCAAAGCAGGCGGTTGATGTTCCGGCGGACCTCGTTACTGAGATTGACCGTTCGCTTGCCCGGCAATGTCTTGCGTTGCTGGGGCTGGGGCGTAAAGGCGGACAGGTCACAGTCGGATTCGCCAAGGTTGAAAAGGCGCTGAAATCGGGCAAGGCGGCATTGCTTGTCGCAGCCTCGGACGGCGCGGCAGATGGCCGGCAGAAACTCAAGCGGATTGCCGGGCCGCTGCCAGAAATAGATATATTCAGCGGCGCTGAATTAAGTCAGGCGCTGGGCCGTGAAAATGTTATACATGCCAGCCTGACAAACGGTGCGCTGAAGAGGAAAATTTTAGCTGCGGTCTCCCGACTGTTACAATTCAGGGGCCGGGGCGGGTTAAATACCGAAGTGTCGGAGTAAGAATGACTGAGACAAATGACAAGGATGGGCGTAAATCGCTTAGCCTGAACAAACCGTTGGAAGCGAAGAAGTCTGCTGGCGGCAATAGTCAGGTCCGTCAGAATTTTACCCATGGTCGCTCCAAGACCGTGCAGGTTGAAGTGCGCAAAAAACGCAACACATTGGGCCTTGGCGGACAAAAGCCTGCCACGACAGCGCCTGCGCCAGCTTCAGGATCGAAGAAAACCCTGCATGTGGCAAAGCCTGCGACGGGCAGTAAGGACACGGTATCAAAAGCTCCGAAGGCCGACGACAAGAAAGAGTCGAAAATTGTCTTGACGAGTGATGAAAAGGCCGCTCGAGCCGCGGCGCTTGCAGGCGCGCGCGAGCAATCCATTCGCGAAGCCGCAGAGCGCAAAGCTCGCGAAGAAGCCAAGGCTAAGGAAGAACTGCAGAAAACCAAGGAAGAGCCCAAAGAGGAAACACCGGCAACTGCGGAAGAACCTCCGAAGGTGACAAAGCGGCGTTCTCCTGAAGAGCGGCGTAAGGCGGAAGAAGAAGAAGCCCGCCGCCTGATGGAAGAGGCCGACGCCACTAAGAATGCCCAGGTCGCGGTGCATCGCGAGAAAGTCAAGTCGTCCACGCGCGACGAGGAAATTCGCCGCGAAGCAACTGCGCCGGTTCCAAGAAACCTCCGTGCGCTCGGCGATGATGACCGCTCTGGTGACGATCATGCGGGCGGACGTAAGAAAATATCTAAGCATGGACGTGGCGGCGATGAGAGAGCTGCGCCTGTTCGCAAGCCCGATGAGCAACGCCGCCGCTCGGGCCGATTGACCATTGGAGAAGCACTCGATGACAGGGGCCCGAAACAACGGTCGCTTACTTCTATTCGGCGCGCCCGCAAGAAACAGCAGCAATCTGCGGAGCCGCCACAGAAAATTTTCCGCGAAGTAACCATCCCGGAAGTCATTTCTGTACAAGAGCTTGCCAACCGCATGACAGAGCGTTCGGTTGATGTCATCAAGGCATTGATGAAGCTTGGCATCATGGCGACAGCCAATCAGACCATTGATGCGGACACGGCAGAATTGGTTGTGGAAGAGCTCGGCCATAAGGCCCGCAGAATTGCGGCATCCGATGTGGAAATTGGTCTTGGCGGCGAAGTTGAAGATGCACCGGAGGATTTGAAACCCCGTGCCCCGGTTGTCGCGGTCATGGGTCATGTCGATCATGGCAAGACCTCGTTGCTAGACGCCCTTCGTAAATCCGATGTCGTTTCGGGTGAAGCTGGCGGTATTACGCAGCATATCGGTGCATACCAGGTGACGCTCGCCTCAGGTGAGGTCATTACATTCCTTGATACACCGGGTCATGAGGCCTTTACAGCTATGCGGATGCGCGGTGCTCAGGTGACCGATATTGTTATTCTAGTGGTCGCCGCTGATGACAGTGTGATGCCGCAAACGATTGAAGCGATCAAGCACGCAAAGGCTGCGGAAGTGCCAATTATTGTCGCTATCAATAAATGCGACAAGCCTGCCGCCGACCCGAACAAGGTTCGTCAGGAATTACTTCAGCACGAAATTTTCGTGGAGGAGATGGGTGGCGACGTTCTTGATGTTGAAGTTTCAGCGAAAACCGGCGATGGCCTTGATAAACTTCAGGAAGCGATCTTGCTTCAGGCGGAACTGCTGGAACTCAACGCTAACCCCAATCGTTCCGCCCACGGAACGGTCGTGGAGGCAAAACTGGAAACCGGCAGGGGCATGGTTGGTACCGTTCTTGTCAATCGCGGAACACTGCATGTCGGTGACTACTTCGTGATGGGCCCTGCAATGGGTAAGGTACGTGCCTTGCTCGACTATCGTGGTCAGAATGTTGAAGAAGCTGGCCCGTCCGTTCCCGTTGAAGTTTTGGGTATTCAGGGGACACCGGCCGCAGGCGATGATTTTGTCGTCACCGAAACGGAAGGCCAAGCCAAGGAAATCGCGACCTATCGTCAGCGGCTCGACAAAGACAAGAAAGTCACGGCCACGGCGCGCGGCACAATTGAGCAGATGTTCACTGCAATCAAGGAAGGAACAGCCGACGAGCTTCCTGTCGTCATCAAAGCCGATGTGCAGGGCTCTGCTGAGGCAATTACAAGCGCCCTGGAGGGTCTTGGAACCGATGAAGTTGCGGTGAAGATTCTGTTCTCCGGTGTAGGCGGTATAACGGAATCCGATGTTGCCCTTGCGGCAGCGTCACGGGCGATCATCATTGCCTTTAACACCCGAGCCAACAAACAGGCTCGCGATGAGGCTGCACAGCAGGGCATTGATATTCAATATTATTCAGTGATCTACAATGTCATTGACGATATGAAGGCGATGCTCTCCGGTATGCTGGCGCCTACATTGCGCGAGAATTTCCTCGGGTATGCGGAAATCCGCGAAGTCTTCAATATTTCGAAAGTCGGTAAGATCGGTGGCTGCATGGTGACCGAAGGTAACGTCAAGCGGGGGGCGAAAGTGCGCCTGCTACGCGATGATGTCGTCATCCACGAAGGAACCCTTTCAACCCTCAAACGCTTCAAGGACGAGGTGAAAGAGGTCAAGTCTGGCATGGAGTGCGGCATGGCATTCGAAAATTATCAGGACCTGAAGGTGGGTGATTTCATTGAATGCTTCGAAGTTGAAGAAGTCGCCCGTCAGCTTTAAGGCCGTCCAACATAGACATCGCATTTAACCGCGGGAGAACTCCCATGGCACATTCAAAACGAGGACCTCGTCCCGCAAGCAAGCGACAATTGCGTGTGGGGGAGGAGCTCCGCCATATTATCGCCAGTGTGCTGGCGCGCGACCTGATCCATGATCCAGATGTTGCGGGGGCCTCCGTCACCATTACGGAAGTCAAGCCGAGCCCGGATATGCGGAATGCCACGGTTTATGTCACGACTCTTGGTGGCGTTAATGAGGATGTGGTCATCGCCGGGCTTAATCGTACCAGCGCCGTTATCCAGGCAGAAATGGGGCGCCAGCTGACGATGAAGTTCACCCCTCGTCTTTCCTTTAAAAAGGATGACTCCTTCGACTATGGCAGTCATATAGATGCGCTGATCCGCAAAAATAAAACGCCAGAAGAGTCGCAGTAATCGGGAATGGCGAGGAAGCGGCGCGGCACTCCCATACATGGATGGTTGAACATTGATAAGGACGCGGGACTTAGTTCTGCGCAGGTTGTCGGGCGGGTTAAGCGTATCACCAATGCCCAAAAGGTCGGCCATGCCGGGACCCTGGATCCCTTTGCAACCGGAATTCTGCCGGTCGCTCTTGGGGAAGCGACCAAGACCGTTGGGTATATCGTCGATGAAACAAAGGAATATCGCTTTACTGTCCGCTGGGGGCAAGCCCGCAATACAGACGACATCGAAGGCGAGGTTATCGACAGATCAGACATCCGGCCGACAGAAGATGAGATAAAAAACCTTCTGCCTGACTTTGTTGGAACTGTCCGGCAGCAACCTCCCGCCTTTTCAGCCATAAAAATCGGCGGAGAACGGGCCTATAAGCTAGCCCGCGCCGGTGCCGAACTTGATATGCCAGAACGGGATGTTCATATAGAAAGTCTGAGCCTGATCGAGATCCTTGATGAAGACTATGCCGTCTTAGAAGTCTCGTGTGGCAAGGGTACCTATATTCGCGCTCTGGCGCGCGATATAGCCCTTAAACTTGGAACTGTGGCGCATTTGTCAGCCCTTCGCCGCATTCGTGTCGGCCCTTTTTCCGAGGCCGGTGCGATTTCGCTGGATAAGTTGGCAAAGCTGTGGCAGTGTCCCGCCAAATTTGTGGACTTGCTTCCTCTTACGACCGCGCTGGACGACATCCCGGCACTGGCCGTAACGGAATCACAGGCATTACGCTTGCGGCACGGCAATGACGTGGCAGCCCCGAATAAATCAGATGGAATTGTCTGCGCAATGGACGGAACCATGCCGGTCGGTATCGCGAAAATCGAGGCCGAGCGCTTGTATCCTGTCCGTATTTTTAATTTGTAAGCTAGGAGATACCGATGTCGATCACTGCAGAAAGAAAAGCAGAACTGATCAAGGAATATGCCACAAACGAAGGGGACACCGGCTCCCCGGAAGTACAGATTGCCATTCTGACCGAACGGATCGGCAATCTGACAGAGCATTTCAAGGAACATAAAGGCGATGTGCATTCGCGTCGCGGTTTGCTGAAAATGGTCAGCCGCCGTCGTCGTTTGCTCGATTACCTTCGGAAAGTCGAAGAAACACGTTACCAGAAAACGATCAAGGCTCTTGGTATTCGTAAGTAAAAAAATGCATTGGCTCGAAAATCGGGCCGCATTCCCAACAAACGCCGGTGCTTGCTCTGGGCTTGTCCCATTGCACATCGGCGTTTGCCGCATTTTGGAAGCACGGCTTACCAGAACGCACGTAACCTAAATATATGAAAAATGGCTGAGACATAGGGTCTCAGATTTGGCAGGACGGCATAGGGTCGTTCCTGCATTGGAAGGAAAAAAAATGTTTGAAGTACATCGCAAGGAAGTGATGTGGGGCGGACGTCCGCTCGTATTGGAAACCGGAAAAGTCGCACGTCAGGCTGACGGCGCAGTTATGATCACTTATGGTGGCACTCAGGTTCTTTGTACGGCAGTTGCCGAAAAAGCCCAGAAGCCGGGATTGGATTTTTTCCCGCTTACCGTCAACTATCAGGAAAAAGCATTTGCCGCCGGTAAGATTCCGGGTGGCTTTTTTAAACGCGAAGGCCGTCCGAGTGAAAAAGAAACTCTGACTTCCCGCCTGATCGACCGGCCATTGCGCCCATCCTTCGTAAGCGGGTTCAAAAACGAAACGCAAATTATCTGCACCGTGCTGGCCCATGACATGGAAAACGATCCAGATGTCGTTGCCCTCGTTGGCGCCTCTGCGGCTTTGACAATCTCCGGCATCCCGTTCCTGGGTCCGGTAGGTGCCGCCCGTGTCGGCTTCATCAATGGGGAATATGTCCTCAATCCGGTGGCCTCGCAGATGGCGGACACAAAACTCGACCTCGTGATCGCAGGTACGGAAGAAGCCGTTCTGATGATCGAATCCGAGGCACATGAGCTTAGCGAAGAAGAAATGCTGGGCGCAGTTATGTACGGTCATCGCGAAATGAAGACCGTTCTTGACGCGATCATCGAGCTTGCTGAAGCATGTGCCAAGGAGCCATGGGATTTCACGCCGGTGGAAGCTGACAAGGATCTTGAGGCGAAAGTGAAAGCTGCGGCTGAAGCCGCCCTTACCGATGCGTACAAGGAACAGGTCAAGCAGACCCGTACGGAGAAAGTAGCGGCAGTGAAGGATGCCACGATTGCGGCTCTGGAAGAAGATGAACGCGAAGACGCATTTGGTCTCCTTAAAAAGATCGAGAAGAAGATCGTGCGCGGCAATATTATCGCCACCGGCAGCCGCATTGACGGCCGCGACACCAAAACAGTCCGACCGATTATCGCCGAAATCGGCACTCTGCCCCGCAGCCACGGCTCAGCCCTTTTCACCCGCGGTGAAACCCAGGCCTTGGTTGTCGCCACACTTGGCACCGGACAGGATGAACAGATCGTCGATGCGCTGGAAGGCGAATATCGCGAGAATTTCATGCTGCATTATAACTTCCCGCCCTATTCTGTCGGTGAAGTCGGCCGAACCGGTTTTACCGGACGCCGGGAGGTTGGCCATGGAAAGCTGGCATGGCGGGCGATCCACCCGCTGCTGCCGGCAAAGGATAAATTTCCTTACACTCTCCGAATTGTGTCGGAAGTAACGGAATCGAACGGCTCTTCCTCTATGGCAACTGTTTGTGGTACATCGCTGGCACTGATGGATGCCGGTGTTCCTCTTGACCGCCCGGTCGCCGGAATTGCCATGGGGCTGATCCTGGAAGAAGACGGGCAGTTTGCTGTTCTCTCCGATATTCTGGGGGACGAAGATCATCTTGGTGATATGGACTTCAAGGTAGCTGGCACCAGCAAGGGGATCACCTCTTTGCAGATGGATATCAAGATTTCCGGAATTACCGAGGAGATTATGCGAATTGCTCTTGGCCAAGCAACTGAAGGCCGTCTGCACATCTTGAAGGAAATGGGCAAGGCGATTGACAGTGCCCGCGACGGCGTTCGTGACGGCGCACCCAGAATTACGCAGCTGCAGGTCCATAAGGACAAAATCCGTGATATCATCGGAACGGGCGGTAAAGTCATTCGCGAAATATGTGAAGTGACGGGCGCCAAAATCGATATTGAGGATGACGGAACCGTCAAAGTTGCTGCAACCACGACTGAAAGTGCCGAGGCGGCCATCAACTGGATCAAATCTATTGTTGATGATCCCGAAGTTGGCGTTACCTATACAGGTAAGGTGGTGAAGGTCGTCGATTTCGGTGCTTTTGTGAACTTCTTTGGCAATCGTGATGGCCTCGTTCATATTTCTGAACTCGCGCCGCAGCGTGTCGGCAAGGTAACCGACGTTGTCAATGAAGGGGACGAAGTCCGCGTGAAAGTGCTCGAAATTGATGGTCGCGGCAAAGTTCGTCTGTCAATGAAAGCCGTTCTCGCAGACGAAGAAAAAGCCGCCGCGAAAGAATAGGCGGGCTGCCTCCGGTAAAACCAATTTTTGAGGGCGGTTGCGAATTTATCTCGGCCGCCCTTAATATTAGTTGTCTCTTGATGCTTGGGCATCCATGCCTTAAGTGTTAGGTTAATGCTTTTGTATGCAGACGTGGGAATAATCTTTTGAAGCCGTTGAATCCGATAATGCTGTCCGGCAAGGAAGTTCTGCCCCTTATTGAAGGGGGTAAGGGAATTGCTGTGTCTTCAGGACAGAGCTCCGGCGCATGGGCCGCCGCGGGCGGGGTAGCCACTTTTTCCGGTGTTAATGCTGACAGTTTTGACGAAGACGGAAATATTATCCCGCAAATCTACCACGGGCGTACGCGACGGGACCGGCATGACGAGCTGGTCGCCTATGGTATCCAGGGCGGAATTACCCAGGCCAAAATCGCGCATGAACTTTCCGATGGTAACGGACGTATCCATATGAATGTCCTCTGGGAAATGGGCGGTGCTGAGCGTATTCTTCATGGCGTTCTGGAAGGCACCAAAGGCCTTATTCACGGAATAACCTGCGGTGCCGGTATGCCTTACCGGATTGCGCAGATCGCGGCAGACTATAAAGTCCATTATTATCCGATCATCTCCTCGGCACGGGCGTTTCGCGCGTTGTGGAAACGGGCCTATCACAAATTTTCTGACTGGCTTGGTGGTGTCGTGTATGAGGATCCATGGCTCGCTGGCGGTCATAATGGCCTGAGTAATGTTGAGGATCCACTCAAACCGGAGGACCCGTATCCCCGGGTCGTAGAACTCCGGAAACTGATGAATGAAATTGGTCTTAACAATGTACCGATCATCATGGCTGGCGGTGTCTGGCATGTGGAGGAATGGGAAGACTGGCTGGATAACCCGGAAATCGGACCTATCGCCTTTCAATTCGGAACGCGGCCTCTTCTGACAAAGGAGAGTCCCATTTCCGACGCCTGGAAGAAAAAGCTGGGAACTCTGAAAAAGGGCGATGTTTTTCTGAATAAATTCAGTCCGACAGGCTTCTGGTCCTCTGCGGTGCGCAATGATTTCCTGGATGAGCTTAAAGCCCGCTCAGAGCGCCAGGTTGCTTTTTCAAATGAATCGATTGGCGCGCATGACACGTCATTCGGTATTGGCGCCCGCAAGCGTGAAGTGTATCTGACGGCAGAAGACAAAGGTCGGGCGGAAGGCTGGATTGCGGAAGGCTATACAGAAGCGTTGAAAACGCCGGATTCAACCCTCATTTTCGTGACGCCGGAGAAAATGGCGGAAATTCGGAAAGACCAGATTGACTGCATGGGCTGTCTTTCACAATGCAAGTTTTCGAACTGGGCAGAGGGCGAAAAAGGCAACACGGGACGCAAAGCCGATCCGAGAAGCTTCTGTATTCAGAAAACCCTTCAGGATGTCATCCATTCTGAAGCGAATATAGAGAATAACCTGATGTTCGCTGGGCATGGAGCCTACCGGTTTGCGAATGATCCTTTTTATGCAAACGGCTTCATTCCGACCGTAAAACAGCTAATTGACCGCATAATGACAGGAAAATAGCCAAAAACAATTATTGCAGATTTGAATTATTAAAATAAATACTATATATTTCTTTTGATGCCCTTCACTGGGAAGGCTAAATATAGAGTATTGTATTATGTCGCAATCGGAACTGGTCATTTTGGAGAAAAAGTTAAGAGACGCTCAGTTGCGCCCGACGAAGCAGCGTCTGGCGCTTGCCCAACTGCTTTATTCGCAAGGAAACCGTCATATAACGGCGGAACGCTTGCATAGTGAAGCGATGGACGCTGGCGTTTCTATTTCCCTTGCAACGATCTACAACAACCTGCATCAGTTTACGACTGCCGGTCTACTGCGGGAAGTCGTCGTTGATTCAAGCCGGTCCTATTTTGACACAAATATCACACCGCATCACCATTTCTTCCATGAAGAAAGCGGGACGCTGGAAGATATTGCAAAAAGCGATCTAAAAGTCGATAATATCCCGACCCTTCCTCAGGGAACCGAGATTAGCAGCGTGGACGTCATTGTCCGAGTTAACTCGGTGCGTAATTGATAATCTACAGCCCGCTTCATTTTCTTTTTTAGAAGAATTCTAATCTATTGACAGCCTATTTTCCCGGACCTATATTATTGAAGTAATCCTGTTCGGCTTGAACAGATTCATTCCAAAATTTCATTCCAGGAGGACTTCATGTCTCTAGCGGGAAGCAAAACCGAACAAAATCTGAAAGATGCCTTTTCAGGTGAATCTCAGGCAAACCGCCGTTATCTCTATTTCGCGCAGAAAGCCGATGTCGAAGGCTATAATGACGTAGCAACGGTTTTTCGCTCCACAGCGGAAGGCGAAACCGGTCATGCGCACGGCCATCTGGAATATCTCGAAGCCGTCGGCGACCCGGCAACCGGCCTGCCGATCGGTGGTACTGCCGATAACCTGAAGGCCGCTGTCGCTGGCGAAACCCATGAATATACCGATATGTATCCGGGCATGGCGAAAACTGCCCGTGAAGAAGGCCATGACGAGATTGCTGATTGGTTCGAAACCCTTGCAAAGGCTGAAAAAAGCCATGCGGGCCGCTTCCAGAAAGCTCTCGACAATCTAGACGACTAATCCGGCTTTCGGGCTCACATTCCGGGGTAGCGGGTTAGAACATTCGCTACCCCTTCGTCACTCAGCTATATTCAGGGGAATATTATGCGCGAAGGAAGCCTTGACGCGCCGACACGGCACATTATCGACTGGAATAATCCTGATTTTTATGACGAACAGAAGCTGGACGAAGAGTTGCGCCGCGTCTTCGATATTTGCCATGGATGCCGCCGTTGCTTCAACCTCTGTGATTCCTTCCCCAGACTATTTGATCTTATCGATGCCTCCGAAACCGAGGAGCTGGATTCTGTCGCTTCAGAGGATTTCAAGCCTGTCGTGGATGCCTGTACACTTTGCGATATGTGCTTCATGACAAAATGCCCCTATGTGCCCCCTCATGAATTCAACCTCGATTTCCCGCATCTGATGCTGCGATACCGCGCCGTAGAAAAGAAAAACGGTCAGGACAAATTCGTCAGCCGGGAACTCTCAAAAACCGATCGTAATGGAAAGCTGGCTGCGCCCGTCGCGCCGATCGCTAACTGGGCGACCAAAACGTCAAACGGCATGACCCGCGGTATCATGGAAGCAACTCTCGGTATCGATAAACATGCGGCCCTGCCGAAGTACCAGTCCAAACCTTTTGAAAAATATGCCCGGGAAAATCCTCTCGAGATTAACAAGGATGCTCCGGCATTCGGCCGCAAAGCGGTGATCTACGCAACCTGCTTTGGGAACTATAACAACCCGGATATCGGGGAGGCCACGCGCAAAGTTCTTGCCAAAAATGGCGTTGAAACGGAAGTCGTATATCCCGGCTGCTGCGGCATGCCCCTGATGGAACAGGGTGACCTGGCAGGCGTGGTCGCCAATGCGGAGAAGGTGTCGACCGAGCTGGGAAGCTGGATTGATCAGGGGTATGACGTTATCGCCCTCGTCTCTTCCTGCGCCCTGATGCTGAAATTTGAATGGCCTCTGCTCGCCCCTGGAAATCCCGCTGTCGAGAGACTGTCGAAAGCCACATTCGACGTATCCGAATATGTGGTGGAATTTGCCAAGAAGGACGGCATGGCACCGGGCATGTCCCCCATTGGAGAGAGCATGGCGGTACATCTCGCCTGTCACGCCCGCGCCCAGAACATGGGCGCAAAAGGCGCCGAAGTTCTCCGCCTGATCCCTGATGCTGACGTTAAGATCGTCGAGCGTTGTTCCGGGCACGGTGGTTCGTGGGGAATAATGAAAGGGAATTACGAAACCGCCCTCAAAGTCGGAAAACCCGCCGCCAGAACGGCCATGACAACAAATGCAAAATATATCGCATCCGAATGCCCGTTAGCGGCAGAACATCTGATGCAGGGAATCGAAAAACTCGATTCCGATGCGGTGAAATCGAGAACCGCCTTGCATCCCATAGAATTGTTGGCCAAAGCCTATGGCCTCTGAGAGGAGTAATGATCATGACTGCCTTGAAAAAGCGCGAGATCACACCAGACGATATTCTGCCTGTTGCAGAATATATGAAGATTCGGAAAGAACATAAGCAGAAGCTTATCCCGATAAAGAAGAACCGCCGGCTGGAAATCGGTCCATTTGCGACGATGTATTTTGAAAACTATGACACGATGTGGTCGCAAATCCAGGAGATGCTCTATATCGAGCAGGGCGGCGACGAACAGCTTCAGGACGAATTATGCGCCTATAACCCGCTGATACCAAACGGATCAGAGCTGGTTGCCACCTTCATGATTGAAATTGACGATCCTGTCCGCCGGGATTTCATGCTGCGCAAGCTCGGACATATCGAAGAGACGATTTACCTTGCTATCGGTGATGATAAAATCGCTGCCGTCCCCGAAGATGATGTGGAGCGCACGACGGACGACGGCAAAGCCTCCTCCATACATTTCCTTCACTTTCCAATGACGGACGCTCAGAAGAAAGCGTTCAAGAACCCGGAAATCGACGTCCAAATTGGTGTGACCCACGACAATTACGGACATATCGCAGTGATTAAGGGAGCGACCAGAGAAGCCCTCGCCGGGGATCTGGGCGACTAGTTATCCCTAGCGGATCTTCTCATTGGCGTAGACGCCATAGAAATGTGAGGCCAGGAGCCAGCCGGAGAGCCCGGCAATCTCTATTTCGCACCAGCGGCCATCGCATTCATCCAGCTTGCCAACAACGCCGGGCTCCGCAAGCAGGACGACCGGGCTACTTTCGTCCGGCTCCTCATAAACCGCACGGACATCATCCGTAATAATAAGCGTGCGCCGATTACTGACCAGATTGCGATGAACCCAACCGATCGCGCCCTCGATATCGCGAATCTGGCGCCATAGCTCGTACTCCTCAATGACTTCGACGGGCCAGCCCTGACGGACAAAAACCCACTTGATCGGGTACCGTGTTCCGGGCCCGGCCCGGACATTCACCTTATCTGAAGAAAGTGAGACGAACCGAGGCAAAGGCAATCCTGTCTCGGCACCCGTCGGTCCTGCGCTGGCGGAGGTTGCGATGAAAAAGGAAATAATAATCCCAATTAATACAATGCTGCGTTTCACGACGGTACTACTCTCAGAATTAACAGGAAGCCGTCCAACTTATGCCGTGCAAGGGGGTAGATGGTCAAGTATGCAAAATCCATGTCCTTTTCGCCAAGGTCGCAATTGTATCCGCCACCGCTATCTGCTAGATAAAGTCTGTTGGTCATACCCAAAATCCAGAAATAAGTGAGTCGCCAAATGCCGCAGAAGAAACCAGTCGTCGTCGTTACCAGAAGACTTCCGGATGTCATCGAAACCCGCATGATGGAGCTTTTCGATACCAGGCTGAACCATGACGATACGCCGATGACCCAAAGTCAGCTGATCGAGGCGGTTAAAACAGCGGATGTTCTGGTGCCGACTGTGACCGATAAAATCGACCTTGGTGTCCTCAGTCAGACCAACCCGAACCTGAAACTGATTGCAAGTTTCGGCACCGGCGTCGACCACATTGATCTGGCAACCGCCCGCCAGCGCAATATTACCGTCACCAATACACCGGGTGTGCTGACCGAGGATACAGCCGATATGACCATGGCCCTGATTATGGCGGTTCCCCGTCGCCTGACAGAGGGAGAACGGCTGATGCGCTCCGGCAGCTGGAAAGGCTGGTCCCCTACGGGCATGCTTGGCCACCGGATCTGGGGAAAGAGACTTGGCATTATCGGCATGGGCCGGATCGGTCAGGCCGTCGCCCGGCGCGCGCGCGCCTTCGGGCTTTCCATTCACTATCATAATCGCAACCGTCTGCCTGACTATGTGGAGAACGAGCTGGAAGCGACCTATTGGGAGAGCCTCGATCAGATGCTCGCCCGGATGGATATTGTCTCTGTCAACTGTCCGCATACCCCTGCAACATTTCATCTGCTGAACGCCCGCCGTCTGGCCCTTCTGCAGCCAAGTTGCTATGTGGTCAACACCTCACGCGGCGAAGTCGTCGATGAAAACGCCTTAACCCGCTTGCTGCGTAATGGAAAGATTGCCGGGGCCGGACTTGATGTGTTCGAGCATGAGCCCGCCGTCAATCCGCGCCTGCTGGAACTCGACAATGTTATCCTGCTGCCGCATATGGGATCCGCAACCGTTGAAGGGCGTATCGATATGGGTGAAAAGGTACTGATCAATATCAAGACCTTTATCGACGGCCACACGCCACCTGACCGGGTCCTGCAGGCGATGCTATAAGCTTTCCAAACCCGAGCACTTGCGCTTTTTCCGCTTCTGACAGACTATACGCCTTACTGATCGGGGGGCGAAATGTTTGCTGAATTCATTATCATTCTGGATTTGATCGGCGTTGCCGTGTTTGCGGCAACCGGCAGCCTCGTGGCCAGCCGCAAGGAGATGGACCTGATAGGGTTCGGTATGATGGCGACCTTTACCGGCATCGGCGGCGGAACCCTGCGTGACCTGATCCTGGACCGCCCGGTGTTCTGGATTACCGACCAAAGATACCTGCTCGTCTGCCTGGTGGTCGCCCTTGCCCTATATTTCTTCGCTTCGCGCGTACAAAGGCGATATGTGCTTCTGATCTGGGCAGATGCTGCCGGGTTAGTGGCCTTCGCCATATTGGGAGCCGAAATCGCACGAAGCAGTGGAACCAGCCCTCTGGTTGCAGTTGTTCTTGGCATGATGACGGCCACGTTCGGAGGGCTTATCCGGGATTTGGTCGCCGATGAGGCGCCGTTGCTGCTAAAGCAGGAAATATATGCGACTGCCGCCCTTGCGAGTGCTTCGGTCTATATTATTGCCATCACCGCGTTCGGCGTTTCACCACTCATAGCAGCCTCCGCAGGTATTGTCGTTGGATTTGGCCTACGTGCGGGCGCAATCCTTTTCGCCTGGTCCCTGCCCCGATACAAGCAAAGAGCCGGACGGATATACAAATAAATGTAAAGGATTGGCTCACCCCAGAAGCCCGCTGTCCCGGATACCGTTGAAGATGAACTGAACGGCCAACGCAGCGAGCAAGACGCCGACGACCCGGGAGATCACATGAAGCCCTGTAACACCCAGCAGCTTTTGAACCTGGGAAGCAAGCAGCATTAATATCAGGGTCAACAAAACCATGCCCAGCAGGACACCGATTACAATCGACGTTTCTATTGTATCTCCCTTTGCCTCGGCGACCAGGAGGATGGCCGCACCGATGGCGCCAGGTCCGGCAATCAACGGTGTTGCCAGCGGGAATACCGAAACATCCGTTTTCCCCTGAGCCTCGACATTTTCCTCATCTGTCGTGGTTGTACTGCCGGACGTTCTGGCAAAGACCATATCAATGGCGATCAACAACAATAATATTCCGCCAGAGGCCTGTAGTGCCGGCAGGGTTATGCCAAAGCTTGTCAGAACCGCCTTGCCAAACAACGCAAAAAACAGAAGGATGCCACCACCAATCAAGGTGCCCTTGACGGCCATCTGGCGTCTTTCGCGCGGTGTCGCGTTGGCTGTCAGGGCTGCAAACAACGCGGCTATATCCAAAGGCCCGATGGTCGCAAAAAAGGTTGTGAAGGCAATGAGGGCCGTTTCAAGCATATGCGCTTACTTCCACGAGAATAACCTTCCGTCACCCTACCCGCCAACGGATGACGGAGCAAGCCGTTGCTTCATCCTGTCTTAATGCGCTTCGCCCCAGTTGTCGCCCACACCGGCGTCGGCGATCAGCGGGACGGAAAGCTCAATTGTGGGAAGCGACGCCTTTTCCATCACGGATTTAATCAAGGGTATCGTATCGTCAACCTGATCCTCTGCAACTTCAAAGATAAGTTCGTCATGTACCTGCAGGAGCATTCGGGCGGAGAGCTTTGCTTCATCGAGAGCATTGGGTACATGGATCATGGCGCGCTTGATAATATCCGCGGCCGACCCCTGAATGGGTGCATTAATGGCCGCGCGCTCTGAAAAACTGCGGCGGGCACCATTCTTGTCACTGATCCCCGGCAAATGCACCTTCCGGCCAAAAATGGTTTGCACAAAACCATGCTCCCGGCAGAAGCTCTTGGTGCTTTCCATGTAATCCTTGATACCCGGATATTGGACAAAATACTGGTCAATATAGCCTTGCGCTTCCGTGCGGGACACCCCGAGCTGACGGGCGAGACCAAAAGCGCTGATCCCGTAGATTATACCGAAGTTGATGGCTTTGGCGGATCTGCGCATCATCGGATCCATGCCTTCCATCTCCACACCGAAGACCTGCGATGCGGTTTTGGCGTGAATATCAAGCCCGTCGGCGAAGGCTTCTTTAAGCGAATTGATGTCCGCAATATGGGCCAACAACCGAAGCTCAATCTGGGAATAGTCAACGCTTAAGAGCTTGTTGCCGGGCTCCGCAATAAAGGCCTGACGCAGTTTACGTCCCTCTTCCGTTCGCACCGGGATATTCTGCACATTTGGCTCACTCGAAGCCAGACGGCCGGTGGAGGCAGCCGCCAGCGAGAAAGATGTGTGGATACGGCCGGTTTTACTGTTTATCTGGCCCTGCAGGGCATCCGTATAGGTGCTTTTCAGTTTTGAAAGCTGCCGCCAGTCGAGCACTTTCTGCGCCAGCTCGACGCCCTCAGCCGCAAGCCCCTCCAAAACATTGACGTCCGTCGTATAGGCACCGGTTTTGCCTTTCTTGCCGCCTGAAAGTCCCATCTTGTCAAACAGGATCTCGCCAAGCTGCTTTGGAGAGCCGACGTTAAACTCCTCGCCTGCGAGATCATGAATCTCCTTTACCAGCCCCTCCATGCGATCACCGAAATCGGTTGAGAGGGTACTGAGCAGCTTGGCATCGACTTTAATGCCCTCCTGCTCCATTCTTGCAATGACCGGAACAAGCGGCCGTTCTATCGTCTCATACAAATCAACGGATTTAGATTGCACAAGTTGCCGTTTCAGGACCTGATGCAGGCGCAAGGTGATATCCGCGTCCTCCGCCGCATAGTCCGTTGCCTTGTCGATGGGCACTTCAGCGAACGTAATCTGCGACTTTCCGCTTCCCGCCACTTCCTTGAACGGTATCGGCTTGATGTTGAAATGCAGCTCCGAAAGCTCGTCCATCCCATGGCCATGCAATCCCGCTTCCTGACAATAGGAAAGCAGCATCGTGTCATCGATCGGGGTGACGTTAATCCCTTCCTGCGCCAGGATGACCATATCATATTTGATGTTCTGGCCGATTTTCAGCACCCCCGGGTCTTCAAAAAGAGGTTTCAGTGCCGCGAGCACATCCTCTTTTGGAAGCTGCCGAGGCATATCGTCCTTGTCTTTCGCCGCGGCGCCGTCAAAATCGAAACCGGTTTGTTCCTTTGCGCCAACATGGCCGACGGGAATATAGCAGGCCCGCCCCGGATGTATGGAAAGCGATATGCCAACAAGTGATGCCTGCATGGCATTCAGCGAGGTGGTTTCCGTATCCACCGCTACCTGTCCGACGCGCTCAGCCTCTTTTATCCAGAAATTGAGCGTTTCCATATCGAGGACCGTTGTATAATTGACATCCTCCACCTTCGGCGTTCCAGCGCCGGTTTCTTCCGGTTCGTCATCGGGGAGGGCGGCAGCTTCCTCCCTGAACGACGCCCCGAAAAACTCCATCGCCCGCCCAGTAAGCTGTTTGAATTCATTTTCTTTAAGGAAGGCGATCAGGTCGGCGGCGTTCGGCATTTGCACCGTCAAATCCATGACATCGATATCAAGATCAACGTCATTTTTAAGCGTCACCAGATCACGGCTGATCCGAGCCATTTCCGCATTTTCGAGCAGTTTCTCGCGGCGGCCCTTTTGCGGAATTTCCCCGGCTCTTTCCAGCAGAGTATCAAGATCACCAAATTCATTGATCAGGAGAGCCGCAGTCTTGATACCAATACCCGGTACGCCCGGAACATTATCAACGCTATCCCCGGCGAGGGATTGAACATCTATCACCCGGTCCGGTCCGACACCGAATTTTTCCAACACTTCATTCGGGCCAATCATCTTGTTTTTCATCGGGTCCAGCATGGTGACGTCGCCCCCGACAAGTTGCATCAGATCCTTGTCAGATGACACAATGACACATTCCATATTCTTGGCACGGGCCTGCGCGGCATATGTGGCGATGATATCATCTGCCTCGAAGCCCTCTTTCTCGATCGCCGGAACATTAAAGGCACGCGTTGCATCCCTGACCAGCGGAAACTGCGGGATCAGGTCTTCGGGCGGCGCATCACGATTGGCTTTATAGTCAGGGAAAATATCCGAGCGGAACGTCTTCCGGCTGGTATCGAAAATCACGGCAAGATGGCTGACACGTCCATCCGCCTGCGTATCCTGAATAAGCTTGAACAGCATATTCGAAAACCCGAGAACCGCCCCGGTCGGCGTACCGTCGGACCGCGACATCGGCTGACGTCCGCGAATCATCGCAAAGTAAGCGCGGAAAATATACCCTGAACCATCGACCAGATATATCCTGTGCTTCTGATTTGGATCGCCCGTAACGTCAGGTTCGGTCATGCCGCTTCTCTGCTTTTTTGTTTAATTGTCGTCGGAATTGATGAAGATCAATGTCCGCCTGATACTTTCGCGCCTGCCCTCAAAACATAGTTACGGCTGCAATAAGGACATTCAACCGAACCTTTATCCCCCATATTCAGAAATACACGTGGATGGCCAAGGGGGCCTTTGCCGCCGTCGCAGGCAACTTTGGGGCTATCTACTTCAATTGTCTCAATAGCTTGCATAAGCCGTCTCACTTCTTCGTCTGATTACGCCGATTACCGATTTTACCAGCGGCAATCATTTCCCGCCATCTTCAGTAACGCATGGATGATATCGATTGCGAAAAAGGACGCAACCGAGAAATGGCTAAAGGAGAACGAATGATTTGCGCCAATTTCACGCCGCCTTTAATTTGTTTTGTTCAAAACATCACCACCAGCTATCTCACCGTCTTGCATATTGCCATGGCATCCGACGTCGCCTATATGATTGTGTGGCTCGTTGGTTTTAAAAACGCAACGCGCGGCGTTTTACCCTGATGCGCCTGATGCCTGCATCCAGTGTTATCAGAACGGCCACGCGCATGAGGTGGCAAGCTGCATTACGGTATCCGCTCTGCTGATAATCGTGGTCATATCGATCACGCCGAATTTCTGACTATATAACAATACTGATAACTAAATGTATGCTGAAGAATATAACAGAATGATTGAATCTCCGTCGACAATTCCGGCCTTGCAGGTGCGGGACCTAAAAAAAACATATAAAATAAAGGGATCCACTCCGGATAAGGTCGCCCTGAAAGGCATCAATCTTGATGTTGCGCGGGGGTCTTTCTTCGGTCTTCTCGGTCCCAATGGGGCTGGAAAATCAACTCTGATCAATATCATTGCGGGCCTTGTAAACAAGACAAGCGGAGAGGTGCGTATTTGTGGTTACGATACTGAAAAAGATATGCGCGCCGCGAGGAGTGCCGTCGGTGTCGTACCACAAGAGCTTAATCTCGACGCCTTCTTTACACCCCGGGAAGTGATGGAATTTCAGGCGGGGCTTTATGGCGTTCCAAAATCAAAAAGACGGACCGATGAAATCCTGGAGGCCATGGGGCTGGGTGATAAAGCCGATGTCTACGCACGCACTCTGTCCGGTGGCATGCGGCGGCGGCTTCTCGTTGCGAAAGCGATGGTCCATAGTCCGGATGTCCTCATCCTTGATGAACCTACCGCAGGTGTCGATATTGAACTGCGCCAGCAACTCTGGACCTATATCAGGAAACTGAACGAAGGCGGTACAACAATTATCCTCACCACCCACTACCTTGAGGAGGCGGAGGAGCTTTGTGATACCATCGCCATTATCAACCATGGCGCAGTCGTTGCATGTGAGCCGACAGACAGCCTTCTTGGAAAACTCGATATGAAGAATGTCTGCCTTCTTCTCGGCCATGAAATTGCTGAAGTCCCGGAAAATCTGAAAAAATTCAATGCAACCCTGTCACACGGCCGGAAGATCAATATCTCCTTCCGTCCCAGCGAAACGGAAATGGCCAAGATTCTGAAAGCCGTGACGGACGATCAACTTGACGTAATAGACCTGACAACAGAAGAGCCCGATCTGGAGGACGCTTTTCTGCAAATGACTTCAGGCAAGTAGTATCCTCTCGAGTTTATTTTATAGATCAGAAACTATCCGGTGGCTCGAATATCCGATTTTTTGTTGGAAGTTCGCTCCCTCTTCATGGCATAATTGATTGATAGCAAACAATAACAAGGACTGACAGATATGACAGCCATTTTATACAGCGGCGGTGACGTCTTCGATGGTACCGGTGACCTGCTGAAAGATCATGCCGTCCTGGTGGAAGGTGATACAATCAAGGACGTCGCGCCCGCAGAGAAGTTTTCCGATTATCAGGGCGAACGGGTCGATACCAGTGGTGGCACTCTGATGCCCGGAATTGCGGATTGCCATGTCCATCTGGTCTATAAAGGCGAGGCGGATCCGCGCAGCAGCATCGAGGGCGTGAACCCCGGCGAGATTACACTGCGCGTCCTTGAGAACGCTCAGCTCTCCCTCAAATCCGGCATCACAGCGGTCCGCGATTGCGGCGGTCGGGAGTATCTGGAGTTTCCTGTCCGCGATGCCTGCAACAGCGGTAGATTTTTTGGCCCGAATATTATGGCATCCGGGAAAATGATCTGTATGACGGGTGGTCACGGAAACAGGAACGGGCGCATTGCAGATGGATGCGACGAGGTCATCAAAGCCGTGCGCGAACAGATTCATGCCGGCAGCGATCTTATCAAAATCATGGCCACTGGTGGCGTCATGACGCCGCGCGTCAATCCGGAAGATGCGCATTACTCCGCCGAAGAAATGCATGCCGGCGTGAATGAGGCCAGGCGCTTTCACAAAACATCTGCGAGCCATGCACAAGGGGCCGAGGGAATTATGAACGCGGTGAAAGCCGGCATTACCTCGATTGAACATGGTATTTTTATGGATCAGGAATGCCTCGATGCAATGATGGAGCGCGGAACCTTTCTTGTACCAACCCTCGCGGCGGTACAGAACATTCTCAACAATGCGGATAATGGCATTGCCGACTATGTTGTGGAGAAATCTCGGCGCGTCTTTGAGAAGCACAAAGAGAGTTTCAAGATGTTCTACAAAGCCGGTGGCAAGATTGCCATGGGTACGGATGCCGGCACACCCTTTAATCTCCATGGCGAGAATGCGATGGAAATGGCCTATATGGTTGACTGTGGCATGACGCCAATTGACGCCCTCAAAAGCGCGACATCTGTCGCACACGGCCTTATGGAACTTGACGATCGCGGTCAGGTAAAGCCGGGCTTTAAAGCTGATTTGCTTATCGTGAGCGGAAATCCGGTCGACGATATCCTGATGGCAGCAGCGAAGAAAAATCACAGGATGGTTGTCAAGAACGGCCAGAAAGTAGAATTCCCGTAAGGTTAAAGGCAGCGTTTTGCGGATTTTTTCAGGTCGCCGGGTTGGCATGTGATCGGCTCCGAACTACATTATGTATTACTGAAGCATAATGTTCAGAAAGGAGAGTTTCATGCCAATGCAATCGGATATTGAACGCCTGAAGAATATCAAGAAGCGGCAACATCAACGTGTGGAGCGGGAAAAAGCCCTCAAAAGAGGGACCTCCGAACCACATGGCAGTGATCTCGCAACAACTGTGACTGCGAACCGCGAAAAAGCCGCACATAAGGCGTCAATCGATCAGTTGAAACGTAACCGCTGATCGTCAAGTTATTCGACAACCGCTGCAACCTAAAATCGTTGCAACATGGGCAGGCTTGGGCTATAGCAGAGACCTCATCTCAGCGCCCGTAGCTCAGCTGGATAGAGCGCTGCCCTCCGA
>PAKP01000066.1 GCA_002706985.1 Sneathiella sp. | reverse complement strand
TATGAGCGCCCTTCAGGGGTAAGTGAAGCCGTCTTCGCCAATGGCCGAGGCGGCTTCACTTACCCCTGAAGGGCGCTCATAATCGAATGAATACATTTTGTTTATCCCTTCTTAATTGCTGTTGATGGCGCGCCATACTTTTTCAGACGTCGCCGGCATATCGATATCCTTGCCAATGGCATTGATGATGGCATTCATCAGCGCTGCCGGCGCGGCAATGGCTCCCGCTTCCCCGCATCCCTTGACGCCAAGCGGATTGCTGGGGCAGGGGGTGTTGGTCGTGGAGACCCGGAAACTCGGCAGGTCATCTGCCCTGGGCATGCAGTAATCCATATAGGATCCGGTGAGAAGCTGACCGCTCTCATCGTTATAGATAACCCCTTCCAGCAGGGCCTGACCCACGCCTTGCGCAACACCGCCATGGACCTGGCCATCGACAATCATCGGATTGATGATGTTGCCAAAGTCATCGGAGGCAACCCAGTCAACAATCTCGACTTCGCCCGTATTCGGGTCGATCTCGACTTCTGCAATATGGGTGCCCGCCGGGAAGGTGAAGTTGAGCGGATCATAGAACGCATTTTCCGCCATACCCGGTTCCAGATCGGCCGGATAGTTATGGGGGACGTAGGCTGCGAAAGCGATCTCGCCCATGGTCATCTGCTTGTCGGTTCCGGCAACCGAGAAGACACCGTGCTCATGCTCGATGTCCTCGACGGAGGCCTCCATCAGATGGGCCGCAATCTTTTTCGACTTCTCGACAATCTTGTCGACGGCCTTTGAGATGGCGGAACCGCCGACGGCAAGAGATCGGGACCCGTAAGTTCCCATGCCGAAGGGGACCTTGCTGGTGTCGCCATGAACCACCTCGACGCTGTCAATGGGAACGCCGAGCTTGTCCGCGATAATCTGGGCAAAGGTCGTCTCATGCCCCTGACCATGGCTGTGGCTGCCCGTAAAGACGGTCACGCTACCGGTCGGATTGAAGCGGACTTCCGCGGATTCCCAGAGGCCGACACCGGCCCCGAGTGAGCCGACCGCCGCAGAGGGGGCGATGCCGCAGGCCTCGATATAGGCAGCGCAGCCGATACCTCTCAGTTTGCCGTTGGCTTCCGACTGTGCCTTGCGGGCTGCGAAGCCGTTATAGTCGATCATCTCTTTCGCGTTATTCATGGAAAGCGGATAATCGCCGGAATCATAGGTCATGATGACCGGCGTTTCATATGGATAGGCATCGGGCTGAATGAAGTTTTTCAGCCGGAATTCCGTCGGGTCCATGCCAAGGTCCCGCGCCGCCGTATCCATCATACGCTCCACCACATAGGTAGCCTCCGGTCGACCGGCGCCGCGATAGGCATCGACAGGTGTCGTATTGGTGAAACCGGCCTGCACCTCGACATAGATATTCGGGATTTTATACTGTCCGCTCAGCAGGGTGCCGTAGAGATAAGTCGGAACAGCAGATGCAAAGGTCGACAGATAGGCGCCCATATTGGCCTGCGTGGACACCCGGAAGGCCTGGATCTTGCCGTCATTGTCCATGGCAAGTTCCGCGTGGGTAACGTGATCGCGGCCATGGGCGTCCGTCAGGAATGCTTCCGAGCGGTCCGCCGTCCATTTGACCGGGCGATTGATTTTCTTAGCGGCCCAGATTGTCGTGGTTTCCTCGGCATAGACAAATATCTTGCTGCCGAAACCACCGCCGACATCCGGGGCAACGACCCGCAGCTTGTTCTCCGGCGCTATCCCGAGGAAGGCAGACATGATCAGCCGCGCCACATGGGGGTTCTGGCTGGTCGTATGGAGCGTCAATTCGCCGCTGCCGGCATCATATTCGCCAAGGGCTGCGCGCGGTTCCATCGGGTTGGGCGACAGGCGGTTGTTCACAAGGTCGATCTTCGAGACATGTGCCGCGTTTGAGAATGCAGCATCGACGGCGGCCTTGTCACCAAGTTCCCAGTCATAACAAAGATTTCCGGGTGCTTCTTCATGTATTTGCGGAGCGCCGGACGCAAGCGCCTTGCTGATATTGGTGACCGGGGCCAAGACCTCATAGTCAACCTCGATCAATTCTGCGGCGTCTTTTGCCTGTTGCAGAGTTTCCGCAATGACAAATGCCACCTGATCCCCGACATGGCGCACGGCATCGACGGCCATGCTGTTGTGGGGCGGTGCCTTATGGGGCGTTCCGTCCTTGCTGGTGATTCCCCAGCCGCAGATCAGCCCACCGATCCCGTCGGCGACCATATCCGCGCCGGTAAAGATGTCAACGACGCCCGGCGCAGATTTGGCCGCGCTCAGATCGATGTTGTTGATTTTTGCAAATGCATGCGGGGAGCGCAGGAAACATCCATAGGCCTGGCCCGCCCTGTTCATATCATCGAGGTAATGACCATTCCCCGTGATAAACCGCTGGTCTTCTTTACGCCTTACTGAGGCGCCAATTCCATTTTCGACAGACATTGATCACCCTCCCATATTCTCCGAAGCTGCTTTTACTGATTTGACAATGTTATGATAACCGGTGCATCGGCAGATGTTGCCTTCAAGTTCGGTACGAATTGTCTCTTCAGAGGGGTTGGGGTTGCGTTTGACGAGGTCAACCGCGCTCATGATCATGCCCGGCGTGCAGAAACCGCACTGCAGGCCATGGTGTTCCCGGAATGCGGCCTGCATCGGGTGAAGTTCGCCCCCTTTTGCCAGACCTTCTATGGTTGTGACATCCGCACCGTCGGCCTGAACGGCTAGCATCGTGCAGGATTTAACGCTGTCACCATCCACATGTACCGTGCAGGCGCCGCACTGGCTGGTGTCACAGCCGACATGGGTGCCCGTCAGGCGGAGGTTGTCGCGGATAAACTGAACGAGAAGCGTATTGGGCGCAACGTCTGCGCTCACCTGCTTCCCGTTTACTGTCATGGTCACCGATGTCATATAATATTCCTCCCTTGGTCAAACGCCATGAATTTATCTGACGAATAGTTAGACTTCTTAGTCACTTCTTTTTATTTCTACCGGACTCTCATTTGATCTAGCGCGAAGCCCGGAGCAGTAAAGCACTTACAGTAATTCCCTTTAACCACCCGCCAGATAAAATAGAATGATTGCCGCAAGAATACCAAGCGGGATCAGTATTCCGGGTCTCATCCAGTCCGGTGAAGGGGCTTTTTCGGCAGCGGGCGGAGTGTCAGATTTCGGGGTCGATGATTCCGGCACCGATTCAATCGCCGCAGATTCCGCTGCCGCCTCAATGGGTGTATCTTCCGGTGAAGCGCTGGCGGTGCTCTCTCCGCTGCTCACCAGATCATTGAAGTTTGCAAAAAATTCACCTGCAAGTTTTTTGGCCGTTCCGTCAATCAGGCGGGAGCCGATCTGAGCCATCTTTCCACCTACCGATGCATTCGCGTCATAGGAGAGAAGGGTCCCATCGTCCGAGTCCGTCAGGGAGATATCCGCGCTTCCCTTGCCGAAACCGGCGGCGCCGCCCTTGCCTTCGCCGGTAATGGTGTAGCCATTGGGGGCGTCAATATTGCTTAAGGTAACATTGCCTTTGAAGTTGGCCGAAACCGGACCGACTTTGACCTTGACGGTTGCCGTGAATTCCGTGTCGCTGACTTTCTCGACAGACTGACATCCTGGAATGGACTGCCGCAGAATTTCCGGATCGTTTAATGCATCCCAGACCTTCGCCCGTGGCGCGTTGATCAGTTCCTCACCGCTCATCTGCATGATTTGTCTCCCGTGGTTGGAGCGTCCCGTTGCAGATTAGCCTACTCCAAGAAAGCGGGGCAGGGCAAGTATGTTCTGAGGACTAAAGCTTGAAGGTCGGGCGGTCCATCAGATGCGGGGCAACGTTGAAAAAATTGATACCAACCAGTAACTTGTCCGCTGTGATTCCGTTTGAGGTCATGGGGAGGATTACTCTCTCATAGGCGCGCATTTTACCATTGATGAAGCGACTCGAATTAAGTCGGAATACAGGTACCTGGTTGGCAACAGCATGATCATAGTCGGACAGCACATCTGCTAAATCCTCTTCCCTCACAATGTCTTCCAAATAGCAGCCGGCGATAGATTTCTGATACACCGGATTGACGGCGGATCCGGCCAATCGAATGTAGTATCGTGGTTTTGTCTCATGTACATCCATCAGTACAATATGCCGAAGGCACTGGGGAACATCGACGGGATTGAAATACTGACGATGCGGGATCGCCGGTGCCGGATCGAGGCTCTGCCAATATCGGACCAGTTCAACAAGCGCAGGACTTGAAATATCGGTCAGGGACGATCTGCTGTTCTCTCTTCGCAAGTTACTCTACTCCTGTTCGAAACCAGAGTATTCATATCGTATTGGGGGAGATTTTACAAATACTGGAAACTCCTAAAAGTAGTATTCAGGCTGATTTCCGAGAATCTTCCTTTTTATGTTGTATTTTTAACAACATAGAGCGCCCTGCATTAAGTCCGGATTAACCATTCACCTTTAGTTTGGGCGCCATAATAACTTGATGAGAAACCCTGATGCGTCCTGTCACCCGTTCCACATTTGATATTATCCATTGGTTGAAAACCCGGTCATGGGCTTCCGGCCAGGCGTCTGAAACGCCTTTCATGATGAGATTGCTGTATTTGTCGCAAGCCATTTATGCCGCGTCCCATAAGCAACGCAAG
This sequence comes from Sneathiella sp., assembly GCA_002706985.1. Taxonomy (GTDB): domain Bacteria; phylum Pseudomonadota; class Alphaproteobacteria; order Sneathiellales; family Sneathiellaceae; genus Sneathiella. Next base: position 45,759 of record PAKP01000066.1, on the reverse strand, counting down.
CTGATGCCCTCCACATTTCTGGCGACCACATCGGGACCGATCGAGCCGGACATATTTCTGGCGCTGGAAAGCAACTTTGCGATCCGCGAGCCGCTTGCGCCGAGTACAGAGGTGGAGAAGTTTCTTCAGTCATTTTATGAGAGCTTCAAGGACAAGGGTATGGTCGAGTTGGATCTGATCCTGTCCCAGGATACGGCAATCCGCTCGGCGATGGCGCGGGGGCGAAATGCTGAAATAATGCTGGTTGATATGGCGTCCGCCTATCGGAAGGGCGTCCCGAGGCTGGCCGGAAGGGACAAGGCGACCGAGCCGGTTCACCCCTATGACGAAAACGGGCGCTCCGACCTCGATGCGGCGCCAAATTCCGCGCAGGAAGTCCGGTTTACGGCCGATGGTCGCTCGGTCACTAGATGGATGCCGAAAAAGCGGATTGTTAGCAGGGAACGCCCGGTGCTGAACTGATCCTTATCACCTAAATCCCGGTTATTGCTGGAATTGATACAGGAAAACGAGCAGCACACCCAGCAGTGCGACGATAACTACCACCGCCGTACTTGAGGCGGTTGTGCGCGCCATGATTTTTCCGCTGCTGTGTGTTTCGCTCACCAATCCGATGATGTAGCGAAGAACGTCATTGGCAATGCCGAGTGACCAGTTCCAGACGATCAGTATCAGGCGGCCGATTGCCAGTATGAGCCGTTTCAACGGAACCCGGTAGAACCAGTCGAAGTCGAGGTTTGTTGATCTGAGCTCTGACGGGTAAACCTTGAAACGTATCAACAACATAAAGGCGAGGATCGCGAAGAACAGCAGCTGTAGTGCAGAGACGATATGCCCGAAGGAATAGGGGTTATAGGTCGGTGCGTAGGGCAATAACTCAAACAGCAGACCCGGGAAGACGCCAATCCCGATGCAGAAAAAGGCGGCGATGCCCATCGCAATCAGCATATTCATGGGCGCTTCCTGCACCCGGATGCCCCGGTCCTTGGAGAAGAAGGTGAAGAATGGCACCTTAAGGCCTGAATGATCCATTATTCCTGCACAGGCGAACAGCATGACCGGCCAGAGAATGAAAAGTCCGCCGTTTAGGGCCGCGGACTGGATCATGGCTTTCGAGACAAAGCCGCCCGTCAGCGGAAAGGCGGCAATTGAAACGGCGCCGATCAGGCAGAAGACAGTTGTGATCGGCATGGATTTATAAAGCCCGCCAAGCTCGGTGACCTTGACGGTGCCGGTCCGGAACAAGACGGCCCCCATGCACATGAACAGGAGGCTCTTGTACATGATATGGACGAAGACATGCGCCGCCGTACCGTTGAGGGCCAGTTCCGAGCCGATACCGACACCGATGACCATATAGCCAAGCTGGCTGTTGAGCGAATAGGCGAGGACTCGCCGAAGGTCATTCTCCAGCACCACATAGACGATCGGCAGGAGGATCATGGCGCCGCCAATCGGGATCAGGATGTCGGTTCCGGGAAAGGCCCGGGCCAGCGCATAGATTGCCAGCTTTGTCGTAAAGGCGGAGAGGATCACCGTGCCGGTAACGGTCGCCTCCGGATAGGAGTCCTGCACCCAGTTGTGAAGGAGAGGAAAGGCGCTCTTGATACCGAACGCAATCAGGATCAGACAGCCCGCAATGCCGGTCAGGCCGATATAGTCAAAGGCGATCGAGCCGGTATCCTGATAATATACGATGATTCCGCCGAGCAGGATAACGCCGGATGTCACCTGGATAATCAGGTAACGCATTCCTGCCCGATAGGCCCGTTCGGTCCGGCTTGCCCAGATCAGGAAAACCGAGGAGATCGCCGTCAGTTCCCAGAAGACGAAGAGGGTGATCATATCGCCTGCGAAGACGGCGCCGATGGCCGATCCGATATAGATCAAGGCGACAAAATGCTGGATCGTGTCCTTAACATGAAGTGCGTAGACCATCCCCATAAAGGCGGCGATACAGAAGATCGTGCCGAAAATCCGCGAAAGGGGGTCGACGCGGGTGATCTCGAGAGACAGCCCCAGAAATTCAAAATGACCCCATGTGCCAAGGCCGAGCGTGTAAATCTGAACAAGGGCGAGGACAGGCAAGGCCAGAATAAGGAGCGAGCGGATAAAGCCGCTGGTGAGCGGGACAAGCAGCGCGCCTAAAATCAGGATTAATCCGGGGTTGAGGCCTTCAATCATAGTAATCCTCATCCCGCATCAGAAAGCCACGGAGCTTTTTGGCCAGAAGGATCATCATCACATAGCCGATCACGCCGAAAAATGTGTAGAACACAAAAAAATCAGCCAGTTCAAAACGGCCCTGCTTGAACAGGAGGATATCGAGCAACGTCAGAACCTTGGGCAGGGCGACCAGCACACAGAGCCCGATCACGGCATAAAATATCTTGTTGATATTCGCCGGCTCCTCCAGCCAGTATTTTTTTTCGTCATCCGGGTTTGACATAATATGCTGTCCCTATGGCGTCAAAATCGGTTCGATCAGCCTCATGATCGGATCCGCAAGGAAGAAAAGTATCACGCAGGTTATGGCGGTCAATACGGGCGGCAGCACGCAAAAGAGCGGCGCTTCCTGAATGTTCCGCCATGAAAAATCGGATTTTTCATATCCGACGGGTGTCGGCTCATCGCTTTGGCCGAGCGGCGGATAGAAGAAGCCCCGCGCGACGATCGGCAACAGATAGGCGATGTTGAGTAGCGAGCTGACCAGCAGGACGATCATCAGATAGATCTCGTCTGCTTCCGCAGCGCCGAGCATGAGATAAAACTTGCTCCAGCTCCCGCCGAGTGGCGGCAGGCCGATAATGCTGAGTGCTCCGATCAGGAAGGCGATGAAGGTCAGCGGCATCTGTCGGCCGAGCCCGCGCATGTCACTTATCTCGGTCTTATGCACGGCGGTGTAGATGGCGCCCGCGCAAAAGAAGAGGGTGATCTTGCCAAAGGCGTGCATCACGATCTGAAGCGCACCCCCCGCAACCGCCATCGAGGTGGCCATGGAGGCGCCCAGCACCACATAGGCAAGCTGACTAATGGTGGAGTAGGCGAGCCGGGCTTTCAGGTTATCCTTGGTGAGCGCAACCACCGAGGCCGCGATCAGGGTGTAGGCCGCGACCCAGGTAAGCCATTCCGACGCGCCGGTCTGGCTCAGGAAATCGATGCCGAAGATATAGATGACAACTTTCAAAACCGCAAAGACGCCCGCCTTCACAACGGCAACCGCATGCAGCAGGGCACTCACCGGTGTCGGCGCGACCATGGCTGCCGGAAGCCAGCGGTGGATCGGCATCAAGGCCGCCTTGCCAATACCATACATGAAGAGGAACAGCAGCACGCCCGTGACCCCGGCGCTGGCATGACCGTCAAGAATGCCGCCTTTCACAAAATCAACGGTACCGGCGAGGGTCCAGGTCCAGATGATCGCTGGCAGGAAAAGCCCGATGGAGGTGCCGATCAGGATACCGAGATAGATACGGCCGCCTTTCAATGCCTCTGCGTTCTTTTTGTGCGTGACCAGCGGATAGGTCGATAGCGTCAGCACTTCGTAGAAAACGAATAAGGTCAGCAGGTTGGCCGAGAAGGCAACACCCATCGTCGCGGCAATGGCAATAGCAAAACAGACGTAGAAGCCGGTCTGCCGCGGCTCATTGTTCCCGCGCATATAGCCGATCGAATAGATCGAATTGATGATCCAGAGGGAGGATGCGACCGCGGCGAAGGTCATCCCCAGCGGCTCGACCTTGAGGGTCAGGCCGATCTCTGGCATCAACTGGACAAGGACCACAACGGGCTCGACGCCGTTCATCACGCCCGGCAGGATACTGAACACATTAAGGCAGAGCAGAACCGAGGTGACCAGCGTGACAGTCTCACGGATATTGGGCGCGGCAGAGGCAATGGCAATCCCGACCGCACCGAGTAGCGGGATAATCAGGGCCAGGATGACATGGGTTTCTAGGGCGAACATGATTTATGCGCCCCCCATCAGGAAACTCGCAATGGTTTTGGCAAAGCCGACGTTGAAGCTGGTTTCAATACCGAAATAGAAACTGCCGAGAATGAAAATCCATGTCGGGATGAGCAGGGAGAGCGGCGCCTCCTGCGTCTCCGTTCCCTCGGGTGGTGGACGGAAATACGCCACCTCCACCACGCGCCAGATATAGATCACCGCGAGCAGGCTTGACACCATCAGCGCGGCAACAAGGGCATAGCCGAAGTACGAGCCTTTTTCGAGGACTGCAACAACCAGATACCATTTGCTGATAAAGCCGGGGGTGAGCGGGACGCCGATCAATCCCAGTCCGCCGAGGGCGAACCCGAATGTTGTTAATGGCATGCGCCTGCCGACTCCTTGCAAATCCTTAAGGTAGGTCGAGCCGACGACATAGAACATGCATCCGACGGACAAGAACAGACCCGTCTTTACCACCGCATGATTAAAGATATGGACGACTGACGCGGTCAGGCCCGCCTCACTCGCCAAGGCGATACCAAGGACCATATATCCAAGCTGGGCCACACTCGAATAGGCCAGCAGACGCTTCAGGTTCGTCTGAAAGATTGCGACGGCCGACATTGAGAGGAACCCGAGGATGGCGAGCGGCATCAGAACGTCCGTCAGGCCCAGTCCGGCAAAGCTGTAATTGGGACCGAAGACGGTGAAAATGAAGCGGATCAGAAGATAAACCGATACCTTCGTTGCCGTCCCTGCAAAGAAGGCCGTGATGATATTCGGGGCATAAGTATAGCTGTTGGGCAGCCAGACATGCATCGGAAACAGCGCCAGCTTGATACAGATGCCGACAATGATGAAGCCCACCCCGGCAAGGATGGGCCGCGTGCCTTCGATTTCGGGAAAGCGTGAGGCGATGTCCGCAATGTTCAGGGTTCCCGTCATCATGTAGATGAGACCAACGCCCGTCAGATAGAATGTCGCGCCAACAGTGCCGATTATCAGATACTGGAAGGCCGCAGTAAGAGCACGCCGGTCCGTCCGTTCGCCCATGGCGATAAGTGCATAGGAGGACAGCGACATGATTTCGAGAAAAACGAAGATATTGAAGGCATCACCGGTGATGCAGATACCGAGCATGCCGGTAAGGGACAGCAGATAGGCGGCAAAGAACAGGCCGAGCTGATGCGCGGGCACTTCCTTTGTAATGCTGTCGCGGGCAAAGAGCAGAACTCCTGTGCTGATCCCACTGATCAGGACGAGCATGAAGCCGCTCAGCGGGTCGACGACATACTCAATCCCCCATGGCGGTGCCCAGCCGCCCAGCTCATAAGAGATGGGACCGGAGGCGACGACGGAAAACAGCAGTGACAGGCTGACATAAAAGCTGAAGGCACTGATAATCGTTGTCATGGCCCAGGGCAGTGTATTGCCGCGAAACAGGGCACAGAAGGGGGCGGCCATCAAAGGCGCAAGGGCGACCAGAATTGGAAACTGGGAACTCAGAGATATCATGTCAGGCGCCATCCTCCATTTCGAGGATGTCGTCTTCTTCAATGGTACCAAAGGATTCCTTGATCCGGACCACCAGCGACAGGCCAAGGGCCGTCGTCGCAATGCCGACCACAATGGCGGTCAGGATCAGGACATGTGGCAGCGGATTTGAATAAATGGGCTCCGCCGTATCAAGAGACCCGCTGATAACAATGGGCGCGGTGCCGCCGGATATCTTTCCCATGCTGATATAGAAAAGGAAAACGGAAATCTGGAACAGCGACAGGCCGATCATTTTCTTGACGAAGTTATTCCGGCTCATCACCGTATAAAGGCCGATCATCAGCAGGATAATGAAAACCCAGTAGTTGAAGAAACCAAAAGACATCAGTTTTCTCCCCGCTGTGCGGCTTCCTCAATCAGGTCCGCGCGACCGACGAAAGCGTAGAAAATGGCCAGCATGGCCGCCGTTACCGTGATGCCGACGCCAAGCTCCACCAGCAGGATGCCGATATGCTGACCGGCGATTGGATCGGAGGCAAGCACGTTGTAATCTAGGAAATTGCCGCCCAGCAGCATACTGACAACTCCGACTCCACCGTAGAGTACGACGCCGGCGGAGATCAGGAACAGAATGGCTTTTTCACTGATAACGGCCCGTGCCAGATCTAGGCTGAAGACAAGGGCATACAGGATGATGCCGGCGGCAAAAATCACGCCGGCCTGAAAGCCGCCACCGGGTCCGAAATCGCCATGAAACTGGACATAAAGTCCGAAAACGAAGATGAAGGGGATCAATAATTTGGCGATGACATGGGGCACCAGGTCATGGGCGCTTCCCAGTCCGCTCAGGCTGCTGCCCTTTCCACCGCGATTTTCATCGAGCGGGGTGTCCTTTGCATCCTTCTCCGCCTCGGTGCGTTTTCGGCGGCGCTGGCGCAGGATCAGGAGAACCCCAATCCCGGCGGTGAAAATCACGGTCACTTCACCGAAGGTATCATAGCCGCGATAACTTGCGAGTACGGAGGTCACCATATTCGGTATTCCGATTTCCGTCGGGCTTTCCTCAACATAGCGGGGCGCTACATGGGTTTGGACCGGATTCTCCGGATGGCCGAACTCGGGCATCTCATATGTCGCGTAATAGAGGATTGCCCCGACCAGGACGCAGATGACGAGGGGGCCCAGCGCGAGTTTCGGACGCTCCTTTTCCTGCGATCCGACAAGCGCGAGTGTGCCGATATATAGAACGGTGCTGATACCGGCGCCGACCGCCGCTTCGGTGAAGGCGACATCGACTGCATCGAGGCTGATAAATATCAGCGCCATCGTAAAGCTGACGATCCCGAGAAGCATCGTCGCGACAAACAGGTTGCGCACCATCAGGACTGTCATTGTTCCTGCAATCAGCAACAGCATCAGGAAAATATCTACAAAGGCAGCGATGGTCTTGTCCCCCTCTCGGTCTTCTGTGATTGATTATGCGTCATCATCGGTCTTTTTCACCGGACCGAAACCGTCCAGTTTTGGCTTCAGGCCCGCAACGAAACTCGCTTGCGCAAGTGCATAAGATGATGTTGGGCTGGTGAAGAAGACAAACACAAGGACGAGCAACAGCTTGGCGGTTACAAGCGTAAAGCCGCTTTGCAAGGCAAGACCGATAAATATCAGGAATGTGGCGAGTGTATCGGCCATGCCGCCGGCATGAATACGCGTATAAAGGTCTGGCAGACGCAGCAGACCATATCCGGTGATCAAGAGCAGTAAACTCCCCGCCAGCATCAAAATCCATGTGGCGATATCGAGGACCAGTTCCATTATGCGTTATCCCTCGGTTTGGAGAGAGTGCCGCGCAGCGTGCCGAACTTGAAATATTTCAGGACAGCCAGCGTGCCAATGAAATTGACGAGGGCGTATACCAGTGCAAGGTCAAGGAAGTCAGGCCGCCCACCCAGAAATCCCATCACGCCGATCAAAAGGACTGTCTTCGTTCCGATGGCATTTACGGAAAGGATACGGTCATAGGACGTCGGACCAATGATCGCACGGGTGAGGGCGAGGGCAATACTGACAAGAATGGCGATCGCGGCAATGGCGTAAATCGTCATGCTTCCTCCATGACTTTGGTGACCCGGCGGTCCATGTCTCCGCTTTTGATCCCTTCCGCGGAAACCTCGGTCATGGAATGGACCATAACCTGGTTGCCATCAAGGTCTACCGTCACCGTTCCTGGTGTCAGCGTGATGGAGTTGGCGTAAATAACGCGGCCGAGATCAGACTTCTGGCTAGCGGTCACAGTGAATATGCTGGGCCGCAGATATTTTTGCGGAAAGAGGACGCATTTCGCCACATCGATATTCGCCTTGAATATCTCTACAAAGAGCCATGCCCAATATGTGATGATGCGGGGCCCCAAATGGAGCGGATGTCCTTCACGGTCGACCACATCCATACGATAGGCGATGAGGGCGGACAGCAGACAGGAGCCAACGCCGAATCCGGTGATCAGAGGCGTATAGATTCCCGACAGCAATAGCCAGACCGCCATTAGCACGAGAAACAAACTAAGGGTTTTTAACAAAGTCCTGCAATCCCTGTCGTCGGCATCTGTTAAAATTATAGGGAACAAAATTTATGGCTGATCCCTGGCTCTTTCCCCCGTATATGCCATGGGATTTTGCCTGCTGCAAGTATCATCCATGCGGTAATGTGTCGCGATCATTTTTTGGGGACGCGAAATACTGCTTTTGTCATACCATGTTACCGGAAACAGGCGGCAAGTATTCAACCAATTCGAATATTGAAAGTTTCCTTAAAAATGTGTTAAACTCTCCGTCTGGCGAGACGATACAGGACGATCGCCAAGTTCGGGAGTAATATATGACAGCCAAAATTGAACAATTACGGAGTAAGCAGGAAGAGACAAAATCGATCGAGTCCCCGGAAACAACCTTTGAAATGACAGGACGTGTTAAATGGTTCAACACGGTCAAGGGTTTTGGTTTTTTGACGCCGAATAACGAACCGGGCGATATTTTTCTCCATCTTTCTTGTCTGCGCGAGGCCGGTCATGAGTATGTGGCGGAAGGTGTAAGCGTAACCTGTATTGTCGTGCGACGCTCGAAAGGGCTTCAGGCAATAAAGGTTCTTGATATTGACACATCGACGGCAGTTCCTTTTGAGCCGCGGGTGCCGGAAAAGAACAATGTCACCAACCATCCTGCGGTACAGCCGCAAGGTGACTTTGTCGAGGTTGAAGTGAAATGGTTCGATCCGGTCAAGGGGTATGGCTTCCTGACACGCGGAGACGGCACACAGGATATCTTCGTGCATATGGAAACGCTCCGCCGCGAAGGGGCTTTGCCCGTTCAGGCCGGCCAGAGGATGACTGTGCGGATCGGCGATAGTGAAAAAGGACCGCAAGTCGCAGAGATACAGCGTCCGGAATAATTAATATTCCGGACGGGAATGTCTGTTAATTCTCTTAATTCACAGCCTATTGCAGGGCAGTGGCATACTCTTCTACGGGCTTGATCGTCTCGATCAGGCCCTGTTTTTTCATAAACTTCGCGAAGCGCTCATACCGGCCTGTGTCCAGGGCGCCGGGCCGTAGTGCAAAGCGAGGCAGGGTTGCACCCCATGCCCGCCGGTTGAGCTCGTCATCCAGCTCTTGATGGTTCTTGATGAACAGCTTCCAGCTTTCCTCCGGGTGGTTGATCAGATACTGTGTGGCTTCCTCCAGTGCCTCGATAAACGGGATCAGTCTTGGATCATCCAGCTTTGCTGAATTTGCGACAACGATAAGCTCATCGTAAGCTGGCACACCCTCTTCCTCAGGGTAGAAGGCCCGTCCGGGATATCCTTCGATATCCATCTGGTTGAGTTCAAAATTCCGAAAGGCGCCGATGACGGCATCCACCTGTCCGGACAGAAGGCTGGGGGACAGCGAGAAATTCACATTGATGAGGGTGAGGTCGGACGGGGAGATATCATGCGGTTCCAGCATGGCCTTCAGAAGCGCCGTTTCAAATCCGCCGATGGAATAACCGACTTTTTTGCCTTTGAGATCAGCCAATGTCTTTATCGGACCATCTTCAAGAACCACGAGGCTGTTCAGTGGCGTCGCCACGAGGGTCGCAATCCGTTTGAGCGGTAATCCTTCCGCCACCTGCATATGAAGCTGGGGCTGATAGGAAATCGCGAGATCCGCCTTGCCGGCTGCGACCAGCTTTGGCGGGTCATTCGGATCCGCAGGGGCGATCATCTCGACATCAAGTCCGTGCTTTTCAAAAATACCCTTTTCATCGGCGACGATCAGAGGGGCATGGTCGGGATTGACGAACCAGTCCAGCAGCACGGTCAGTTTTTCCGCGGCGCTCGCCGCGGTGCTCTGGATCGCAAGAACGATCAACAGGGGGAGGAATATTCTTTTCATTTACAAACTCCGTTTTTGGGTGACAGTATCGTCCTGATCTGAAAGCCAGGGCAAAGCGCGCCGGAGGCCATGATCGATCAGGTAATAAAGAATAAGCGCCATCAGGGTCAGAACCAGCAGGCTGGCGAACATCAGGTCCGTCTGGACGCGGGCGTTCGCATGGAGCATCAGGTAACCGAGACCGGAAGAAGCGCCGACCCACTCACCAACCACGGCACCGATCGGGGCAACCGCTGCGGCAACCCGGATGCCGGAGGCTAGCGAGGGAAGGGCGTAAGGAATCTTGATATAGCGATAGAGACGGACCATATCTCCAAGGCGGCCTGTATGACCTGATTTCTGCAACAGTGCGGCGAGGTTTACCCATGCGGGCTCCGTCCGGTTCAGACCGTCCAGAAATCCGACGGTTACCGGAAAATAGATGATGAGCAGGCTCATCACCACTTTTGGGGCGATGCCATATCCCAGCCACAGAACGAGCAGCGGGGCGATTGCAAAGACAGGGATTGCCTGACTTGCAATCAAAAGAGGGAAAACCCATTGTTTTACCGGCCGATAGGCGGAAATCATGAGAGCCGATATCATCCCGAATACAATCCCGAGAACAAGGCCCAGAAGAATCTCTGTGGCCGTGGTCATTGCATTCTCCGCAATCAGCGCGGCGTGACGGAAAAGCGCCTCCATCACGATCAGCGGCGAGGGGAGTATGAATTTCGGCAGATCAAGAAGCGCGGTTATCGCGGCCCAGAGGAGAAGCAGCCCGGCCAAGGTTATCAGAATACGAAAGAGCTTCATGACAACCTTCCGGAAGCAGCCAGCTGCGCCATAATATCAGAATAGTGATGCTTGAGCGCGTCGTCAGTCGGATTGCGGGGAATGGATCCTTCCGGAGCCAGCGGCTGTGAGAGGGTGGCCGGGATACCGGAGAGAACATGTATGACATGGCCGATGCGCAAAGCCTCCAGCGGGTCATGTGTAATGAGCAAGACCGTCTTGCCGTTCAGCATGTCCGCCGCGAGATCCTGAAGACGGAATTTTGTAATGGCGTCGAGCGCGGAAAAAGGTTCGTCCATCAGGACGATCGGCGCCCCCTCCATCAAAGTCCGGGCCAGAGCAACGCGCTGGCGCATACCGCCGGAGAGTGTCGCGGGAAGGGCATCGCGTCGATCTGCAAGCCCGACATGATTAAGAAGGTGGCGGGCACGTTCGATATTTGGTGGGTTACCCCGCAGCCGATCGCCGATCAGCAGGTTATCCTCTACTGTCGCCCATGGCAGGAGCAAGTCTTGCTGATCCATATAGGAAAGGCGCCCGGCGAGGGGCCCATTATCGCTGACCGTTATACGGCTATGCCCGGGCAGCGGAATAAATCCGGCAAGAACTTTGAGAATACTGCTCTTGCCGACCCCGCTGGGACCCAGCAGACAGGTAATTTTTCCGGGTTCCAGTGTTAGCTCGAGATTGCTAAGGATCAATTGTCCGTCAAATTCGAGATGGTCGAGGTTCAGCGTCACACCGACAGGCGACAGATCGCCCGATGCGACGTTCATCGGCTTCGGCATAGATAAAATGTCTGGGCGTTCGGGTTCCATTGACCTCTCGTTCCTACGCAGGTATTAACCTGATCAGGTATTCGGGGTCGTTCCGCCTATCGGAACCTCTCAGCCAAACTGGCTCCCCCCGAGGAGCCCCTACTATAAAGAAAATATGTTTGCAGACAAGGGATTCTTCGGTCGAATGACATCACTGGTCAGTTCGCGTAACGGTTTCATATTTATCCTGACTGGATTGATTTTATTGCTGTTTCATGCGGCGATATCGGCGCCTCACGCTGAAACAGTCTCTGAGACCGAACGCCTCATCCTCGAAACCTCGGAGCGGAGTATTCTTCTGGATGTTGAAGTCGCGGATGATCCCGCGGAGCGGAGCAAAGGCCTGATGCATCGTCCTGCTTTGCCACCAATGCAGGGGATGCTTTTCGATTTTGGCGAAACCCGGAAGATTACGATGTGGATGAAAGATACGAAAATTTCACTCGATATGTTCTTTGTGGATGCGGCGGGGAAAATTCTCTATATCAAGGACAAAGCAATTCCCCATTCACTGGATGTCGTTACATTCGAAGGGGTGGCCCGGGCGGTTCTTGAACTGAATGGGGGATTTGCTCAAGAAAACTCTGTTAAGGTCGGGGATGTTCTGTATCATCCCATTTTTGAAAATCAGTAACCACCGGACAAACAATGAACAACAACACAACCGGAACCCGCGATGTTCCTGATGGATTTGAAATTGTTGAGAGAAAAGCACCTTTCACGAACATAAACGGCCCTTTCTATGAGAAGATTACAGATGACGGCAAACTGATCCGGGCTTTCCGGGTGGAGGAACGTCATCTCAACAGCATCAGGGTGGTGCATGGCGGAATGATGATGACGTTCGCGGACGCGGCGCTTGCGGCCTCTGTACGTTATGAAACCGGTCGGCGTTGTGTGACAATCAAGATGAACTCCGAGTTCCTCTCACCGTCACGGGAAGGGGACTGGGTGGAATCCAGTGTCGAGGTGATTCGAAGCACGCGAACAGTTGTCTTCGTCCGGGGCGAGTTGAGGGCACGGGGCAAGGTATTGTTCAAAGCCGACGCGATATTCCATTATGTTCATGTCGGGCCTTAGAAAAATTCTTAATTCTGACTTGCGAGCCGGGCGTTGTTAGTATAGATGATCCTTTCACTGAACGGGGCGTAGCACAGCCTGGTAGTGCGCTCGCTTTGGGAGCGAGAGGTCGCAAGTTCGAATCTTGCCGCCCCGACCATTTTTAAAACCCTGTGAATCAATGATTTGCAGGGTTTTTTATAATTTCAGGCGAAAAATGCGTGACGATTTCATGAAGAATGCCGGATGGTTGCGCTTTCCGTTGCCGTCAAGTAAATTTTCAATAGAATATTATGAGGATTTATATGAGGGAGGTGATGGGCAGATGAAAGAGAGTGCTATACAAAAGCTGATTATACGACAGGCGCGCGTCGCGATATTCCTGCTGGGCCTTTTGATGGTACCTGCTATTGCCCAGGCGGAAACATTTACCGATCTCAAGCCGGCCTCCCCGCAACCTGATGCCGCCAATCTCAAGCCTGGCCTCGCGGTCACCTATTATGGGGTGAAGGTCAACAGCATTAAAGAACTTGAAGAGAATATGGGTTATATGGACGGCACGCCGGGAGAACCCATTCCGATGCTGAATTATCAGGTGGGCCAAGGAAATGTCCTGACGGCGAAAAGCAACGATATGGTCGGGGCGATTATCAAGGGCTTCATCAAGATGGAGCAGCCGGGGCGTTATGTTTTTATGGTGCATTCAAATGACGGTGTCTGGATTTCTATCGGTGACAAGCTGATTTATGAGGATCCGGACGTTCATGCCGATCGTTTTTCCGATGAAATAATTGTTGAGGTTTCAGAGCCGGGCTGGTATCCGATCCATATCAAGTATTTCGAAAAAAGGAACACTGCGACATTGGAGCTTTACTGGGAAGCGCCGGGCTTTGGTGAACTGGACTATGTGCCCGCTGAAGTATTCAGTCATACTGGAGAGTAGTTGAGCGATGACAATGAAGGCGAGAATTTTCCAACCGGCGAAAAACGCCATGCAGTCAGGCCGCAAGGGGACCAAGCACTGGCGCCTTGAATATGCGCCCTCTGAAGCGAGATATATTGAACCGCTGATGGGCTGGACCGGGTCACGGGATATGAATTCGCAGGTGACAGTCGATTTTGACGACAAGGAAAGTGCTATCGCCTTTTGTGAGTCGAACAACATTCCCTACACGGTTTTTGAACCCAAGAAGCGCCGCCTTCACCTAAAGGCCTATGCGGAAAACTTCGCCTATACCCGGGTTCGCGGCTAGCAACAGATCGAGTTTCGCAGAATAACGGCCCCGTAGCTCAGCTGGATAGAGCAATTGACTTCTAATCAATAGGTCGCACGTTCGAGTCGTGCCGGGGTCGCCATTGCAGATATAAAGCCCGACCGGAAGGCCGGGCTTTTGTTTGCGTCGGAACTTAACCCTTTACTGCTTCTTCGATTGGTGTGTAATCAAGGTCGAGGTCCCGTGCAACAGGCTCGCAGGTGATCTTGCCGTTCCAGACATTTAGACCGTTTGCAAGATGCCGATCATCCTTTAGCGCCTGCTTCCAGCCCTTGTCCGCAATGCGGAGCGCATGGGGCAGGGTGACGTTGTTGAGCGCGTAGGTCGAGGTCCGGGCAACCCCACCCGGCATATTGGCGACGCAGTAATGAACGACACCATCAACAACATAGGTTGGATCCGCATGAGTTGTCGGCTTCGACGTTTCAAAGCATCCGCCCTGGTCAATCGCCACATCAACGATGACGGATCCTTCCTGCATGGTGGCCAACATTTCGCGGGTGACCAGCTTTGGTGCGGCAGCGCCGGGGATCAGCACAGCGCCAATCACAAGATCGGCCTCCATCACCAGTCGTTCGAGAAGGGCGTTGGTGGAATAGATCACCTTGGCGGACGATTCAAAATGATTTTCGAGCCGTTCAAGCGCGGCAGGATTACGATCGAGGATCGTGACATCCGCATGAAGGCCTATCGCCATCTGGGCCGCATTGAACCCGACTACGCCGCCACCGATAATGACGACCTTGCCCGGCGCAACGCCCGGGACGCCACCCAGCAGGACACCGCGCCCGCCATGGGATTTTTCAAGTGCCGCCGCGCCGGCCTGCACCGACATGCGGCCAGCGACCTGACTCATCGGTTTCAAGAGCGGGAGGCCGCCTGCATTATCCGTGACCGTCTCATAGGCAATGCAGACAGCACCTGATTTTATCAGATCATGAGTTTGCTCCGGATCCGGCGCAAGGTGAAGATAGGTATATAATATCTGGTCTTCGCGCAGCATGACGCGTTCAACTGCCTGGGGCTCCTTCACCTTTACGACCATCTCGGCGCGCGCGAAAATTTCTTCGGCGGTACCGACAATTTTCGCGCCAACGGCTTCGTAATCCTCGTTGAATGCGCCGATACCGCGGCCCGCATCCGTTTCCACGAGAACTTCATGGCCGCGAGTAACAAGTTCCCCGGCGCTTTCCGGCGTCAGCCCGACACGGTATTCGTGGTTTTTGATTTCCTTGGGTGTTCCGACGATCATGCTGTTTTCTCCCCCAGACAGATCAACTTCGAAGGCAAGAATTATACGATTTTTCGCGTGAAATTATTTCCGAAAATTATTTTATCAATAAATTTTTTTAGTATAAAATCCCATCAATAGGACAAATAACGGGAAAAATTCCAATGGATAGCTTTGATCGGCAGATTTTGTTGGAGTTGCAGCGCGACTCAAGCCAGCCCATCTCAGAGATCGCGGAGCGGGTAAATCTTTCGCTATCGGCCTGCCATCGCCGCATCAAGCTGCTGGAGGATGCGGCTGTGATCGACGGTTATATGGCACGGCTGGACAAGCGCTCGCTCGGCCTGGAGGTTGATGTCTTTGTCGAGATATCTCTGACATCGCAAAGCCAGGAGACGCTGGATTTCTTCGAAAAAGCGGTGATGACCTATGATGAAATACTGGAATGTCATCTGACGACCGGCAATGCGGATTATATCATGCGGGTCACCGCTAGCGATGTACGGGACTATGACCGCATTCACCGGAACTGCCTCGCGAAGCTGCCGCATGTGGCGAGCATGCGGTCAATCTTCGCCTTGCGGGCGATCAAGCCCTGGAGGGGATATCCTATTTTCGGAAATTATCAGAAAGCGCCGTGACGGCCTTCTCCTGAGGCAAAACGGGCGGCGCCAGCTTTTGCTTCCTTCTGTTTCGCTTCCTCCGCGGCCATCATTTCGAACTGAATGGCTTCCGCGTCGGTTTTGCCTTCCTGCATGTAAACGCTCTCCCGATCCGACAACATGGCGATTTGCGGAAAGTCCGCGATTTGCAGGGCGAGCTCCTCCGCGGCGGCACGCGCGGTGCCTGTCGGGACAACACGTGTGACAAGCCCCATGGATAGCGCTTCGTCTGCCGGAACCGGTCGCCCGGTCAGCATCATATCGAGAGCCCGGCCCATGCCGATAACACGGGGCAGGCGCACCGGCGTCCCGTCGCTCATCGGAACACCCCAGCGACGGCAGAAAATGCCAAAAACAGCCGTTTCCTCGGCAATACGGATATCGCAGTGAAGGGCGAGGCCCATGCCGCCGGCGCAGGCATGACCGGCAATGGCCCCGATCAGCGGCTTTGAAAGTGGCTTGTGAAACGGTCCGTCCTGATGGCCAGCCCAGGCTTTGTAATCGACCCGTTTGGAGGCTTCTTTCAGATCGGCACCTGCGCAGAACGCACCACCTGCGCCGGTAACAACGGCGACACGCTGACTGTCATCCGCTTCGAACGCGCGATAGGCAAGCGTGAGAAGTTCCATCGATTCCTGATCGAGCGCGTTTCGTACTTCCGGCCTGTTGACGATGATGGTTGTAACGGGTCCCTTTGATTCGGTTATTATTTTTTGTTTGTTTGTCATGGGTCTCGCTTCCTATTGAGAGTGTTTAGAGAGATGCATTTGAGCAGACCAACCCGTGGAGGCGTAGACATGCCCCCGAACGCCGTTAGCAGACCTCCTCGAAGATCAGTTCAGGCGTTTGGTCACAAACCCCTCTTCGCGGGGATATTTCTCCTTAATGCAGGACTCCGCCTTCTGCGGATTTTCTGCTTCGACGGCAAACCGGCACGGAGTGGCCCAGCGCATTGAAATATGGGGATGTTCCTGGTTGTTGTCGAGCGCATTACGCGCTTCGGTGTTGTAAACGGAAAAAACGTAGGTACTCATTTCTCGCTCTGACTTTTACTCTCGGGCTTGCGCCCATTTCGTCAGGGGCCGAAGACGAAAATTCCCCTGACAGGTGACGGTGATGGTCTTTCGTCATAACACTGTAACATTAGGCAAGATTAAACTGCAACAATAGCATGGATGCGCCATATGCTACCCTGATTTCCGTCATTTCTACTGGGTAGCGAGCGGGACAAGGGTTTCTATTTGCTTGCGGTAACTGCGCGAAACATCCAATGCATGATGGACAATTTTCTCGATCACCGGGTTATAGGGTTCGGTCGGGTAGGATGCTGTGAATTTAAGGCTGGGTGGGTGCCATACGCATTGTATCTGCTGCAAGTGGCCATTTATGATATCTGCCTGAATCATCTGACGTGGCAGGTTTGCGATTCCGATACCATCCAGCGCCATCCTGTGAATGGCCGCAAGTGAGCTGGAGGAATAAATGCGGGCAGGCAGTTCCGTATTCTTGCGAAGCTGCCGTGACAGGTCGGCATAGGGTCGCGTATTGCGCGCATAGGTGATGAGCGGCGAGGTGGCCAATTCGTCCAAGGACAATTCGCGATCCGTCTCGATTTTGAGGGATGGGGCGGCCGCCCAGATAACGTCGAATTCGATCAGGTCGTGGTTTTCGATCTGGTAATCCGTTACCGGCCCCATCAGCAAGGCAAAGTCGATTGAGCGTTCGATCAACTCCCGGCGCAGGTTTGCGGTTGCGTCGACAACAATATCGACCTCGATTTCCGGAAATTTCTGATGGAGGCCGGATAGAAAATCGGGCAGGAATGTATGAACAATCACCTCGGAGACGCCAAGGCGTAATATGCCGACATAATCCTCATCTTGACTGATCCGGTCCACGAGCAGGGCAGATGTCCTGAGGAGTTTCTCGGCATAGGGCAGAAGCTCAAGTCCTTTTGCCGTCAGCTGTATGGAGCCCGTGTCCCTCTCGAACAGGCGAACACCCAGCGTTTCTTCCAGCCTGGCGATCCGGGAGGAAATTGCAGGCTGCGTCGTATTCATCTTCTCGGCCGTCTTGCGAAAGCTGCGCAAAGAAGAGACCCACAGAAATGTCTGAAGCTGGGTAAGGTTGATATTTCCAGGGACCATAAAGGTTACCTATCAAGATTATGAAAATTCAGTAAGAAGGAGTTATATATAAGAGGAGAATGAGTGTCAGCGTACTGGTTAAAAAATATTTTTTGCCTGTCGGTAAAGTAGGACTTTCACCGGAAGAGGGCTTTCGTTATTGTCAATGCAAGAAAAAGGCTTTCATGAGCCCGGGGCTTTCGTTATTTTCTATACAAGAAAAAATTATGTCTGACATCAATAAGATAAAGAGGAAAAAGTATGTCCGCAGCTCCTACCCCGACACGAGAAGATTGGCAGAAACTAGAAAGTGAAATTTCAATCCGCAACAAGGCCTTTATCAATGGCCAATATGTTGATGCCGCTTCCGGGAAAACATTTGATTGCGTAAGTCCGCTTGATGGCCGTGTCCTGACACAGGTTGCCTCCTGTGATGTTGAGGATGTGAACCGTGCGGTGACTGCCGCGCGCGCCGCCTTTGACTCTGGCGCCTGGTCCCGTGCTGCGCCTGCCAAGCGCAAAGCTGTTCTTCAGAAGTTCGCCGGTCTGATCATGAAGAACAAGGACGAACTGGCATTGCTGGAATGTCTGGATATGGGCAAGCCAGTGAAATGGGCCGGTGCCGTCGATATTCCCGGCTCTGCGGGTAGTATCTCCTGGTATGCTGAGGCGATTGACAAGCTGTATGATGAAATTGCCCCGACAGACCGCCGTCGCTCTCTTGCACTCATCACACGGGAACCGATTGGTGTCGTTGCTTGCGTGGTTCCTTGGAACTTCCCTTTGCTGATGGGCGCATGGAAATTTGCGCCGGCACTGGCAGCGGGCAACAGTGTGATCCTGAAACCGGCGGAGCAATCGCCGTTGACGGCGCTGCGCATTGCGGAACTGGCAATTGAAGCCGGTATTCCTGAAGGCGTTTTCAATGTCCTTCCCGGTTTTGGTGAAACTGCCGGACAGGCCCTTGGCCGCCATATGGATGTGGATGCGCTGGCGTTCACGGGTTCGACCGAAGTTGGCAAGCTGTTTATGCGCTATTCGGGTGAAAGCAATCTGAAAGCCATTGGTCTGGAATGTGGTGGCAAGAGCCCGAGCCTGGTCATGGGGGATGCGGACCTTGACCTTGCCGCAAAGAAAATCGCCATGGGCGTCTTCTTCAACCAGGGTGAAGTCTGCACAGCTGCATCTCGCGTTGTCGTGCAGGACAGTATTAAGGACGAACTGGTCGAGAAGATTGCGAATGTCGCGAAAACCCTCCAGCCGGGCGATCCGCTGGACGCCAAGACAATTGTCGGCGCGATGGTCGATAAAAATCAGACGGAGCGCGTCATGGGCTATATCGGCAAGGGTCAGGAAGAAGGCGCGAAGCTGCATTACGGCGGTAAGCAGGTCATGCAGGAGACGGGCGGTTTCTATATTGAGCCAACCATTTTCGATAATGTGTCGAACGATATGACTATTGCGAGGGAAGAGATTTTCGGCCCGGTTGTCAGCACGATCACCTTCAAGGATATGGAAGAGGGGATCAAGATCGCCAACGACACCATTTACGGTCTGGCCGCTTCTGTCTGGACGCGGGATATCTCGAAGGCGCATCAGCTCGCCCAGGCGCTTCGGGCCGGGACGGTCTGGGTTAACACCTATGACGATGTCGATATGTCGACGCCGTTCGGTGGTTACAAGCAGTCGGGTAACGGTCGGGATCGCTCTCTTCATGCTCTTGAAAAATACACTCAGCTGAAAACGACCTGGATCAATATCGCCTGATCGCTGAGCTTCAAGAAATCTGGGAGGAAAAAATGAAGAGCTATCAATTTGAAGAATACGGGGCGCCGCTGGTGGAAAACACCGGCGACGCTCCGGTCGCAACGGGAGATCAAGTCCTGATGGATGTCACGGCCTGTGGCGTCTGCCACAGTGATATCCATATCTGGGAAGGGCATTTTGATCTCGGCAATGGCAAGCAGCTTAACATCAAGGGAGGGCGGGAGCTTCCCTTTACGCTTGGTCATGAAATTGTCGGCACGGTAACGGCGGTCGGCGAAAATGTGACGGATGTGAAGGTCGGTGACAAGCGCGTCGTCTATCCGTGGATCGGCTGTGGGGAATGCGCGATCTGCGCCTCGGGTGAGGAACAGCTCTGTAACCGTCCGCGTCAGCTTGGCATCGACGTGGCGGGGGGATATTCTGATACTCTGATCGTGCCACATTCGCGCTATCTGCTCGATTACGGTACTCTTCCCAAGGAACTGGCCTGTACCTATACATGCTCCGGCCTGACGGCCTATAGCGCGCTCAACAAGGTAAAATCCCGCACGGACGGCGGGAAGCTGCTGATTATGGGAGCGGGCGGTGTCGGCCTTGCGGCGATGGCAATCGCGAAATCCGTGACCGATGCCGAGATTTACGTTGCGGATATCGATCCGGCAAAACGCGAGGCCGGAATTGAGGCAGGGGCGGTTGCGGCCATCGATCCATCTGATCCGGCTGCCTTTAAAAGCTTCATGGGCACGACTGGGGGCGGTGTAAACGCCACCATCGATTTTGTCGGTGCCGAGAGCAGTGCGGCCTTCGGTGCCAAGGTTCTTACAAAAGGTGGGAAGTTGGTGATTGTCGGGCTCTTCGGCGGAGGCTTCTCCATGCCGCTTCCCATGTTCCCGATCAAGGCGATATCCGTCGAGGGAAGCTATGTCGGCAATCTTCGTGAAATGCGGGAACTGATGGAACTTGCGAAAGCAGGGAAACTCAGTGAACTCACCATTGTTCCGCGTCCCATGAAAGAAGCCTATAACACGCTTGAGGATCTGCGCGCGGGGAAGGTTGTCGGCCGCGTTGTTCTGCAAAGCTAGGCCTTCGTATTTTAATTAAAAAGGCGGCATTTTAAGTGCCGCCTTTTTTTTATGTCCTTCGGATGGAATTCTAGTGAATGGGGCCGGCGATCTCCATGTCGATCAGTTCCCCAACCACACGAATGAGTTCGATGCAGGCATAGAGGTCTTCCTCGGCCTCGCTGTTCTCGCGCAAGGTCTGCGCTTCGGCATGCAGCATGTCAATGGCATTTTCTCCCTGATGGATGATCAGGTTATGGGCCGTGCTGTATAAATCCACAGCCGTATCCGGGTGTAATTCAATTGTATTCATCATGGCGTCTATCCTTGCGCGAAGCCAATATTCCGATATGCCGATAATTTTAGGAAAATACTCTTAATGATCGGTTAAAATCGGACGGCGCGTGCGGATTATCTAAAAAGGGAGGTCAACCGCGTTGGTCAGAAAGCGCATGAAGGGAGTAGCCTTCTGGAAGGCGTCATCGACTTCCTCGATGAAGTCAGGCTGCGTGATGCGCTCAACGGAGCTGAGCGGCTTGGTGATGAAGAGGGTTTTGCGCTTCAGATCCTCGATCTCCGGATGATCAGGCGAGAATCCTTTCGGCGCGCGTTTCAGGCTGTCGCCCCGGATGCGGTCAAATGTATTCCGAAAGTCGGAGTCTGCCTTTACTTTCCGCCATTTTTCAGGGTTTTCATCGATAGACTGTCGAATGGCTCGGAGGACGGGAGCAGGGGGCAGATATATTCCGCCGCCAAACCGGACGCCGTCCAGTGCGATATGCACATAATACCCCGGCGCATGGGCATCGCGGCCCGCCTGATGACGAAACTGGCAGGCGAGATGCTCTTTATAAGGTTTGGGATCGCGGGAGAAACGGACATCACGATAGATCCGGAACATTGATCCGCCATTCGGGCGGGCATCGGCAATATACATGGGTGCGATGGCTTCAAGCCGCGGCGCCATGGCCTCGATGAAATCGCACATCGGATAGACGACAACTTCCTTGTAACGCTGTTTGTTCTTCGTGAACCAGTCCCGATTGTTATTCTCGATCAATTCGGCATAAAACCGGAGGAGCTCTTTCGGAAACCCGGGGAAACTTGTGGTCATGTTAATCTTTATACTTTCCTCAGATCATTGACCCGCTTCGCCTTGCCGAGAGACCTTTCGATCGAGCCAGGAGCACAGATGTCAATTGTCGCGGTTACCCCAAGAATATTCTTGATGCGTTGCTGCAGATTTGTGGCCGCCGCCGGATCAGACGAGCCTGAGAGGGCATGTTCGACCCGCACGGTGAGGGTATCCAGAGCGCTTTCCCGTTTGACTTCCAGCACATAATGGGCGGACAGCCCCTCTGTCTGAACCACCAGTTCCTCCACCTGTGAGGGGAAGAGGTTGACGCCGCGGATGATTAACATATCATCCGTGCGTCCCGTGATTTTCTCTATGCGCCGCATAGACCGCGCTGTACCCGGCAAGAGGCGGGTAAGATCCCCGGTACGATAGCGAATAACCGGAAAAGCTTCCTTCCTGAGGGTGGTGAACACAAGCTCACCTTTTTCACCATCGGGCAAGACCTTGCCCGTTTCAGGGTCGATAACTTCAGGATAGAAATGATCCTCCCAGATGACAGGGCCGTCCTTGGTCTCGATACATTCATTGGCAACGCCGGGTCCTATCACTTCCGACAGGCCATAGATATCAAGAGCGTCGATATCAAAACGTTCCTCGATCTCGTTGCGCATGGCTTCGCTCCAGGGTTCTGCCCCGAAGATGCCGGCCTTAAGTGGTGATTTGCGCGGATCAAGGCCCTGCCGCTCGAACTCCTCCGCAATGGCCATCATGTAGGATGGGGTGACCATGATGATATCGGCGCCAAAATCGTTGATGATCTGAACCTGACGCTCTGTCTGGCCGCCTGACATGGGGACAACAGTACAGCCAAGCTGCTCGGCGCCGTAATGCGCGCCAAGTCCGCCCGTAAAGAGGCCGTAGCCATAGGTTACATGGACTGTATGTTCACGCCGTCCGCCACTCGCGCGGATGGAGCGGGCGACGAGGTTTGACCAGTTATCGATATCGCCCGCTGTATAGCCGACGACTGTCGCCCTTCCGGTTGTCCCGGAGGAGGCATGAAGCCGGACAATATCGGCCTTCGGCACGGCGAACATGCCGAAGGGATAGTTATCGCGAAGGTCCTGCTTTTTGCAGAAGGGAAATTTCGCGAGATCATTCAGGGATTTCAAATCATCGGGATGGACACCTGCCGCATCGAACCGTTCCCGAAAGAGCGGAACATTCCGGTATGCATGCGCCAAACTCCATTTAAGACGATCGAGTTGCAGGGCCGATATTTCATCCCGGCTGGCAATCTCGATCGGATCAAGCTCGTCCTTCGACGGTGGGGTCAGGCGCATGTCTCCCTCATTTGCTATACGCGTTCGATAACCGTGGCGATCCCCTGGCCGACACCGATGCACATGGTGCAGAGCGCATAGCGCCCGCCGGTGCGGTGCAACTGATACATCGCGGTGGTCAGCAGCCGGGCGCCGGACATGCCGAGCGGATGACCAAGCGCAATTGCCCCGCCAAGCGGATTGACGCGTGGATCATCATCCTTCAGGCCAAGCTCCCGCATCACGGCGAGTCCCTGCGCGGCGAAGGCTTCATTCAGTTCGATAACATCCATGTCATCCATGGTAAGGCCGAGACGGGAAAGCAGCTTCTGGCTGGCCGGGGCAGGGCCGATCCCCATGATGCGCGGCGGAACACCGGCTGTGGCTGCGCCCAGAATGCGGGCCTTGGCGGTCAGGCCATATTCCTCAATCGCGTCATCGGAGGCGAGTAGGATGGCGCAGGCACCGTCGTTCACACCGGAGGCGTTTCCGGCAGTAACTGAACCGCCCGCCCGGAACGGGGCCTTCAGGGCGGCAAGCTTCTCGATGGTGGTTGCGCGCGGATGCTCGTCCTTATCCACAATGATCGGATCGCCTTTGCGCTGCGGAATGGTGACCGGAATAATTTCGTCATTGAAGGACCCGTTGGCCTGTGCGGCGGCGGCCTTCTCCTGACTGCGAAGAGCGAAGAGGTCCTGATCCTCGCGTCGGACCTGATAGTCCTCTGCCACATTCTCTGCAGTCTCCGGCATGGAATCGATGCCGTACTGATCCTTCATCTTCTTGTTGACGAAGCGCCAGCCGATGGTGGTGTCAAAAATCTCCGCGCTGCGCGAGAAAGGCTCCGTTGCCTTGCCCATCACGAAGGGCGCGCGGCTCATGCTCTCAACACCACCGGAAATGCCAAGGTTGGCTTCACCGGTCATGATCTGCCGCGCGATGGAGGCCGTGGCATCCATGCCCGAGCCACACAGGCGGTTGATCGTGGCGCCGCCGACGCTTTCCGGCAGCCCGGCGAGCAGGGCGCTCATACGGGCAACATTGCGGTTATCCTCGCCTGCCTGATTGGCATTGCCATAAATTACATCGTCGACCTTTTCCCAATTGACGGACGGATTGCGTTCCATCAGGGCTTTGATCGGGATGGCGCCAAGGTCATCCGTGCGGACAGCAGACAGGCTGCCGGCATAGCGACCGATCGGAGTTCTGACTGCATCACAAATATAGGCGTTCTTCATTTTTCTTCTTTCTGTGTGAGACCCGGGATCATCTGTCCCTTGATCGTGTGAGAATTGCCCCGGAACAGGGCAACGGTTTGTCCGTCCTCATCATGGACGGTTATGTCATAAAGGCCGGTACGTCCTGTCCGGCTTTTTTCTATCGCGCTCGCCGTGAGCAGGGTATCGGGCTTGACGGCCTTGAGAAAGCTGATTTGGGCTCCTTGTGCGACGGCATTCTGGTTATAGGCATTGCAGGCATAGGCGAAGGCGGTATCCGCAAGCGTGAAAACATAGCCGCCATGGCAGATTTTATGCCCGTTCAGCATAAAATCGGCGACGCGCATGGTCATGATGGCGCGTCCGGGGCTGATGTCCTTCAGGGCAATGCCGAGATGTTGCGCTGCCGTGTCCTTGCGGTACATGGTTTCGCCAACGGTTCTGGCGATATCCTCGGGGCTCAGGCCTTCATTCTCCGGCATGTCAGCGGCCCTTGAAGTTGGCTTTCCGTTTGCCAAGGAACGCTGAGACGCCCTCCACGAAATCCTCCGTGCGGCCGGCTATCTGCTGGTAGTCGCGTTCGAGATCCAGCTGAGCTTGCAGATCGTTGTCTAGGCTGGCGTTCATGGCCTGCTTTATCAGCCCATAGCCTTTTGTCGGACCTGCCGCCATGCGGCTTGCAAGGGCTTCGGCGGCGGGCATCAGTTCTTCATCCGGATAGGTTTTCCAGATCAGGCCCATTTTTTCGGCTTCTGCGGCGGGAACCTTGTCGCCCAGCATGGCGAGGCCCATGGCTTTACCCGAACCGGCGAGGCGCGGCAGGAAGAAGGTGCTGCCCGCATCCGGCACCAGGCCGATATGGCAGAATGCCTGTAGGAATGTCGCGGATTCGGCAGCCAGAACGATATCGCAGGCAAGGGCGAGGCTCATGCTGGCCCCTGCGGCAATACCGTTGACCGCGGCGATTACGGGCTTGTCGATGGTGCGGATGAAGACGATCAGCGGGTTGTAATTTTTCTCCAGAGTCTCCCCGGCATCAAATCCACCGTCGCCGCCCAAGGCGTCAGGGGACAGATCCGCCCCTGCACCGAAAGCACGGCCTTCACCCGTGATCAGGATGGCCCGTACGTCGTCCCCCTTCAAAACAGGCATGATCGCCCGGAGCTCTTCATGCATTTCATCGCTGAAAGCGTTGAGCTTGTCCGGCCGGTTCAAGGTGATTTTTGCGACTCCATCCCGGACTTCGACTTTGATCGTAGCGTAGGTCATGGCTCCCCTACTTTCTTGTTTGTTGTTATTTCGAATGCGTATTCGCCAGAGATTAATCGAATAGGCAGAGGGATAACAGGATTTTTATTGCTTGTCCGCTAGCAGAACAATCAGGGAATTGATAATCGTGATGAAGTTTGCCCTGATCACGCCGGATAGGGTTGGAGAGTATATTTACCGGGAGAGTGCGGGCTCGGAGTGTTTTACACAATTTCGTCCGGATTTCTTGGCTGAATACAGGGCCTGATCTGCTCGATTGACAAATGCCAATGCGTTCTCTCGCTGGGCATACGCCGCGACCCCCAATGACATGGTGATTTTTCCGACTTCTTTCTTGGTGGAGCGCTTTATGAGTTTTTTGGCGGAAATCGCCATTCGCAGATCATTCGCGATATTGACGGCTTCCGACAGTTCAGTATCAGGGAGAATGACACTGAATTCCTCACCGCCATATCTGGCGGCGACGGCATCCGAGTCAATTCCTTTCGCGAGGGTCGTTGCCACCAACTTTATGACCTGATCGCCGAACGTATGGCCATGAGTGTCATTGAAGCTCTTGAAATGATCGATATCAGCCATGATAAGGCAGAGGTTAGACGATCTTTCTTGCGCCTCATTTACTTTCTTTGCAAGTTCCGCATCAAAACACTTTCGATTGGCGATACCGGTCAGGGAGTCGGTGTAGGCTTCCTGTTGAACGAACTGCAGCCGTCTTTTCAGATCCGCAATTTCACGTGAAGCGCTGTCGATACCCTGTTGCAGACTGATTGTATTACCGGACATCGAGTGGGTCTGGCTGACAATCTCGTCGATAATGCCTTGTAGCTCCGGTCCACTCAGACCTTCCATTTTTTCTGCAAAGCTATTCAGGTTTTTACCATAGGCGGTGTAGTTGGCTGAGCTTTCATTCAGATTGCCCATCATGCTTTCCATGGACTTTTGAACCAGACGGCTCGTTTCCTGGATCACGCGGCCTTCCTTTTCACGG
The DNA here is from genome assembly GCA_002706985.1 of Sneathiella sp. Lineage (GTDB taxonomy): Bacteria > Pseudomonadota > Alphaproteobacteria > Sneathiellales > Sneathiellaceae > Sneathiella. Next base: position 19,232 of record PAKP01000066.1, on the reverse strand, counting down.
GTAAAAAAGCGCTCGTACAGTTCGAGGCCAATTTTATCTGTATATTTTCCGTGCTGGGTGATCAGCTCGTTGACGGCCCGTGTCAGGTCCGGGTTGGATTCAAGTATATACTCATACCAGATGGCATAATTATGAGGAGTTTGCCGGATCCCCCGTTCTTCCATCAGCGCCATTGCTTTCTGCGCATTGACCCGGACTCTCTCAAGATCGTCTTTTGGTACCAATTTAACCGCCCTCAACGAAATTTTCCGGAACTTTACTGTGCTCGCGCCGATTTGTCAGTACGCAAAATACAACAAAATAGAAAAAAGTTATGAAAAAATAAGACCTATTGATTTTATTTAGGGATTCTTTTGATTAAAAATAGTTTTATTCTAGTATTACTTCTAATTATAGTTGTATATTAAACGCCAAGGTACTTATGCTTTACTTCCTCGCTTTCAAGTAAAGTCTGACTTGAACCTTCCCAAACGATGCTGCCTTTCTCGATGATGTAATGGCGGTCCGCGATATCGGCGAGGGCGCGGATATTCTTGTCGATGACCAGAATGGACTGTCCTTCTTTTTTCAGGCTGAAAAGGCATTGCCAGATTTCCTGGCGGATGAGCGGCGCGAGCCCTTCCGTCGCCTCATCAAGCAGGAGGAGTTCGGGATTGGTCATGAGCGCGCGGGCAATGGCGAGCATTTGCTGCTCTCCGCCGGAGAGTTGACTTCCCATGCTGTGCCTGCGCTCCTGCAGCTTGGGGAAAAGCGTCCAGATCGTCTCCAATGTCCATCGACCGTTACCGGACGGGCCCCCATGCGCCGTCGCCACCAGGTTTTCCTCAACATTCAGGTTGGGCGATATCATCCGGCCTTCCGGCACCAGTCCGATCCCCATCCGAGCGATACGGTATGGGGAGTGAGCCGTTATATCCGTATTCCTGAAGTTGATGCTGCCTTTACGCGCAGGTGTCAGCCCCATAATCGAACGGATGGTCGTTGTTTTGCCCATGCCATTCCGGCCCATCAAGGTGACGACTTCCCCTTCCTTTACTCTCAGGGACATGTCGAACAGAACCTGGCTCTGTCCGTAAAAGCTGTCGATGGCATTTACTTCGAGCATGGCTCAGCTTTCCTCCCCGAGATAGGCCTGCCGGACTTCTTCGTTATCGCGGATCTCATCGGGTGTTCCCGTCGCAATTGCCCGCCCATAGACAAGTACGCTAATTCTGTCGGCAAGGCTGAAAACCGCATCCATGTCGTGTTCAATCAACAGAATGCTGTACCGTGATTTCAGTGCCGCGAGACGCTCGATCAGGCGTTCGCTGTCTTCTCCTGACATGCCGGCCATCGGCTCGTCGAGCAGCAGCATCTTTGGTTTGGTGGCCAGGGCGATGGCGATTTCAAGTTGCCGCTGTGCCCCATGGCTCAAGCTGTAAACGGGCGTGTTTGCCTGCTCCTCAAGTTCCAGCTCCTGCAGAATTTTATGGGCCGGTTCGTTGAGCTTTTTATTCTCATCAACCTTTTTCCAGAATTGGAAGGAATGTCCGCTATGGGCCTGAACTGCAAGGCGGATATTTTCGAGAACCGTGAAATTCTGGAAGAGGGAGGTAATCTGAAACGACCGGGCGAGCCCGAGATGAGAGCGTTTCGGTTCCGAATGGCGTCGCAGGTTGCGTCCATTGAAAATGATCTTGCCGCCGTCCGAGGGAATTTCCCCGGTAAGCTGCTTGATCAGAGTGGTCTTTCCAGCCCCATTGGGACCGATAATGGCGTGTAGTTCTCCCTCGCGCACGGTAAGTGACAACTCGTCCGTAGCCAGCAGCCCGTCATAGCGCTTAACCAGATTCTCAACGATGAGGATATCATTCGCCGTCATGAGCTTTTTCTCGGCTGCGGAAGGAAGCTGTCAATGCCGTTGCGGGCAAACAGCACGATCAGGATCAGGAGTGGGCCGAATATCAACTGCCAGTATTCGCCGACATGAAGGCCGCCGATCGTGAGCGGTATGGAGGACAACAGTTCCTCCAGCATCAGAAAGGCAAGTGCCCCGTAGAGCGGGCCGAACAGGCTGGCCATGCCGCCCAGCACGATCATGATGATAAGGTCGCCGGATCGGGTCCAATGCATCATGTCAGGACTGACGAAGTCATTCAGGTTGGCCATTAGGAAGCCCGCATATCCGGCAATGGTTCCGGCAATGACGAAGGCCGTCAGGCGGTATTTATAGGGAGAGAAGCCGATGGCGCGCATTCTCGCCTCATTCGATCGGGTGCCGCGAATGACATTGCCGAAGGGTGACTCGACAAGCCGGTGCATGAGATAGAGAACGACAAGCAGCGAGGCAAATATCAGATAATAGAGACTCTTTTCGTCATTCAGGTCAATCAGGCCCAGCATGTCACTGCGCAGATAGATCGTCAGCCCGTCATCCGCGCCATAGGTTTCAACGCCGACGGCACTGAAATACAGCATCTGGGAGAAGGCCATGGTGATCATAATGAAATAGACACCACGTGTCCTGAGGCTGATGGCGCCAATGATCAGGGCAATGAGGGCCGATCCCAGCAATGCCGCACTGAGCTGCACATAGCCGTTCAGCATCCAGTCAATACCATCCTCGAACGCATGAAAGGCCCCGATACCGACGCAATAGGCGCCAACGCCGATGTAGGCGGCGTGACCGAAGCTTACCATGCCACCATATCCGATCAGCAGGTTGAGGCTGAGGGCGGCAATGGCGAGGATCAGAATTCGTGCGACAAGGCCCGTGTAGAAGCTGTCACCCATCCAGTCCGTGATGAAGGGGATCAGGCCGAGGAAGACAAGCAGGGCTGTATTCAGAATATGCCGGGAAGAAATGGTCATCGGCCAACCCCCCTCGGCGGAAAGAGGCCTTGCGGCTTGATGGCAAGGACGAGGGTCATGAGCAGATATATCATCATCGATGAAATCGCCGGCGCGGCGGTTGCGGCGCTAGCCTCCGGCAGGACCAGGTTCAGTATTTCCGGCAGAAACGACCGTCCTACCGTATCAATCAGGCCGATCAGGATGGCGGCAATGAAGGCCCCCTTGATCGAGCCGATCCCGCCAATAACGATAACCACCAAGGTCAGGATTAGAATGCTTTCTCCCATGCCGATCTCCACCGAGAGGATCGGCCCAGCCATCAGTCCGGCAAGACCGGCAAGCGCCGCACCAAGCCCGAAAACCAGCGTAAACAAGAGTCGGATATTGATCCCGAGTGCGCCGATCATTTCGCGGTTGCTTGCGCCGGCCCGGATCAGCATGCCAAGCTTCGTTCGGGCCACGATAAAATAGAGCAGCCCTGCGACGATGAAACCGACAAGAATAATTGCGAGGCGGAAAGCCGGGTAGGGGGCGCCCGGAATGATTTCCACCGTTTCATTTAAAAAGTCGGGAAGTGGGATCACGAGGCCAATCGGCCCCCAGATCAGGCGCGTTGCCTCATTAAAGAACAGGATCAGACCAAAGGTCGCCATGACCTGATCCAGATGGTCGCGGGAATACAGTGTTCGAAGGGCAATCATCTCGACGACAACGCCGAGAATGAAGACAGCGGGCAACGTCAATATGGCGCCGAGAATGAAGGAGTCCGTCCAGCCTGTGAAGGTCGCGCAAAAATAGGCGCCCATCATATAGAGCGATCCATGCGCCAGATTGACCATGTCCATGATGCCAAAGACAAGCGTCAGCCCGGCCGCCAGCAAAAATAGCAGTAGGCCAAGCTGGAAACCGTTAAGTATCTGCTCCAGCAATAACAACCAGTTCATGGAGACGCCTTATCGTGAATTTGCCTTAACCTTAAGAAAAAAGCGCGTAGACCCTGTCGACATACGCGCCTTTTCCGTTTTCATCAGAATGGCTGACAGCTTACTTCATGCTGCATTCTTGAGCATAGGGATCCTGATGGTTTTCATAAACGGTTGAAACGATCTTCGTCGTATAGTCGCCGTTTTCATCTTTGACTACTTCGCGCAGATAGAAATTCTGGATCGGAATATGGTTATTTCCGAATTTAAGCTCCCCGCGAACGCTCTCAAAATCTGCGGCTTTCAGAGCGCTCCGAACGGCGGCACGGTCGCTCAGATCGCCATTTACTTTTTCCACTGCGCTGTTGATCAGCATAATGGAATCATAGGACTGTGCCGCATAATGGCTTGGATAATGACCGTATTTCGCCTTGAAGTCCGTCACAAATTTCTTGTTTCCCGGCGTGTCAAGATCGGGGGACCAGAACATGGTCATAAGGCTGCCTTCCGCCAGTTCGCCAACCCGTGGCAGACTGATGCTATCGATCGTGAAAGTCGTATAGAGCGGAACGGTTTTGTTCAATTCGGCCTGTGCATATTGCGTGATGAACTGGGCACCATGCTTGCCGGGATAGAAGACGAACAAGGCATCCGGCTCGGCGGCACGGACCTTCGCCAGTTCTGCGGAAAAGTCGAGCTGATCCGGGAATTTGGTCATATCCTTGCCGATGATTTCGCCTTTGAAGGTCCGCTCAACGCCGCTGACCATATTCTTGCCCGCAGCATAGTTCGGAGCCATGATATAGAGCTTCTTGATCCCGCGCTGGTTTAGCACTTCACCCATGGCCATGGTCGTCTGGTCATTTTGCCAGGAAGTCGAGAAGAGGTTTTCATGGCAGAGTTTGCCGGCAAGAGGGCTCGGGCCCGCGTTGGAGCTGATCATGAATGTGTCGTTATCGACAGCGCTCTTGTAGGAGGCCATCAGAACATGGCTCCAGATGTAGCCCGCGATGAAATCAACATTGTCCTTCTTGACCAGCTTGTCGGTTTTCTGCTTGCCGATTTCCGGCTTGAAGCCGTCATCCTCGTAAATCACTTCAATATCGCGCCCGGCCATTTTGCCGCCGAGATGTTCAACCGCGAGATCGACAGCTTCACGCATGTCTTTCCCGATTGCGCCGGCACCTGTCGTCAGTGTCGTCACGAAGCCGATTTTAACTGGGTCTGCGGCACTTGCGATGGCCGGAGCGCCCATCAACGCCATGGCGGAAATGAGGCTGATAAATTTCTTGTTCACAATAAATTCTCCCTGTGCTGTATCGGAAACATACTATCCTGCACTACTCCCATTAGAGGACCGTAGATTAAGACTTTTTGCCATCGGCGCAAAGAAATTGTTTTCCTCACCTGCATCCGATTGCATTGGATCGACGTTAGTTGAAGGCCTTGAAGGTTATCATGGTAAAGGTATCCTTGATGCCGGGAAGGGTCTGAATCTGCTCATTCACGAAATGTCCCGTATCCTGATCATCATTGAGGTAGCATTTCATCATCAGGTCATATTTGCCGGAAATCGAATAGACTTCCGATACATTCTCGACGCTCTCTACCGCTTCTGCGGCAACGTCATAGGCTTTGCCAAGCTCACATTTTACCATGATAAAAATTGTTTTCACAAAAAGCTACCTTCCCGCAGTGTCCCTGTCGCTGCATACCCGGGGGTGTAAAATGTTGTTGTATAATACAAATTTTGACGGCGGTTGAAAGTAAAAAAGGCTCCCTTTGGAAGCCTTGTCTCGGATTGCGTCTTATTTCTGCGCTGTCTTGCCGAGCGGAATTTTAAAGAAGGCGGGGATGTTGTCCCCGAGACCGACAACGGGGGCATCCCCCTCATCGTTAGCATGGCGGGGCGGCCGTCCCTTTCGCGTTGTGGCGTTGGGTGCCTTGTTTTCCTTCTTGCCGGAATTTTTAGAGGTTTTTTCTGCGGCCGGTTCGGATTTTTTGCGAGATGTCTTTGCCTTTGGTGCATCATCCGTTTTGCGGCGACTTCCACCTTTCTGATTGCGGTCTGTCTTCTTTTCGCGCGCGGCGATTTCTGCGGCTTCCTCGCTGATCTCGTCCATTCCCTCCAGCGTCAGCACGGGAATTTCCTTGCCCACAAGTTTCTGGACGGCATCGAGATACTTATCTTCGCTTTTCGTGGCGATGGTATAGGCATGGCCTTGTTGTCCGGCGCGTCCAGTCCGTCCGATGCGATGAATATAATCCTCCGCATGTGTCGGGACATCGAAGTTAAAGACATGGCTGACGGCACTCACGTCGATCCCGCGTGCGGCGACGTCGGAGCAGACGAGGATCTTGATTTCACCGTTTTTAAATTTATCGAGCGTTTCCATGCGATGGCTCTGGCTCATATCGCCATGCAATGCGCCGGCATTAAAGCCGTGTTTGACAAGCGAGCCCAGCAGGATATCGACATCTTTCTTGCGGTTGCAGAAGACGAAGGCGGTCTTGACTTCTTCCTGCTTCAACAGCTTGCGGATGAGCGGACGCTTCTCCGCTCGATTGACCATATAAAGGCCCTGCGTCACCGTCGCCGCCGTTGCGGTTGGCGGAGAGACAGCCACTTCCTTCGGGTTCATCAGGAACTTGTCCGCCAGTTTGCGCATTTCCTTCGACATGGTGGCCGAGAAGAAAAGTGTCTGGCGAAGCGGCGGCAGCAGAGAGACGATCCGCTCGACATCGGGGATGAAGCCCATGTCCATCATGCGGTCGGCTTCGTCAATCACAAGCGTTTTAACGCCATTGAGAAGTACTTTGCCGCGTTCCACATGGTCTAGAAGACGACCGGGCGTCGCGATCAGGACATCAACGCCTTTGTCGAGCTTGGCGTCCTGATCAGAAAATGACATACCGCCGATCAGCAGGGCCATGGAAAGATTGCTGTACTTACCGTATATTTCGAAATTGTCGGCGACCTGTGCCGCGAGTTCCCGCGTGGGCTCCAGGATCAGGGAGCGCGGCATGCGCGCTTTCGCCTGACCGGAGGCGAGAATATCAATCATTGGCAAGGTGAAGCCTGCCGTCTTGCCGGTTCCCGTCTGAGCCGTGCCAAGCACGTCGCGTCCCATCAGTACGTAAGGAATGGCCTTTTCCTGAATTGGGGTGGGGTTTTCATAGCCGGTTTCTTTAACCGCTTTTAATACTTCGGTGCTGAGGCCGAGATCTGCAAATATCATATAGAGTGAACTACCGTTCGAATAAATATAAAATCTTCTTAAAACTGAGCGCAATCTAGTGAATTAACGCTCTCTGTCAAATGTTTCCTGCGAATTTCCCAGTAAAACCGCGCCTGAGACGGCTGTATTACACTAAAATGCCAAGGAATTAAAGTTAACGGTTCTCAAGCTGATGCCTTGACTGTAAAAGAGATTTTAATCTCTAAACATCAAAGTCGCGTCTAAACTACATCAATTTGTGAAAAAATGACAGAAAAACATTCACTTGTGCTTATTCCGGGATTGCTCTGCACGGGAGATTTATGGCGCGATCAGATTGAGGCACTGGATGACATCGCCGATATCACCGTTGCGGATCACACACGCGACCATACGATGCCCGCGATTGCCAGGCGGCTTCTGTCGGAAGCGCCCGAGCGGTTTGCCCTCGCCGGATTGAGCATGGGTGGCTATATCGCTCTCGAGGTCATGCGACAGGCACCGGAACGGGTAACCCATCTGGCCATCATGGATTCGCGGGCCGTCGCCGACTCGCCCGAGGACCGTCAGAGACGGCTTGATTTCATCAAGCTGGTGGAGCAGGGCTCGGCCTTCAAAGGGGTGACCCGGAGCCTTTTGCCTATGCTGATCCATGAATCGCACCTGAATGACGAAGAGCTTATCACCCGCATTTTCAAGATGGCGGAAGATATCGGCAAGGAAGCCTTTCTCCGCCAGGAGAGGGCTTTGCTGGATCGCGATGTGCTGACGGATATGCTGAGAACGATTTCCTGCCCGACGCTCATTCTGGCCGGAGCGGATGACAAGCTGATTCCGCCAAAACTACAGCGGGCGATGGCCGTTGAAATCCCGACCGCGCAATATGTGGAAATTCCGAACTGCGGTCATCTGCCAACGATGGAAGAGCCGGAACTTACCAGCAAATATATGCGCCACTGGCTCGCGCGAAGTTAGGCTCCCAGCTAAACGTCCAGATCCTCGACATACTGGGCGTTCTCCTGAATGAAGGAGAAGCGCAGTTCCGGCCGTTTGCCCATCAGGCTTTCCACGCGATCGGCAGTCTCGCCGAATTCCTCCATCGGGACATCGACTTTGAGCAGAACCCGCTTTTCCGGGTTCATCGTCGTTTCCTTGAGCTGGGCTGGCGGCATTTCACCAAGGCCTTTAAACCGGCTGATATCAACCTTGCCGCGGCCAGTGAACTCGGATTCCATCAGACGATCTTTATGGGCGTCGTCCATGGCATATAGGGTCTTGCCCCCCTGTGAGAGCCGGTAGAGCGGGGGCTGCGCCAGATAGAGATGGCCGTCCGTGATCAGTTGCCGCATCTCGCGGTAAAAGAAGGTCATCAGGAGCGAGGCGATATGCGCGCCGTCGACATCGGCGTCAGTCATGATGATGACCTTGTCATAGCGAAGGTCCTCGCTCCTATATTTGTCGCGCAAGCCGCATCCGAGCGCCTGTATAAGGTCCTTCAACTCTTGATTGGCGTTGATCTTGTCGTTGGTGGCGGAGGCAACATTGAGGATCTTTCCACGTAGCGGCAGGATCGCCTGTGTCTTGCGGTCGCGCCCCTGCTTGGCGGAGCCGCCGGCGCTGTCGCCCTCGACAATAAAAATCTCCGTGCCTTCGCGTCCGTTCTGGCTGCAATCCGCCAGCTTGCCGGGAAGCCGCAGGCGGCTGGTCGCGGTCTTGCGGCTGGTTTCCTTTTCCTGACGACGGCGGAGCCGTTCCTCGGATTTTTCGATCACCCAGGCGAGCAGATTATTCGCCTGATCCGGCGCGCCCGCCAGCCAATTGTCGAAATGATCCTTGATGGCGAGATCGACAAGGCGACTTGCTTCCGTGGTCGTGAGTTTTTCCTTCGTCTGCCCCTGGAACTGCGGATCGGGGATAAAGACGGACAGCACCGCAGATGCGCTTGAGAGAATATCCTCCGCCGTAATCTGCGCCGCCTTCTTGTTATTGATCAACTCGCCATAGGCTTTGAGGCCGCGGAGGAGCGCACCCCGGAAACCGAGCTCATGGGTGCCGCCTTCAGGCGTTGGCACGGTGTTGCAATAGGAGTTGAGGAACGACATATTCGTCAGCGGCCAGGCAATTGCCCATTCAACGCGTCCGCGGTCATTGTCCATTTCCACCCGCCCGGAGAAGGGCTCCTGCGTCACGGCCTTGACGCCGTCGAGGGAGGCGTTGAGGAAGTCGCGCAAGCCGCCCGGAAAATGGAGCGTGGCCTCGGCAGGCGTATCGTCCTTGATCAGTTCCTCATCGCATTTCCAGCGGATTTCGACGCCCCGGAAAAGATAGGCCTTCGAGCGGACCATCTTGTAGAGCCTCGCGGGACGGAGGGCGGTGCCTTTTTCGAAGATTTCCGGATCGGGGTGGAACTGGACGGAGGTACCGCGGCGGTTCGGCGCGGCGCCGACTTTTTCAAGCTGTGTCAGTGGAGTACCTCTTGAGAATTCCTGCCGCCAGAGTTCCTTGTCGCGGGCAACCTCAACCGTCATCCGGTCGGAGAGGGCGTTCACAACGGAAATACCGACGCCATGCAGGCCGCCCGCCGTGTGATAGACCTTGTTCGAAAATTTGCCGCCGGAATGAAGCGTGGTCAGGATAACTTCCAGGGCCGATTTGTCCTTGAACTTGGGGTGGCGGTCAATGGGGATGCCACGCCCGTTGTCGCGAATTGCAAGAGAGCCATCGGCAAACAGCTCAACCTCGATACGGGTGGCATGCCCAGCGACCGCCTCGTCCATCGAGTTGTCGAGCACTTCCGCCGCCAGATGGTGGCGCGCGCGCTCGTCTGTGCCGCCAATATACATACCGGGCCGGAGCCGGACAGGCTCCAGTCCTTCAAGGACTTCAATGTCCTTTGCAGAGTAATCGGAGCTATCAGATTTTGTTTGTTGGAAAAGATCGGACATAAAGCTGTTTCGCTGACCTAAAAGTTACGCTGTTCAGGATAAAACCTGTTTTTTCAACCGGCTGAAAGTGTATAACTTATACCCCTAACACATAGCAACTAGGAAGCCCAAAGATCATGTCGAATGAATTCCGCGATCCCGTCATCCGCACAGCCCCGATGCCCAGTGATTGCAATAATAACGGGGATATATTCGGGGGCTGGGTTCTGTCGCAGATGGACATGGCCGGCGGTATTCTGGCGGCGCGGCGGGCGAAGGGGCGCACCGTTACAGTTGCCGTCGAGGCGATGACCTTTCATCAGCCGATCAAGGTGGGCGATGTCGTCAGTATCTACGGCGAGATTGAACGGGTCGGGCGGACATCGGTCGCGGTGAAGCTGACAACGATTGTAACGCGAAAGCTGAACCCTGACGAAATCAAGGTGACCGAAGGAACATATGTATTCGTCGCCATCGATGATAACGGCAAGCCGCGCCCGGTTGATTAAAGCCACGTAAGAACAAGAAAGGCCGCTGGTTTCCCAGCGGCCTTTTTTTGGGTCTGAAGTACGATTAGACGCTGTAGTACATGTCGAACTCGACCGGATGCGGTGCATGTTCGAACTTGAAGACGTCTTCCCATTTCATGGCGATGTATCCATCAAGCATGTCATCGGTGAAGACGCCACCCTTTTTAAGGAACTCGCGATCTGCGTCGAGAGCTTCCAGCGCTTCGCGCAGCGAGCCACAAACCGTTGGAATGTCTTTCAGTTCTTCCGGCGGCAGATCATAGAGGTCCTTGTCCATGGCATCGCCCGGATGGATCTTGTTCTGGATACCGTCAAGGCCCGCCATCATCATTGCCGCAAACGCAAGATAGGGGTTCGCTGTGCAGTCCGGGAAGCGAACTTCAACGCGCTTGCCGTTCGGGCTCGGGGAGTAAGGAATACGGCAAGAAGCGGAACGGTTGCGCGCGGAGTAGGCGAGCAGGACCGGTGCCTCAAAGCCCGGAATAAGACGCTTGTAGGAGTTGGTGCTTGCGTTAGTGAACGCGTTGAGTGCCTTGGCATGCTTGATAACGCCGCCAATGTAGAAAAGTGCTGTTTCGGAAAGGTCCGCATAGCCCGAACCGGCAAAGGCAGGCTTGCCACCTTTCCAGATTGACATATGGGTATGCATTCCCGAGCCGTTGTCGCCGGAAACCGGCTTTGGCATGAAGGTGACCGTCTTGCCATAGGCGTGGGCGACGTTATGTACAACGTATTTCTGCTTCTGGATCTCGTCTGCCGCGCCGACAAGGGTGCTGAATTTCATGCCAAGTTCATGCTGGCTCGGTGCAACTTCATGATGATGCTTTTCAACGGAGAGACCGATTTCCTTACAAATGGAGACCATTTCACTCCGGATGTCGGCGCCGCTGTCAACGGGCTGAACCGGGAAGTAGCCGCCCTTGACACGCGGACGGTGACCACTGTTGCCGCCTTCAATTTCTTCTCCGCCCATATACGGTGCTTCAACGTCACCGAGTTTATAAAAGGTATGGTGGCTTCCGTTCGCGAACTGCACGTCGTCAAACATGAAGAATTCCGCTTCCGGACCGAAATAGGCGGTGTCACCAATGCCCGTGCTAGCGAGATAGGCTTCTGCCTTTTTCGCGACGGAGCGCGGATCGCGCTCGTAGCTCTCGCCGCTCATCGGGTCGAGAATATCGCAGAAAACGATCAGGGTTGGACGGGCTGCAAACGGGTCCATGACGGCTGTTGAATTGTCCGGCATCAGGGTCATGTCCGATTCATTGATGGCTTTCCAGCCAGTGATGGACGAGCCGTCGAACATCACGCCATCTTCAAACATGTCTTCGTCGACAACATCCACATGCATGGCGAGATGCTGCCATTTGCCTTTCGGGTCGGTAAAACGAAGATCCACATATTCGACTTCATTTTCCTTGATCATTTTAAGAATATCAGCAGCCATTGTAACGTCTCTCTGTTTAACTGTTCAGGGGATGGTTCTGCCGCCCGTTTACCGGGCGTGCATAAAATTTAGATCGCTTCAGGGCCTTTCTCGCCCGTCCGGATGCGAATGACTTCTTCAACGGTGGAGACGAAAATCTTTCCATCCCCGATCCGTCCTGTTCTGGCGGCCTGTTGAATGGCTTCCAGCGCCCTTTCAACCAGCGAATCTTCCAGAACAATCTCGATTTTCACCTTGGGCAGGAAATCCACCACATATTCCGCGCCGCGATACAGTTCCGTGTGGCCTTTCTGGCGACCGAAACCTTTCGCTTCGGTGACGGTGATACCCTGTAGCCCGACTTCGTGAAGGGCTTCCTTCACTTCATCAAGTTTGAACGGTTTGATGATCGCTTCGATTTTTTTCATAAGGCAGGTCTCAACTAAATTTAGATGTCAATTCGTCCAAGGTGACTTCTTCCCCTCTATAGCATGAGGCGTGCCAGAATTGGGAAGTAATTTTGACGCCTCCCGAAGTCTCGAAAAACTGCGGTTTCCGATACTTACTGAACTCATGGAGGCAGGTTGGTTAAAAAATAGGCGATTAAAAAATAGGCAAATGATTAAAAATTAATCAGATGATACTTTGCGCAGTTTATAGAGCCCCTTGAAGTCGTTCGGGTCCGCTACTTCGCCCTTTCGGATGATCAGAAGCTTGTCCTGCCGGGCGAGGTGAATAGCCTGCTGGCGCACGGCGGTCATATATTTCCGCCAGATGTCCTCTGGCGCCGTCGGTTTCGCGCGATCGGCAGCGATAGCCGCCGCAATTTCCTGCGGCGCGACATCTTTTCCCGAACTCACGGCGCGAAGGATATAGCCGATGACCGGATCCTCCTCGGCGGGGCTCGTGGCTTCGTCGTCAGATTTGTTACGCGCGTCAGTCATTTTGATATCCCTGTAAAAGGTGAGGGGCGGTTGTAATGGTCACCGGACAAAAAAGCAAGCAGCGGCGTAATGCCGTCATAGCTTCTCAATAATGCGGTGGTTTCTCCGCATCCGGCGTGGCGGGCATTGTATCCTCAAGCGATAAAATACGATCATGGGCAGAGACAAGTTTCCGCTTGAGGACTTCAATTTCCTGCCATTGTCGGTTCACCATGTCACTGAGTTCACTGATGGTATGTTCCTGCTCCGTGAATTTCAGTTCCAACTCGGTCAGGCGTTTTTCTTCCATGGCTTATAATCCTTTCAGGAAGTCATCGAAGCGGTCCATTGCGCGTTCGATATTCTCCAGCGAATTGGCGTAGGAGAAACGGACATAACCTTCGCCCTCAGCCCCGAAACTCGTTCCGGCGATGACCGCAACGCCTTTTTCGTTGAGCAGGCGATCCTGCATCTCCTTTGCGGAGAGACCGGTGCCGGAGATGTTCGGAAAGGCATAGAACGCGCCCTTCGGCAGAACGCATCTCACGCCCGGCGCGCCATTCAGTCTTGCATGGATTAGGGCACGGCGCTCATCAAAAGCCGCCATCATTTTATCGACCGGACCCTGGTCCCCCTTGAGTGCCTCTATCCCCGCATATTGCGCGGCGGCATTCACGCAGGAATGGAAGTTGACACAAAGGCGCTGGGCATGAGGGACAAGATGTTCCGGCCATAGCCCCCATCCCATCCGCCATCCCGTCATGGCATATGTTTTCGACCAGCCATCGAGGATGATCAGTCGGTCACGCAAGTCCGGGAACTGCAACATGCTGCAATGGCCTTCTCCATCATAAGTCATGCGGCTGTATATTTCGTCCGATAATACATAGACTTCCGGGTGCTTCTTCAGACCTTCAGCAAGCTTCTCCAACTCCGCCTTGGGGACAATACCGCCGGTCGGGTTGGCCGGGGTGTTGAGAATGATAAGTCTCGTCCGCTCCGTAATCTGGGAGAGGACGGTTTCGGCATCGAAGGAAAAGCCGTTTTCCTCAATCAGGCGTATCGGGATCGGGATCGCGCCGGTGAAGCGGATCATGCTTTCATAGATCGGGAAGCCGGGATTGGGATACATGATTTCCGCCCCATCCTCACCGAACATCTCGATGGCGAAGGCCATGGTGACCTTGCCGCCGGGAACGGCGATAATATGATCAGGATTAACCTCTACCTCGCGATACTTCAAAATATCCTCGGTGACGGCCTCCCGTAGTTCGGGGATGCCGTTCGCCGCCGTATAGCCATGCTTCCCGTCACGAAGTGCCTTGACGGCCGCTTCGACAATATTTTCAGGCGTGGGAAAATCCGGCTGTCCGATGCCGAGGTTGATGACATCCATGCCGCCCGCCGCCAGCGCATTGGCCCGCGCCAGTACATCGAAAGCAGTCTCCGTTCCAAGGCGCGCCATCTTTGCCGAAATAGCCATTGTGTATTCCCGTCTGTACGATTTTGTTCATGAACCTTCAAATGCCGACCAAGCGACACCATATAGGATTTTCGAATGTAATTAACCGGATTTTCTACAGATTGGAAGTGTCATGAAGTTCTTAGTTTCAGCGTCTCTTTTGGTTCTTGCGAGCCTGTCTTTGAGTAACCCGGCCCTCGCAGATCGTAATCCCAATGCGGATGAATTGACGATGTTGACGGCGGAACTTAAGAAACTCGGCTATGTGAGCTGGGAAGAGATCGAACTTGATGATGACAGCCCATACTGGGAAATCGATGATGCGCGCAAAGAAGACGGCTCTCGCTGGGATTTGAAACTGGATGAAAAAACTCTTGAAGTGATCGAGCTGGACCGGGAAGGCTGACTGAGGGCAAGAATTCGCGGCGCAAACATTCCACCGCCTCATGGTTTCACTTGAAATCCTGATAAAACCGCGCATAACCTGTCGGGCAAAATAATATCTCTGACAGGATCTAGCGTGAAAAATACCAGTGATGTGCTCAGCAACTTCGGGACAACGATCTTCGAGGTGATGTCCAAGCTTGCGATTGAGCATAAGGCGATCAACTTGGGGCAGGGTTTCCCCGATGAGGATGGTCCGGCCGATATCCGCCATGCCGCCGCCCGGGCGGGAGAGGAAGGACCGAACCAGTATCCGCCGATGATGGGCATCCCGGAGCTTCGGCAGGCCGTAGCCGCGCACGACGCGCGGTTCTACGGCCTCAGCGTCAATTGGCAGACGGATGTGCTGGTTACCTCCGGCGCGACGGAGGCGCTGGCGGCCAGCATGCTCGGCCTGATCAATCCGGGTGACGAGGTGGTCCTGTTTGAGCCACTCTATGATTGCTACCTGCCGATGATCAAGCTTGCCGGCGGGATTCCGAAATTTGTCCGCCTCGATCCGCCGAACTGGGAGATTGATGAGGCGAAGCTTCGCGCGGCATTCAGCGACAAGACCAAGCTGATCCTGATGAACAGCCCGATGAACCCGACAGGCAAGGTTTTCAGCCGGGCGGAGCTGGAGTTGATCGCGGAACTGGCAATCAAGCATGACACCTATGCCATCTGTGATGAGGTTTATGAGCATATTATCTTCGGGGACAAGAAACATCTCTCGCTCTTGACCCTCCCGGGCATGGGGGAGCGGACGGCCCGTATTGCCTCCGCGGGCAAGACATTCTCTCTCACGGGCTGGAAAGTCGGTTATCTGACGGCCACGGCGGAATTGACCGCGCGCATCGCCAAGGCGCACCAGTTCCTGACCTTCACGACGGCACCGAACCTGCAAAAGGCGGTTGCCTATGGACTCGCCAAGGATGATGAATTTTATGATGACCTGAAATCCTCGATGCAGTCGAAGAGGGATATTTTCCGCAATGGCCTCAACCGGATCGGTTTTACGACGGCAGATTGCGACGGCACTTATTTCATTAATGCGGATATCAGCTCGATCGGCTTCGATGGGACGGATGAGGAATTCTGCCGCCTGATCACGACGGAGGCCGGGGTTGCCGCCGTTCCGGTCAGTGCTTTTTACCAGTCCGAAGGTGCACGCACGAATTTCGCCCGCTTCTGCTTCTCCAAAAGGGATGAAGTGCTGGAGGCGGCAATCGGGAAACTAGCTGATTTTTTTAAACGGGGAGGCTAAAGTTCTCTTGACCGGTCCAGCCAGTATGGCTAAACAGGGCCGCTCTTACGGCGAACGTAGCTCAGTTGGTTAGAGCGCCTGACTGTGACTCAGGAGGTCGGGGGTTCAAGACCCCTCGTTCGCCCCAAATTCCAAAGCCCCGAAGTCTCACGATTTCGGGGCTTTTTTGTTATTACGACGCTTTTCTGACCTCATCGATCGGGTGCTGGGCGCGGAAGCCGACGGCGAGGCGGTTCCAGACATTGATCATGCTGATCGCGACTGTCAGGTCCATGATTTCCTTCTCTGTAAAATGATCTTTTAACGGCTCATAGGCTTCACCCGGTGCGCCGGTATCGGCCACATTCGTCAGCGCCTCGGTCCATTCCAGGACCGCCCGCTCCCGTTCATCAAATAGAGGGGATTCCCGCCACACACTGACGAGGTTGATCCATTGCTCGCTCAGGCCGCTATGTTTTGCTTCCTTGGTGTGCATATCAACGCAATAGGCGCAGCCATTGATCTGCGACGCGCGCAGTTTAACAAGGTGGATAAGCTCGCGATCCAGCCCGGATTGTTTGGAAACATAATTTTCGAGCCCGAGCACGGCCTGCAAAGCGGCGGGAGAGGCGCTGTAAAAATCTAATCTTGTTTGCATTTTCTTCTCCTTTTTTAGGTTAAACCTCTGATGTTGCATTGCGTTCGTTGAGGGCAATGAATCGGCAGCCCCGTTCCATGATGGTTCCGTCGTCAGTTACATTTAAGTCTGCAATAAGATCGGCGATGGTGACCTTGCGAAGCTCTGCGCGATAGGCCTGTTCCGCGCGCAGCATGGCCCTATTGATCCCGCAGGGTTTAATAAATGTACTCTTGGGCAGGGGGTTGGGTCCGCGTTGGCGAATTTCCTGACATCTAAAGGCAGGCTCCGACCCTTCGACGGCCAGCACGATATCGAGCAGCGATATATCTTCAGGAGCCCTGGCAAGGCGGTAGCCGCCCTTGGGGCCGGGAACTGTTTCGAGGATTCCTTCGCCGGATAGGGCCTGCAGATGTTTGAGAAGATAGCTGGTCGAGATGCCATGGAACTCCGCAAGGGCGGCGGCAGACAGCACACCATCCCTGGAAAGTCCACATAACATGGTGATGCTGTGGATTGCCTGCTCTATGCCAGCACTTAGTTTCATTGGGTCACTCCATAATCATGGATAAAATATATCTATGAATAAACCGGAGTCAATATGGAAAGATAATCATCAGCAAAAATGAAGGTCAGTCAGCCCTCAGAAGCTGGCTTTTCACGAGTGCTATTTTTCCGCTTCTTCTGCTTTCCCGCCCAGACCTGCGCCTTCCGGCGCCAGCGGCGGGCGAAGGCATAATCGGCAGAAAGAATGAGTAGGCCAAGTGGGATCATCCAGAAACCAAGGACGGGCAGAAACCCGAGAATGCCGCCAACAACCAGGGCCCAGCCCACGATCAGGCGTCCCAGTCTGGTCTTCGGCGTTTTGATATTGGGTTTTCTCATGGTTTCCGTCATTTTGCCACTCGTCGCGAACCGTTTTCATATGACGTTAAAAAATGGCATCGTCAAGGAATGGCGGTTGCCCGAAGCTGTCTCAACGCCTAATCTCTTTTCCGGCAACAATATCAAGCGGGGGATGATATGACCGACGATCTGGCCTATGCAACGGCGACGGAATTACTTGAGGGATATAGAGCGGGAACAATTTCACCTGTGGAGGCAACGCAGGCGGCCCTGTCCCAGATTGCGAAATACAACGGCGCACTTAATGCGTTTGTGCTCGTGGATGAGGATTATGCCCTGGCCAGCGCCCGGGAATCCGAAGCACGCTGGCAGGCGGGAACACCAAAAGGTTTGGTTGATGGCATCCCGACAACGATCAAGGATATTCTGCTGACGAAAGGCTGGCCAACATTGCGGGGCTCGCTTAGCGTGGATGCCGCGGGACCATGGAATGACGACGCGCCTTGTGTTGCCCGGCTGAAAGAACATGGCGCGGTCCTGCTTGGCAAGACAACCTCACCGGAGTTTGGCTGGAAGGGCGTCACCGACAGCCCGCGGACCGGCATTACCCGAAATCCGTGGAACACGAACATGACTCCGGGCGGGTCAAGTGGCGGGGCGTCTGCGGCCTGTGCGGCGGGGATGGGCGTGTTGCATGTCGGAACGGACGGCGGCGGCTCTATTCGTATACCGGCTTCTTTCACCGGAATATTCGGGATCAAACCGAGTTATGGCCGGGTGCCAGCCTGGCCACTTTCTCCCTTCGGAACCGTGGCGCATGTCGGGCCGATGACTCGTACGGTGATGGATTCAGCACTGATGCTGCGGGTGATGAGCGGGCCGGATGCGCGCGACTGGACGACCCTGCCGCCCGTCGATACGGACTATGTTGAGGCTCTGTCCGCCTCGATCAAGGGAAAGCGGGTCGCCTATAGCCCGACGCTTGGCTATGCGGCGGTTGATCCGGAGGTGGCAGCAGCGGTCAAGAGGGGCGCCGAGCTTTTTGCGGAACTTGGCGCGAATGTCGAGGAAGTGGATTTCCTGTTCGAGAATCCCCTGCCGATTTTCAATGTCCTCTGGTGGTCAGGGGCCCGCTATGCCCTTCGTAATCTGACGGACAAACAGTTGAATGAGCTTGATCCCGGCCTGCGCCGTGTGTTCGAGGAGGCGGCTTCCATCACGCTTACCGATTACATGGATGCGGTTCAGGCGCGCGGCGAGCTTGGCATGCGCATGAAACAGTTTTCTGAAACCTATGATCTGCTGCTGACACCCTCACTTGCCATTCCGGCGTTTGAGGTTGGCAAGCTGGCGCCAAAGGAACTGGAAGAGGTCGGCGGCTGGGTGGACTGGACACCATTCTCTTATCCCTTCAATCTGACGCAGCAGCCGGCCTGCTCCATTCCCTGCGGTCTCAATTCAGATGGGCTGCCGATCGGGTTGCAGATCGTCGGACCAATGCAGAATGATGCAGCGGTCCTGAGCGCGGCCTATGCCTTTGAGCGCGTGTCGCCGTTTGCCGCGGCCCGACCGGACCTTACAAAGCTGGTCTGATCAGATGTCCCTGCCGACTGAACTGTTGAGCGTGGAGGAAATGTATCTGGCGGATCGCCTGACGATTGAGGGCGGCGTGGCCGGTGCCATGCTCATGGAAGCGGCAGGCGAGGGGATTGCGGCGCAGATACAGCGAAAATACCCGCCCGGCCACGCCCTCATTCTTTGTGGCCCCGGCAATAACGGCGGGGACGGCTATGTCGTTGCCCGTCTGCTGCAGGGGGCGGGCTGGCAGGTCGATCTTGCCTC
>PAKP01000065.1 GCA_002706985.1 Sneathiella sp. | reverse complement strand
GATTGGAGAATCCCTGGACAATTTTGCCGATGCGGCGGTGTACGGGCTTGCCCTTTATGCGGTTGGACATAGCGTGAAAATGCAGGTACGTGCCGCGCACCTTGCTGGTGTACTGCAACTGGTTTTGGCTGTTGGCGTACTCGTAGAGGTGGTGAGACGCTTTGTGTTCGGAAGTGAGCCTGAACCGCTGATGATGATAGCTATCGCATTCGTCGCATTGATCGCCAATACCAGTTGTCTGCTGCTGATATCCAAACATCGAAAGGGCGGGGCGCACATGAGGGCAAGCTGGATATTCTCGGCCAATGACGTGGTGATCAACCTAGGGGTCATCACCGCTGGCGCCCTGGTCGCGTGGACCGGGTCCAATTATCCTGACCTGATTATCGGCACCATCGCGGGGGTCATTGTGCTTAACGGTGCCAGACGCATTCTGGCGTTGAAGGGTTAGAAAATGCTCATAATTGGCAAAAAGCTCTCGCCGTATGCCCTGCTGTCCATATCGGGTCTACTGGCAGTGTCTGATCAGGCTGTAAAGTGGCTGGTGCAGCAATCAATGGCCTATGGCGAGTCTATTTCAGTGTCCCCGTTCTTTAACTGGGAGCACGTATGGAATACCGGTGCCGCGTTCAGTCTTTTTGCGAATAGTGGAGGCTGGCAGCGCTACTTTCTTATCGGAATCGCGCTAGTGGTCTCAATTTTTCTGATTAAGCTGATCCTTGAAAACCGTCATAAAGGAGAGGCCATCGCTTACAGTCTTTTCCTCGGTGGCGCTATGGGCAACCTGATTGACCGGATCTTTCGCGGCTATGTTGTGGATTACTTTGATTTCTATTGGCGAGACTGGCATTGGCCGGCCTTCAACCTGGCTGATATTGCAATTGTCCTCGGTGCCTTACTTTTTGTTTCCTGCAGCTTGTTGGGTAAAAAAGCAAACACCAATGCCAAGTCGGAAGGATCCGGCTGACACCTACACCAATGCAACGACATGACCGAACTTCCCGACAACATCCTTCACCTGCCGCGATACCCAGTACTGGGTTGCAAATCAACCGACAGCCCTAGGACAAGAACCGTGAAAGGCGTGGTTACTCTTTCGAGGAGATGTGGGCAAGAATGCTCTACACCAAGAAGCACAAGAAGAAGGCACCGACTGGGAAGATCTCTCCGTTCCACAAGAAAGCCATCGGTTACGGACTGCCGGACTTCGCGGAGGAACTCAACTATGGGGTCGATCTATCAATCATCTGAAGGTGGCATCAGATTGATGGGGTGAAGGTGCCCCATCAACCATTAATTCCGTATACCCGAATATTAATGATGATCTAATCTCCACCGATGCAAAAGATTTCCTATTCCCGACATCGCTTTTCCACTCACATCATTCGACATGCCGGTTGGCTTTATACTCGGTTTACATTGAGTTATCGGGATGTGGAGGATTTGCTTGCAGAAAGAGGACCGGATATCTCCTACGAAACTGTCCGAAGATGGTTTTGAAGGTTGGTGAACCAATCACCAGAAACCTGAGATCATCACGCCCTACTCCTAACGATATCTAGCACCTCGATGAAATGGTCATCATCATTCGTGAAAAACGGCACTGGCTCTGGCGAGCAGATGACAATGAGGGAGAGGTCCTGGATTTTCTCGTACATCAAAACGAAATACAAAAGCTGCCTTGAAATTGATGCGGAAAATATTGACAACAAACGATCGAACAATCGCGCGGAGAACTCGCATCTCACAATACGACAAAGAGAACGAAAAATGCAGAAGTTTAAATCACCATGATCAGCCCAGAGATTTCTCAATATCCAGTCAGCGGCTTACAATGGCTTTTACGTCCAACGTCACCTACTAAATCGGCCTCACCTCAAGCAATGTCGTGCTAAAGATTTTGGCATTTGGGTAACTGCAAGCGCCGCTGCCTGAGATTTTGTAACCGAGGAATAACTGTGCCTATTAGAAGTTAATGTAACAACACCATTGAAGCGCCAATAGTGTTTTAAGTAAAGTGCATTTCCGCGTCTTTTCGTCCTTCCGTATCTCTGTGGAATGTTTGAAAGCACCACAACACGGTGATCTCAGACCCACATATTTCAATATTCAAGGTGCCATTATATTAAAACCGGCATCGATATAAACAATGCTGCCGGTTACAAGATGCGCTTCATCGCCAACTAAAAATCGGGCGTATGCACCAACGCAATCAATGCAGACTAATTCATGCGCCGGAGATTTTTCGCGCGCCACTTCTAACAAATCATCAAAATGCGCAATCCCTCCGGCGGCGCGAGTGGCCACAGGTCCTGGTGACAAAGCATTGACGCGGATTCTCTTTTGGCCCAGTTCTGAGGCCATGTATTTTACCATCCCTTCCAGCGCAGCTTTGACAGGCCCCATGACACCATAGTTTTCGACCACCTTCTCACCACCGTAATAGGTTGTGGTTAGCAGGCAACCGCCATCCTTCATTAATGGCTCGGCGAAACGGGCTAGGCGCGCGAAGGAATGACACGAGATATCCATGGCAGTCAGAAATCCGTTTTTCGAAGAATCTGTTACGCGTCCGTGCAGATCCTCGGAGGGCGCGTAGGCTATTGCATGGAGAAGAAAGTCAAGGCGGCCCCATTTATCACTGATCAAGTGAAACAGCTTCCGCATTTCAGTTTCGTCAGTTACGTCCAGTGGACGAATAATCGACGCACTAATTTGTTCTGCGAGAGGGCGCACATAGGGTTCGGCCTTTTCGTTTAGGTACGTAATAGCCAACTCCGCACCCGCCTCACGAAAAGCGCGGGCACACCCCCAGGCAATCGATTTTTCATTTGCGATACCAACAATCAAACCTTTTTTCCCCGCGAGCGTATCTATTGACATTTCGCTCTCGAATCCTTGGTGCTCGTTGTACTAGTTGATGAAAGCCGTATTTCTGGACAGAGGAAAATCATACCTGTTTGCTGTACTATATTCTTCCAGAAGTCTTTATTTTCTGGAAAGTTACTAGGTTTTTTGCTGAAATTCATATTTTTTCAATTCCTATTTATTGTTCTTCATTTCACTTACACAAAAACTTCGTTTCTATGCCATGGGTCTCCCACATTTTCTGAATGGAAAAATAGGTGAAAGCCGCCGACCAGGTAATCAACAGAAGCCCGTTAAGGGCCTCAATTCCAGTGAGGAAGCGCATGGTATCGACGGGGAATACGTCTCCTACACCAAGTGAAGAGTAACTGGTGGCAGAAAAATACAGATAGGTGGGAAAATGATCTTGTACATTGCCGGATAAATCCGCGAACCCCAGAAAGTGAATAAGTATCCAGTAAATCGTGGCATATATGAAAATGGCTGCGCCATGAGCAATGAAAACTCCCGTCACCATGATGTACATGATAGGTCTAGGGCCGGCATTTGTCCTGGAGACAACATGCGAAATGAAACACAAGCATTCATAAAACAGTCCCGTGACAATGAAAATAGCCACGATACTGGCAATTGAAATTTCCAATAGCTGTTCCATTATTGACCTCTCATTTTCCTCCGCCCAGTAACGCCGTTCTTTCCCATTTCACCGGCCAGTTAACCAGTAAGATACCCAAAACTGTCAGGCCGATACCTACTGCCGGTAAAACCCCAATACTTTCTTGAAAGAAAACCACTCCTAAGGTTAGTCCGAAGATTGGTACTAGAAAGCTAAATGCATTGGCGCGGTTAAGTTGCACTTGTCCTAGCACGCGGCACCATAACCAATAGGCTAATGCCGTTCCTGGCAGAGCCAGACCCAGGAGGCTTAAAATAAAAGGTGTATTCCAGGTTATATGGGTATCTTCGGTAAAGAAGGCGATCAGTGCGAGAAAACAACTCCCGAGGACGAGTTGCCAGCCCATAGCACTAAGGGCGTCTATTCGATGTGCTAAGCGCCGGATTAGGACGTTACTGACTGTAATGCCGGCTGCCGCCAAAACAATGTAGAAAATTCCGAGGGTGTAATTGCCGTTCATGTTCGACATAAGAGAGGGAAGTGCAATCAGCACGATACCAAAAAATCCCAACAGGAGTCCAATTTTCCCAAATCTACTCAGACGTTCTTTTAGGACCAGAGAGGCCAGCACTGCCGCCATAAGCGGTTGAGTGTTTGCGATAACCGTCGCTACGCCGGGCGAGATAAATTCCGAAGCATGGAACATGCCGAAAAACCCTAACGTCGTCGCCCCGAGACCAATTGTGCCAAGCATAAGCCAAGTTCCTATATCTCGTGGTTGAGGGCGTTTCATAATGAGCGCAATAGCAAGCAAAGTTGCCCCCGCTAAAAACGCGCGGAGCGCGGCAAACGTCAGGTGCGGCGCGTATGATAAACCCAATACAATCAATGGAAAGCAGATTGCCCAAAGAAACATGACTAAAATAATCTGAGCCGTATTAAGCATGGCTATTTTCCTGAACTCAAAGCTTTTGCACCTCTCACTATTTTGGTCGCCGTTGATAAGCGGATCACGGTCAATCCTGCACTTGCGGAAAGTAAGGAGCCGATAAGGATAGAAAGCTTAGCCGACGAAATGAGTTCAAGATCATCGAATGCGAGCGTTGCGACGAATGTGCTCATGGTAAAACCTATCCCGGAAAGAAGTGCAACGCCATATAATTGCATCCACGTAATGCTCTCGGGTAGTTGCGCGAGGCCTGCCGCAACAGCCGCACGGGAAGCACAAAAAACCCCAATTTGCTTTCCAACACATAGGCCGGCTATGACACCTAGGGATACCGTTTCTAGGGGCCAAGAGTCTGCAGCGGAATCAATTGTGATTCCGGCATTAAAAAAGGCGAACAGTGGAACGACCAGCAAGACATTCCAAGCGTGAAACCGACGTTCAGTATGACGAAGAGGGGACGAAACTTTGCTGTCGGACACATGCAAGGGAACAGCCAGTGCGATGAAAACGCCTGCGAGCGCGGCTTCCACGCCGGATTTGAGCATCGCTACCCAAAGCACCAGGCCAACGACTATATAAGCTGCCGGCAGTACAACGCGGAACCTGTTAATTAAAATAAGAGCGAGGATTGCTAGGCCTGCAACGAGAAGAGGCATGACGGAGAGCGGCTCCCCATAAAAAAAACCGACAACAATGACCGCTCCTATGTCATCAAAAATAGCGAGGGCTGTAAGAAATATCCTAAGGCTCACGGGAACTCGCGACCCTAGCAGGGACAGCACGCCGAGCGCCAAAACAATGTCGGTTGCAGTTGGAATTGCCCAGCCACGGAGTGCAATCGGATCTGCCCAGTTCAGGCTCGCATAGATAACTGCCGGAAAGGTCATACCACCTAACGCAGCAAACACCGGCAGTGCCGCGCGCTTGTAGCTTGCGAGATGGCCTTCGAGAAGTTGCCGCTTGATCTCCAATCCGACGACCAGAAAGAAAATTACCATCAGACCTTCATTGATCCATTGCACTAACGGCTCATCAATGACGAGGGGGCCAAAGCGAAAATGAACCGGAGTGTGATGAACAAGGGCATATATCTCTGCAAGCGGTGAGTTAGCTGCCACCAACGCCAACAATACAGCCGCAATCACTATCAAACCCGACGTTTGTTCATATCGGAAAAGCCTGGTTATTCTTCCCACGGCTAGCTCGCGGGCGGTAGTTGACAGAACCCCTGTGCCGGCACGTCAAGCGCACTGTTAAACTTGCTTGACAGATTTTGAAAGGCAATTAATCCGGTGAGTTCGACAATTGTGTCGTCGTCGAAATATTTCTGTAGTTCGGCGAATATTTTATTATCCACACCCCGGTCATATTTCGTGACTGCATCGGCATAATCCAGCGCCGCCTTCTGAGCCGGCTCGAACAAATCGCTTTCTCTCCAATTTGGCAGTGCCCCAACCATCCCTTCAGGGACGCCACGTTTCAACAGGATAGCGGAGTTCAAGTCGACGCAGAAGGAGCAGCTATTAATCTGTGATACCAGAACGGTGACGAGTGATCGCAAAACCGGACTAAGAGGCGAGCGTTTTCGGTCTATCATTCCATAGAGTATGGCCACGCCAAGAAACAGTTTCGGTGAACGAGCCCACAGAAGCGCCGCCTCCAGTACAACTCCATATTTACGCCTTTGATTCCAAAAGAAGGGGCGCAGATACCAAGGATAATCTGGATGTTCTTTGGGGTTTATTCGCAATGTTCCATCCTCATTTTTTCACATGCCAAACGTAAGTGATTTAATTGGTTACATTTTATGTGGACGAGACGTGATTCCGTTCGCGACTTGAAGCTCGCGTACATACTTCAAAATTGCCTCCAAATCGGCTTCGCTCACCTGCGGTTGTGGGGGCATGTTACCAAAGGGCCAATGATGCTGGCGGACGCCATTTTTCGCTGCAAGATAGAATGCCACATCAGCGTGATGTCCGGGGTTATATATATCGTGGACAAGCGGCGGCCCCTTGTCGGTCCCTGCCGCATTGACGCCATGGCAGGCAGCACAATTCGCAGCAAATGCTTTTTCTCCCTTTTCTGCAAGTGCGGTCAGTTTCGGAATGGATATGTCTGTCCGAGTACTATCACCCCGAGGATCGATCAACTGGAAAAGGAAAATGACGGCACTGCCGACCAACAAAACCAATACCGCTATTTTCGGCCAATTCGTGCTTATCTTCATGGGTTTAATTCACTTCCATCAGGAACGGGTATCGTTTTTTAATTTGGGTTAGATCTCATTCCTCAACCAATCCGGAGCATTTCATCAGCAAGGAATGCATAAGGGGGAACGACAAGATTCTTGGGTGCAGGGCCTTTGCGAATTCGGCCGGAGGTATCATAGTGAGAACCATGACACGGGCAAAACCAGCCGCCCCACTGTCCGAGCGGATCGCTATTGCGTTGACCAAGCGGCACGCACCCAAGATGCGTGCATATGCCAATGACGATCAACCATTCAGCACGCTGAACCCGCTCGTCGTCGCGCTCAGGATCGATCAGGTCCGCAGTGTCATCCATGCGTGCCCGGGCGATCTGGGCTTCGGTCCGATAATCGATAAATACCGGGCGTCCGCGCCAGGCGACGGTCACGCGTTGCCCCTTTTCTATTTGGCTAATATCAATTTCAACAGACGACAGGGCGACAACATCGGCCGACGGATTCATATTGTCAATAAACGGCCATATCGCGAAGGCACCGCCAACGGCCACCATCGCTCCAGCCGCCACATAAAGAAAATCCCGGCGGCCACTTTCACGCTCTGGATGCGACGAGTCCAGCAATTCCGGAGCGTCAGTCTTTAACGCCATAATGGTGCTCCCCGGTACTGGAATGATCCATCAATTTCTTCATTCTTTCAGGCACATCTGCAATGGAAAAAATCGTCTGTTCCTTGTGACTGTGAACGAAGGCGATAATGTCTGCCAGTTCCTGGCCGGTCAGTTCTATCGGCTCTCCCAGCTCCTCACGTTGCAAGGCGACCATCGCTTCGGCACCCCTCCACATCTTGGCGGCAAACTCAAACGGGTTCATCATCGGTGGCATGGATGATGCGTCAAGAGCGGGAGCGTCCTCACCGCCGATACCATTAACGGAATGACAAACAACGCAGCCTTTTGACGCGAAAAGGGCGCGTCCGCGGGCTGGATCCATTTGAGGCATCGCCAGCATACCCTCGCGCATCATTCCCGACATTTTATCATCATTCATCTGGTCCATCTGATGGCTTTTTTCCGTTCCGTGACCAGCGTCGGCCCTAGCGATGCCTGGAAAGGACACGAGCGCCATAATCATAATCATCTTCCAACGAAAATTTTTCATGAATATCTCCAGTTCAGATTAGCTGCATCAAATTCACAAATTAATTCCATGGCTCCCGGATGAAGATTTCGAGCCACGCGCGAAGGCCGGAATAAACCTGGGCGTAACCTCCGCGTAATCCCGGTAGACATTACCAAACGTCACTTCGGCCTCACGTTCTTCACTCAACGCCAAACGCCAATACATGACTAATAGGATCGGAAACATGGCAAGAGTTAGCAATGTCGGCCATTGGAAAAGAAATCCAAGCATGATAAGCCCAAAGCCGACATATTGTGGATGTCTGATCCGTGCATAAGGGCCGGTCGCGGCCAAATTGCCCAACTTTTGTGCCTGATACAGGACTTTCCATGCAGCGGAAAGCAAGATAAAGCCGCCGCCAATAAATGCGAAGCTCAAGAGATGAAACGGTCCGAAATGCGGGGAGGATTTCCAGCCAAAAAGCATCTCAGGCAAGTGGCCGGAGTCATGCGCGAACCAGTTGACATCGGGGAAATTGCTTTGAAGCCATCCGGATAAGAAATAGATGGTCAGCGGAAACCCGTACATCTCCGTGAATAATGCGACGATGAAAGCACTAAATGCACTAAAGGTCCGCCAATCACGCGGGCTATTGGGTTTAAAGAAACTGAAGGCAAAGATAATGAACACTGCGGAATTTATGATCACGAGTGACCATAGTCCATAGTTTACCGGTTGATCAGTCATGTTTTTTATCCGAATGAGATGAAGGGCCATGCTGAGAGTCATCGCCGGAACCATGGCCGCCATGACCATGATGCATGAACAGATGCATCAGAACGCAGCCCCCTAGCAGTAATATCAACGGAAGGTAAGTGATGATATGCGCTGTGTGTTCCACCCACAAAAAATAGCCGGCGACGGCAATAAATCCGATAAGCACAATACCGGTTTTGGAAAAGAAAAGATCTCTCACGACTTACGCTCCTCCTTGAATTAAGAACCTGGCATCACAACCATCTGATGCCCTTTTCCGTCGATCGTGATTTGCCCCAAAAGCTCAAGGCTTTTTTGGTCGACGACCCAGATTTTGGTCTCGTCAGAACTGGAAACGTAAATCTTGCCCGTCTCTGTAATTGTTGCCAAATGATAGGGCGCTGGTGATAACTCGGCAGTCTGTAGGGATCCTGATGCAAGATCGACCTTTGCTATCTTGTCATCCCCAAGTGCGGCCACAAACAACGCGGTGCCGTCCTCGGAAAGATCAATACCGTGAAGTACCGATCCCAATTTCATCGTGTTTGTTTCTTGCATCGACTTTGTGTCAACGACAGATACGGTTCCGTCGTCTACATTATTGACGAAGAGAGTTTTACCATCCTTTGAGAGCACGATATGTTCCGGGCTCATTCCAACTGGAATAACCTTTTCAACGGTCCAGTTCTTACTGTTGATGGTGCTTATGGTGCTGTCACCTGCATTGCTTACAAATAGCCGCTCGCTATCCGGGCTGAAGACGGAATAGTTGGGAAATTCGCCGGTTGAAATGTTGCCGACAATCTCAAAATTCGTCAGATCAATCACCGAAATTTCACTTTCGTTTGGACGGGTGACAGCCGTGTATCTACCGTCAGGGCTGACCGACACATGATGGACCGCACCTGGTACATCGATCGTCCGTATGACCTCCCCTTCGCTGATTTGAATCACGGAAACAGTACTCACCGATGCAATATCTGAATTTTCTGTCTGCACGGATGACGCCTTATGATGAGCGGCATGTTCGTCTTCAGAAATACCCTTCGGTTTTGCCGGTTTAATGTCGACAGAGCGCTCTGAATAGCTACCGGCGATTAGAAATCGTCCGTCCGGAGTTCCCGCCAATCCATGAACAGCCTGTAGTCCATCTATGATACCAATGATCTGATCTTTCGCAGCATCTATAACGGCAATTTTACTCTCACTCCCTAGCGGCACGTAAACAAACGGTTCCGCACGAAGAGACCGTGCTCCCACTAGCAATATGCCGCTGACAATCCAGGCCATAGCCAAAAAATTTAAAATCGTTCTCACTATCCAATCTCCTGTTGCGTTAGCACTGAGTTCTTTTGTAAAGACCCCGTAAAAACCCTTTGCATCTATTTATCCAAAGCGCGTTTGCGGTTTTCAAACTCCTCCGGGTCAATTTCGCCACGAGCAAAACGCTCGTTGAGAATATCGACCGCTCGATCTCGCCGATTGCCTGATCCGTCCGCAATACCCATCCAACGGAGAACAAGAATGACTACGCCCACAATTAAGGCGATCATTAAAATCATCATCAAGGGACCGAATATCCATCCGCCCGCCCCCATGCCGTGCATGGAGTAGTTTTCACCGGAATCAGCGAGCGCAATCGGCGCCGATAATGCCAACATTCCGATAGCTGACATGATAGTAAGTTGTGCTCGATACATTTTCATTCTCCTTGACTTGCGAAATGATTTCAAAATTTGCATTACCGTTCCTAGATTTTGACGGACCTCAGTCTCAACGCATTAAGAATGACTGAAAGTGATGAAAGACTCATTGCAGCCGCAGCAAAAATTGGTGAAATCAGGATATCGAAAAATGGGTAGAGCACCCCTGCCGCTACCGGCACGCCAGCGCCGTTATAGACCAGCGCAAAGAACAGGTTTTGCTTGATATTGCGCATAGTTGCCCGCGATAAACGGCGGGCCCGGATAATGCCGTTGAGGTCGCCCTTCACAAGGGTGAAACCGGCACTCTCAATCGCAACATCAGCACCAGTGCCCATGGCGATGCCTACGTCAGCCTGCGCCAGGGCCGGCGCATCATTCACGCCGTCACCGGCCATCGCGACCTTGCGGCCCTCGGCCTGCATCTCTTTAATAATGCGCGCTTTGTCCTCAGGCAGTACATCGGCCCGAATTTCGTCTATACCCAATTTGGCGGCAACAGACTTTGCCGTGCGCTCGTTATCACCGGTCGCCATAACGATCCGAAAACCTTCGGTATGCAGCGCTTTGAGTGCCGCAGGTGTGGTTTCCTTCACGGGGTCGGCGACACTCACCAGCCCGGCGATCTCACCGCCCACGACCACGAACATAACTGTTTCGCCCTGATCGCGTCGGGCGTCCGCGATATCACTAAAACCTTTCGTGGCTACACCAAGATCGACAACCAGTCTGGCGTTTCCGAGAGCAACGGATTTGCCGTCCACAACGCCTGTGACGCCCTTGCCTGTGACAGCCTCAAAATCCTCAGCCTTTGCCAACGTGATCTCGCGTTCTTCGGCGCCGGCAACTATCGCCTCTGCCAACGGGTGCTCGGAACCGCGTTCGAGGCTGGCGGCAAGTCGAAGGACTTCCGCCTCTTCATGCCCGTCTTCAGCAAGTACGGCGATGAGCTTCGGCTTACCGACCGTCAGTGTTCCGGTCTTGTCGACGATAAGAGTATCTATTTTTGCAAACCGTTCCAGCGCCTCTGCGTTCTTGATGAGCACGCCAGCTTGCGCACCGCGTCCGGTTGCTGTCATTATTGAAATAGGCGTCGCAAGTCCCAACGCGCAAGGGCAGGCGATGATTAGTACAGCAACGGCGGAAACCAACGCATATGCATAAGCCGGGTTCGGTCCCCAAATTGACCAGGAAATAAATGATAGGATGGCGACAAGGATCACGGCGGGCACGAATTTACCGGCGACCGCATCTGCTAGCTTCTGAATCGGGGCACGGCTCCGTTGCGCACTCGCAACCATTTCCACAATCTGGCTAAGCATTGTGTCAGCGCCGACGCGCTTCGCTTCAATAATAAGGCTACCGGTGCCATTGATAGTAGCCCCCGTAACCGTATCACCAGCTACCTTCTCTACTGGAAGAGGTTCTCCAGAGATCATTGATTCATCGACAGATGAGCGGCCTTCCGACACTATCCCGTCCACGGGAACTTTATCGCCGGGGCGTACACGCAGCCGATCACCAACCGCAACTTCTTCGAGCGGAATTTCCTCTTCGCTGCCATCATTGCGGATGATGCGGGCTGTCTTTGCGGCGAGATCCAGGAGCGCCTTAATGGCGGCACCGGTACGTTCACGTGCGCCAAGCTCCATCACCTGGCCCAACAATACAAGAACGACGATTACTGCGCCCGCTTCAAAATATACCCCGACATTGCCTTCAGCGTCCCGAAATCCTTCTGGAAATATTCCAGGCACCAAAACAGCAACAACACTGAAGAGATAGGCGGCGCCGACGCCCATGCCTATGAGTGTGAACATGTTGAGGCTCTTGTTGATAACCGACTTGACTCCACGGACAAAAAATGGCCAACCCGCCCAGAGAATAACCGGCGTACCCAAGACAAGTTCAGTCCAGAGAGCAGTTCGTTCTCCAATCATATCGCGGATGAAGCCAAGTCCAACGAAGGGTCCCATTGTCAAAATGAGTAGCGGGATTGTTAAGACAGTGCCGATCCACATGCGCCGCCTGAAATCTAGCAATTCAGGATTGGGACCTTCATCGCCCGTCGGCACGCCCATAGGCTCGAGAGCCATACCGCAGATCGGGCAATCACCGGGCGCATCCCGAACAATTTCGGGATGCATTGGACAGGTGTAATTTGCGCCAGAAACAGGTTCTTTCGTTTTCTGCTTGTGCGCACCTGAAATATAATGCTCTGGATCGCCAGCAAATTTGTCATGGCACTTCTGCGAGCAGAAGTGATAGGTGGTTCCTTCATGATCAAACCGTGGTTTGTCTTTATTTAAGTCCACCGTCATGCCGCAAACAGGGTCTTTACTAATTGACCCGGCATCGACGACATTGTCGCCATTTTTAGGACGGGTATGTGAGTGTGATTTGTTCATGAACTTTTTCCTGTCTCTTCAATTCCCTTGTTCGTCTCAAGGAAATTGTTTGCCAAATCCGGAACCCCGTATTCAATATTGAACATCCGTTCATAGGCGGTATCGCGAGACTTGCGGTTGTTCTCCATCATCTGGGAAACTTGAGCAATGAAGTCCCGTTCCTTTAGGAGCATTGGATGGTTGTCGGTAAGCGGTTTTCTGATTTCGTTAATTTTTTTGGCAACATCCGCCAGACCCTGCATCCAAGGATTAAATGCCTCTGAGAAAAGGTATCGACTGGTACGCATTGGATGCATCCATTTCATAACTTCAGCAGACCAGGGATTTGACACCGCCTGGACCCATGGGCTAATGAAAGTGCTATAGAAAGCCTCATTGGCTTCGGACACTGTACGTGCCCGTTCAAATGCTTCATCTTGCCGGGGAAACTGTATGTCTTCAACCTGCCGCTCCTCAAATCTGACGGCAAATTGCGGCTTATGACAATCCGGATCACCTGTGGGGTTATCGATTTTCATCTCGTATAGCCCCGGCACAAGCGCCTCGATCTCATCAAGGCTTTCGAGAATAGCCCGATGTTCCAGCCGGGCGACGCTGGCTGAAACAAAGATGCCCAGATGTCCAACGTGCGGATTGGTCAGATATACAATACGCTGGCCTGCCGATTTGAGGTCTTCCGTATCTTCATAAACTGCAGGGATCCAGCCAAGTGCTTGATGGGGAGGTGTAATATTGTCACCATAAGAGGCGAAGATAATGAGTGGATTGCGGATTCTCCGCAAATTGACAGTGCAACCGTCGCAAATGCGGAATTCACCTTTCTCCAGCTTGTTGCCGATGAAAAGATTTTCCGCAATTCCAACCATTTCCTCGCGGCTCAGGAAGTAAAAACCGTTCCACCACCGTTCAAATTCAAGAAACCGGTCTCGCTCAGTATCGACCTTATTGAACAGGCCTGCATATTTCTCCCAGATCGCTTTTTCAGGTTTGAGATTCTCGAAATTTTGCGCAAGCCAGGCACCGTCAAAGCGACCGTCGCCAAGATCTGCTGTGAAATGGGTCATCCAGACGCCGCCGAGTAATCCCCCGGCTATGCGCATCGGATTTATGCCTGCGTCGCCCGCCCAATAAGATAGGGGCGATCCATTCAAGATTGTTGGACCGATCGTCCCTTCGCAGTCCGCAGCCAGAAGAGTGGCCGCCCAGCCCGCTTGGCAGTTTCCATAAAGAACCGGTGGCTTTCCAGTGTGCAATCTAGCCACTTCGTCGACGAACCGCCGCAAGGCGTGATGTACATCGGCAAGAGTTTGTCCCGGTGAAGGCTCTGGAAAGAAGATAACAAAATAAACTGGATGACCTTCGTGGAGCGCCATTCCCACTTCAGAATCGTGTTTAAACCCTCCAATTCCGGGCCCATGTCCAGCACGTGGATCAAGGACGATGACCGGCGGCTTTTCCAGATCGACGCAATCGTCCCAGCAGTCATCCCCTATTTCGACGATCCGCAGCAAAGCGTAGTTGACGGGCGGCTCAAAAGTTCGAGCATCGAGGATCGTCTCATACTTGAAATCCAGCAATGGCGGCAAACCAGCACGCTCGTGCTCCAGCATATTGTCGGCACGCTGTCTGAGCGTATCCCAGAAAAGGATTGTCCGTTGCCAGACGTCAATTTGATAGTCCAATAAATCCCGGCCATGTGGCACTAATCTCTCAGCTGGGGCAGCACCGTCCAATGTGCTAGCATTGTCCTGGTTCTGCTCAACGGAAGGAGACGGAATGTTCTTCACTACTTCGATAGTGGAAATTTTTTTCACAGCTGAGTGGGTCATGAATGATTCCCCGACCCGAGAGCGGCAAAGAAGTTAAAGAGCGGTCCAAAGATTAGGGCGACATACCAGCCATAAGCAAAGCTCTCGCCGAGTCCCAGAAAGAAACTTGGCCAACTCAGCCAAGTAAACCCGGGCAGTAACCCGAGCCATGTTTTGTACATTGCCTGATCAGGGAAAAGCAGATCAAAACTCACACATAAAATGAATGTGACGGCAAAGAACAATCCGAGGCTCATCCCGAGTGCAATAACCGGTAGACGGAAGCTGGTCCGGCTTCTTATGTAGAGTTCTTGGCGTGCTTCAGAAGTATTTTCTTTTACCAGATCAGGCATGCTTAGCCTCCGTTTCAGGGGCTTGTATTTTCAAATTCTCGACACTGAGATACTCTTTCGGATTTGCTTCAAAGATTTCACGACACTCTCGCGAACACAGGTAGTAGACTGACCCATTGTAGACGCTTGATTTGGCGGTTTTTGTGTTGACCTGTGTGCCGCACACCGGATCGATATCACGAGGTGGAGCAACCCAAACCATGTCATTGGAGTTTTCCGAAGCCGCGGGCGGACCACCTTTAGAATGCTTGTGCTTTGATTTGTGACCCATCACATGTGCGCCACAGCCAAATCGCATCATTAGAAAAATAAGGCCTGCCCAAAAAAGGAAATAGAAAAGTGAGCTCATCTCATCGACTTTCAGTGCATAAATTAGAGATCTTACGCAACGATACTTATGTAGTCGGGGTGAGATGTCGAGGCGGCAACCGATCATTTCGGTCACATTTAGTGACAGATTACCACGCAGTTACAAAGTGTTACAAATGAGTTGATCGAGCCCGAATGAAGGTCGGTCAGAATGGCAGATACGCTTCAACTCTCAGGCCGCCTTCTGCGCGGTTTCGTATGGTAACGTCGCCACCGTGACTGCGGAAAGCTGATCGCGCAATTGACAGGCCGAGACCGGTACCCCCTGTTTCCCGGCTTCGAGAGCCTTCCAGTCTAAAAAACGGCTTGAAAACGTCTTTTATGTTTTCGGGAGCGATTCCTGGGCCGTCATCATCAATTGTGATTATGAGCTTTCCGTCAGCAATTTGTATATGAATAGAGGCCCATTCTCCGTATTTCGCCGCATTTTCAATCAAATTTGAAAGGGCGCGGCGTAATAGGTCTTTTTGCCCCTCAAGACTGATGGGATCAGGAGGAACCCATGAGATCGAAAAACCTAACGTGCTCAAATCCACAACGACGTCCGAAATAAGTTTTACTATATCGAATCGATCATTTTTCTTCCTTCCCGCATCTTCGGATGCAAAGGACAACGTTGCCGTAACAATCTGATTCATTTCGTCAATATCTTCGCTAAATTTTCTTTTTAACTCATTGTCATCCAAGAGTTCGCTGCGAAGCTGCATTCTCATAAGAGGTGTTCGCAAATCGTGAGCGATTGCTGCAATCATTTGTGTGCGGTCCTCCACGAAGCGGTAAATTCTTGCTTGCATTTTATTGAAAACGCGAACTGATTGTATAACCTCCAAAGGTCCCTTCTCCGGTATTGGGCGCGCTGTTACGCTACGCCCCAGATCTTCTGCAGCAATACTCAATTTTTTTAGAGGATCGGTCAGATAGTGGGCAGCCCAGGCAGAAAATATTGCAGTTGCGATCATCATCACAGCAATCGATAGGACAAATCTAATAGACCAGGGCATCGTTGCTTCAACATCAGGGGCTTGATAGTTTAGCCAGCTGTTATCTCCAATTTCTATTGAAACCCGGATTAAAGCGCCCGTCCGAATTTCGTTAACAATGTGCTCGAAATGATCAGTAATAGAAATATGTTTTTCGGTTGATTTGCCAGAAAGATGTCTCCATATGCTATCCTCGCCCGAAACCGTCTCCGCGAGAATTGGCATTCTTGAATCAAACGAGGTCAGTTCCGAAAGCGCCGCTGAAAAGCGTTTAGCTACGAGGGGGTCGTTATTTTTAACTGTACTTGTAGTGCCCAAATCTAGCTGAAAAGTAGAGCTATTGGCAAAGCTGATGATTTTTTCTCTTTCCTCTGGCGGCGCATTTTTTATTATACCGGTTATTGTCGTTATGCGCTCCGTTAATTGTGCTCTTCCAATCAGATTTACGATCTCCTCGCGATCAAAATTGTAAACACTCAAACTGATTACATGTGAAAGACCGAGCCCAACCAGGAGCAATAATACAATCCGGGCCGCCATAGTTTTCGGCCACAATGAACGATTGAATGTCATGTCCGCGCCGTCATGGATTGAGGGGCAAATAAATACCCGCCACTGCGAACCGTTCTAATAATCTCCGGATTCTGGGGATCGCTTTCAAGTTTCCGTCGCAGTCGGCTTATTTGCATATCTATGCTACGCTCAAATGGACGAGACCAACGGCCTTTAACGAGATCCATAAGTTGGTAACGTGTCAACACTCTACCGGGATGACTTGCAAGAGCTGCGAGCAACTTAAACTCACCGGTTGTTAATTCTACATATTCTGAAGTGGCGGATTTCAAACTATGACGGACCAGGTCAAGCTGCCAGCCATCAAACTCAATAATTGTGTCTTGCTCGATCTCAATTGCAGCAACTTCACCTGCACGTCTAAGCACAGCACGTATTCTCGCAAGTAATTCTCTTGGATTACAGGGTTTTTGAATATAGTCATCCGCGCCAATTTCAAGTCCCAGAATTTTGTCTGAATCTTCTCCAAGTGCCGTCAGCATTATGATCGGAATATTTGATTGTGCCCTAAGATCACGGCACAAAGTTATGCCGTCTTCGCCCGGAAGCATAAGGTCCAAAATGATCAGATCGATCTTCCAATCTCTCAACGCGACGGTCATTTCGCGACCATCATTAACGGCTGTGGCGCGGAAACCGTGCCTCTTCAAAACACGGGTTAGGAGATCTCGTATTTCCCGATCATCATCGACTATCAGGATATGCGGTGATTCATTCATTACATATATCCAAGCGAAACACACATAGACGCTTCAATCCGAGGCGGGTTCGCCTATAATTAAATCCGCACAAAGCTAGTTCAATTGTCATTGTCCCGACGGCGGTCAGCCTATTTTCTGTAACAAAGTCCTATGAGTTGTTCAACGTCGCCATTCTATAATTTGTAACACTCTGTAACGATTTGCTTCGCTGTTGCAGAACGTGACTATTCCTTATTTGTAGCGCTTGTAAGTAGAGATCTACACTGAGTATTCATCGAACTAGACATAAAGATTTGAGCTTAATCATGTTTGTGGAAACCCAGTTTGAAGGAACGGCGTTCAAAATGAATCGCAGATCAACGATCACCTTTGGATTGAGTCTAAGCGCTTTCACATCTTTTAGTTATATTTTTTGTATATTATTCGATCTATGGTTACCGAGTTATGCTATGCATGAAATTTGGCAAAACTTGCTGCCAGGCTTTGTTTGGTTGACATGGCCCAGCTTTTTTCTAGGCTTGATAGAATCTTATGCATATGGTTGGTATATCGCATTGGCTTTCAGTTTAGTCTCGTATTTCCTCTTTTTTACGGAAAGAGTTATTGTTACAAAAATTCGCTAATGCGGCATATCTAACCTACTAGCGTAAAACCCGGCCGTTTTGTTTGTGATTTCACTCCAGCAAAATACAGTCAATCGTCCTACATTGCCCCGCAATTCATTCCGATCAGCCTATCAGCGACTTTTTTTTGCTCGTCATTTAGGGCCGCATACAACTTATCAGTTACGGGTTTGACGGATTTCATGGCATCCAGCATTGCCTGCATTCCGGAAATTCGGGCATCCATCCGGGCGATTGCATTACCGTCCTGCATTGTCCTCGTCATCTGCGTCCGCATGTCCTGCATACCGGCCATACCGTTCCTTACGGCATCGGAATATTCTTTCCAGACGCCTTCCTGAGCTTCCTTGATCTGAAGTTCCGATTTCAAAAAAGCAAGGCGGCCTTCCGTCATCGAATTCATTCGCGCGGGTCCCATGGCACTGCCTTGCACCATGCCACTCGGCTTCATGCCTCCTTGCATTCCGCCGCTCTGTATTGAGTCCTGCACCATATTGTCCTGGTCCATCATATTCATCATCGAGCATCCTCCGCCCATCATGCCCATCATCTGTCCGTTTTGCATATTTGAATGCGCAGAAGCGGGAGAAAAGGCGAAGGCGCTTAGAGCAAGTGAAATTACAGATATCTTGAGTATTTTTTTCATAGTGATGCTTGG
Source organism: Sneathiella sp. (assembly GCA_002706985.1). Lineage (GTDB taxonomy): Bacteria > Pseudomonadota > Alphaproteobacteria > Sneathiellales > Sneathiellaceae > Sneathiella. Next base: position 12,174 of record PAKP01000065.1, on the reverse strand, counting down.
TCCTTTATTTTATCTGGAGAAACAGCATTGAACTCATTGAACGATTGGAACATTCCATGCCAGAGTTTTTTTCACACAGCTTCCTCAATCATGGCGATAATGGCATTTTCGACTTCCTTGGCGATCTTTGCCATCTTGGGTGCATCCGACAATAGCCCCAGCATAGCAGTGGGCCGGATCATGCCTATTTTGGTCATATTGTTCTCGGAATAAACAGAAACACGGCAGGGAAGCGCCATGTTTAGGTCCATATCCATGACGAGGACGTCCTTGGCAGTTTGTGGATTGCAGATTTCAAGAATCTGGCAGGCATTGAGAAAATCCACGCCTTTTTTCTCGAGCGTTTCCTGAAGGTTATGAATATGCAACACACCAAATTTGTGACGTAGCACGGCCGCCTGTAGATCCGCGACCGCTTGCTCAACTGGTTTCGATGTTTCTTTAATATATTTCATAACAATTCCTGAGTTTATATGGGTTAATTGTCCGCTACGGCGCATATTTACAGACATAGGAATCTTCAGGGCAGTGCACGCATAATTCATGTACGCGAAGCACCATCAGAAAGATTGACGGCGCATAAAGTCAAAGAAATTTCAAATAATTTGAGTATTGTCTTTATAGCGATATTCAATTCCTCATCTGATCTAAAGAAGTGAAAATGGTACGCAAAACGGAAAAAAAAGCATTGATCGCAATCAACTTTAGGGCAGCATGCTGATCAATTCCACGTGATGCGGTAAAGATTTAATAGGTGTTTTGGCTGCAGAACACTCCTAATTCTCCTCGTCTTCGTACCACTTAAGGAAAAATCTCTCACCAGTGAAGATTACAGTGACCCCGATCAGTGCAGCATAGATAACCATCATGTCAGAGGAAGCTTTCACGATCAGGAATGCACCAAGCACGACGACATCGAATACAATTGCGGCCATTACGACAAATCCATTGGCGCCAATTTCCTCGCGTAGATAGCGGAACACACCCCAGTGGACCGCGATATCCATGATGATATAAAAAATTGCGCCCAAAGAGGCGATACGGCTCAGGTCAAAAAATATGGTCAGGAAAATGGCGATGACAACCGTATAGACCAGCGTATGCTTCTGGATATCGCCCGGCATGCCGAAATGGCTGTGCGGAACTAGCTTCATGTCGGTAAGCATGGCCAACATACGGGACACAGCAAATACGCTGGCAATCAGCCCGGATATCGTCGCAACTATCGCCAGCCCAACTGTAAACCATAGGCCGTAGCTGCCGAATGCCGGGCGCGCGGCCTTTGCCAGTGCAAAGTCTTTTGCGGCGATTATTTCTGCTAAGGTAAGGTTTCCCGCGACAGCTAATGCAACCAGCACGTAGATGACAATACAGATCAAGATCGAAATAATAATCGCCCGCCCGACATTCTTATGAGGGTCGACAATTTCCGATCCGCTATTGGTAATGGTCGTAAATCCCTTGAACGCGAGAATTGCCAGCGCCATTGCCGCGAGAAACCCCGTTATTGATGCATCCGGAGCCGGTTTGGGAAGAACGCTCTCAAGAGAAATACCCGCAATCCACAAACCACCGGCCGCGAACACGACAATGCCGCCGATCTTTATAAAAGCCATAAATAACGAAAATCCGCCAATCAGGCGATTGCCCGAAATATTCAGCAAAAAGGCGAAAACGAGAACGCCAACGCCCAACGCCGTCACAGCCCAACCGGCGGGTTCGGCATCGAATAATTGCATGGTGTAGGTGCCGAATGTCCGTGCGACCAGACTTTCGTTGATGACCATCGAAAAATACATGAGCAAGGCTCCGCCCGCCGTCACAGTTCCGTGACCATAGGCTTTTTGCAGGAACATGCCGATGCCACCGGCGGACGGATAGGCATTGGACATTTTAATATATGAGTAGGCGCTGAAAGCCGTTACAACCGCCGCTGCAAGAAAGGCAAGCGGGAATAGTGAGCCCGCCAGTTCGGCGATCTGCCCTGTGAGCGCAAGAATGCCGGCGCCAATCATCACACCAGTGCCCATTGAGATCGCGCCAATGAGTGTCAGGCTGTTTTTCTTATACTGCGTTGATCGGCTGTGCTCTGAATGATCTGTCATGGCTTCCTTCGCAAGTTTTTGGTCGATAATTCATTTTTATAAAAACGTCCTGTTTCAATAGGAGCATTCGCCCGGGCCAACATTTTCTGGCCGCGCCAGATAATTATTATTTTGACGGCGCTACATGTGCTGAAAACGGCAATTCTCCATTCGTAAAAACCAGTTTCAAGTCTATCTTTTGATCCGTTTTGATGGGTTCCGTAATATTTGAAAGCTGTATAAAGATATGAGACGTCGTCAGATCGAGGCTTTCTTCTTCGATTAAGGTGATTGATCCCAACTCAGCATAATGCGTGTCATCCAGTCTCACGATGATTTTCGATTGCATATGATCGGTGTCAGTTACACCGAGTATCGTCAGATTACCGGAACTGTTATTGGTAATACGAAAGCTCAAGACACCGGAATTGGCATCTTCATCAAGAAGCAGATGCGCCTCGGAAATCTGAGCAGATTGAAAGTCGGCGACCAAATCATCCGACAAAACCATCGACGCAGATCCCAATGCCGTGACGAGATAAACCAGAATGAACACAATTCTGAACATGCTTTTTCCTATTGTTTAACGCGAGGAGAAACCTGGAAGGAACAGGCGAGGCCCTTCCAGATGCTATCCGTAAACGCACGAGTTCTTAGAACATCAGCTTGGCACCGATAACGGCATACCAAATATCCGCACTTTCACCTTCAGCTTCGACAAAGTTTGCGGTCTGTCCAAATTTGCGCTCGTAGACAACACCGACATAAGGAGAGAGGATGCGATCCCAGACGTCGTAGCTGAGCCGCAGGCCAGCCTCCACGCTATTAATACCGGAGCCCACGCCAATTTCCCGATCACTGGAAAAAGCCGCCTCGATATTCGCTGAAGGAGTCAGGGTCAGATAATTTGTGAGAAGAATCTCGTACTCGATATCGAGGTCAGCCGAGAGTTTCCCCTTTTCACTCAGGAACAGATGCGTATCCACTTCCATCCACTGCGGGGCAAGGCCACTCAAGCCAACGGCGGCATACCACCGATCCGGTCCTTGCGGGCTCGAGTACCTAATGCCCCCTTTGATGTCCCAAAAATCCGATATCGGAGTTTGCAGGGCGATCTGGTTAGAGAGGGATTCGAAGCGATTAACATTCAAATCCAGTTCACCGCTTCCTTCCCACCGGAGTTTCAATTCATCCGTCCCGATAAACGCATCACCGTCAAAAGCAAAAAGCTCTTCGCCGCCTTCTCCATACCGATACTCAAACTCCTCCATTTGAACGCCATAATAGATGTTCGACGTTTCCGCGGCATAACCGGTAACAGGTGCCAAGATGGACAAGGAGATTACTGCCGTCAGAAGTGATTTCTTTAATCCTGTCATTGCAGCCCTCCATTTCCAATTAAGTCGATACTCGCGGATTTCGGACCGCCTTCAACGACAATCTTCCGGAACATTCCGGCATCCATATGGAAAGACAAATGACAATGGAACGCCCATTGACCCGGCGCATCAACCTCTGTTTCGGAATAAACGGTTGTTCCGGGAGCAACGCTAATGGTGTGTTTGATCGGGTCCCACTTCCCAGCACCGACATCCAGAATGCTCCACATACCATGCAGGTGCATTGGGTGGGTCATCATGGTTTCATTGACAAACTTGAATCGGACCCGCTCGCCATACTGAAGAATAACCGGATCAGCGTCTTCATACTTCACGCCATTGATGGACCAGATATAGCGCTCCATGTTTCCGGTCAGACGCAGCTCGATCTCCCGCGTGGCGTCCCGATCTTCATAAAGAGGTTTCTGTGCTTTCAAATCCGCATAAGAAAGGAACTTGCCGCCATTTGCCGCCGTCGGGACAAGCCCGCTGCCGGTTGCATAGAAGCTATCCTTCTCCTGTTCCTTACCCATCATATTTGAGTGGTCCATGCCTTTCATGCTCGAATGATCCATTCCTTTCATGTTGGAGTGGTCCATACTCTTCATTTTGGAATGGTCCATATCTTTCATTGACGAATGATCCATTCCACTCATGTTTGAATGATCCATTCCTTCCATATTGCCGTGGTCCATCCCCATATCTGCCATGGTAAGAAGCGGTGCCTTTGTCATTTCCGGAATTTCCGCAACCATGCCTTGGCGCGGCGCGAGAGTGGCCCGTGCATAGGCTGTTCTTCCCATGCTTGCCCCGAAAATTGTATAGGCCTTATCGTCCATGGGCCGGACGATAACATCATAGGTTTCGGCAACACCCAAACGAAGCTCATCGACCGTAACAGGCTGCACATTGTTTCCATCCGCAGCAACCACCGTCATCTGCAACCCCGGGATGCGGACATCAAAATAAGTCATAGCGGAGGAATTGATGAACCGCAGGCGAATGCGTTCTTTCGGCTCGAACAATCCGGTCCAGTTCTGTTCAGGCCCTTTGCCATTGATAAGCGGTGTGAAGCCCTGCACATCCTCAATGTCTGTCGGCATCATCCGCATGTCGCCCCACGCCATCCTGTCATCGACGGTTGCTTTAAAACCGTTCTTGCTGACATCTGAAAAGAAATCCCCGAGAGTTTGTTGCTGGCGATTGTAATAATCCGCCGACATTTTCAAGTTCCGAAAAATTCGCTTGCCGGAATGGGGATGGGTGTCCGTAAACTGAACAACATAATCCTTATCGAAACGAAACGGATCTCGCTTCTCTGGCTCGATAACAATTGATCCGTAAGCGCCATCAGGCTCCTGAAAACCGGAATGGCTATGAAACCAGTATGTTCCGGATTGCACGATTGGAAACTTATAGGTGAAGGTCTCTCCCGGTTCGATTCCAGGGAAGCTGATTTTAGGCACCCCGTCCATCTGGAAGGGGAGGATAAGACCGTGCCAATGGATAGATGTGGATTCATCGAGATTATTCGTCACATTGATCGTGACGTCTTCTCCTTCCTGAAACCGGAGAACCGGTCCGGGTGATTTTCCGTTATAACCGATCCCTTCCTTTTGGAAGTCTCCTGTATCAATCATAACTTTGTCGACGGTCAGGTTATAGGTTTTCGCGACACTCAAGCTTGGTAGGAGTGCAACTCCTGCGGCCATTGCAAGACCAAGGCAAGCCTTTTGCATGAATGAAATTCTCATCCTGCTGTTCCTTTCATTTTTTGAAAAGCTGGAATGCGCAGCCTCTTTGGGCTGCGCAAAACATTTACTCAAAGTGAACTTCACCCATCATGCCGGAGGCATAATGGCCGGGAACGTTGCAGGCAAATTCCAGCTCGGCATCATCTGCAAATTTCCAGATAACTTCCGCCGTTTCGTTCGGTTCCAGCAACACACTATTCGGATCGCTATGTTCCATGGTCTTGCCATTTCCCATATCCATTTTCATCATATCCCGATTGATCTTGTCGGCCTCCAGTACCCCGTGCTCCATCATCATCATCATTTCTTCCTGATGTGCGGCATGCATGGCGGCTGTTCCGATATTGAATTCATGGACGAATTCCCCGGCATTGATGATCTTGAATTGAACCGTTTCACCTTTCTTGATGGAAATCTCTTCCGGTTCGTAAAAATTATCCCCCATCTTAATCTCAATGGTTCTGGTGACGTCTGCAGCGTTACCAGGGACACCAATGCCCGATTTTCCGCCGTGGCCGCCATCATGGCTGCCCGCAGCGAAAGCAACTGCAGAAGTGACGGCTAATACCGCCGCAAGGGTAACACCGGCAACACCGGACAAAAAAGTACGCTTAATTTTCATGTTATCAATTCCTATTCCAGCCTCCATCTAGCGCAGACCTCACCTCGGTCAGGCAGGGAGACAGATTCAAATTTCAATAGTCGAAGTTTGGGAAAGGCGCATAACCGCATTGACAGCAATCATGGCTGTCTTGAGAAATGGCCTAAAAGAGGAACTAAATCTTTGGGGGGTGCTTTGGTGGTGCAAAAGCAATAGATGCTACTTGCACAGCAATGACATCAAACGGCGTTTTCGTACCAAACGCTGTCGATATTACTTGAAAATTTGCGGGCAAGCTAAATGCACAAGAGATCATGCCACATTTTTCGATATGATTATGCCGGTCGGTTTCGTGACTTTTAGACAAATCATCCGCCGCCGAAACCATAATATGAGATACGCTCTCTTTAGCTTCGTGACTTTCAGCAGAGGGTATGATCGCAAAAACATTAATCGCAATAGCAAGAGCCATAAAAATGCTCACGCTTATTCTGCGCCAGTTCAGTTTTTTCCGAATTTCTGCCAACTGTTTCTCTCAGAAAATAAAAACGCCTGAACCCTATGTATACTCTGATAGTAGTCATTTCAACAAACAATCTGGAAACTTTAAACCAATGTTTGTAGACCGAAAGAAGCAACGCTTGTCGGGTATTCCAGAACTTTGGTAGTCGGGGAGTTAATAAACCGACCTAAGTCGGTCCCCATGGTCTTTAGTCGAAGGCCTGTTGTATACACCACAGGCTCTCCGACTTGACCTCAAATATTCGATCAGTTCCCGCGTGGCCCGAAAATGATCAATCCGACGCCAACAATGCAGATAAGAGCGCCTATGCTGTCCCAGCGGTCAGGTCTCTGACCTTCCACCGCCCAGAGCCAAAAAAGCGAGCTAGTTATGTAGATGCCACCGTAGGCCGCGTAGGTGCGCCCAGCGAAATCGCTGTCGATCCGAGTCAGAAGCCAAGCGAAAACTATCAGGCTGGCAACGCCTGGTACGCTCCACCAAGCTGATTTGTCCAGCTTCAGCCAGACCCAGAACGCGAAACATCCTGCGATCTCGGCTAGCGCCGCCGCGAAATACAGCCCATAGGTGGTGGTCGTCGCGCTGATGGTCATCATCAAGGACGGACCTTCGGTAAAACATGATCGTCCGTCTCGCAGAGACTATGATCGCCAAGTGTCTCAATTACCCGACAATCAGCGATCCGCCCTCCCTTGCATTGCTCAACCATACGCTCAAGCTCGCTCCGAAGCGCCTGAAGACGTTGGAGTCGCTTGCCAATGTCCTCCAACTGTTCTCTAGCAATCGCATCTGCTGCCTCGCACGACTTATCCGGCCTGTCCGCCAGACTTATCAGGTCTCGGATGGCTTGCAGAGGGAAGCCAAGTTCCCGTGCATGGCGGATGAAACTGAGCTTCTGTACAGCCGAGTCGTCGTAAAGTCGTTGATTTCCTTCTGAGCGCCGTGGCAATGGCAAGAGGCCGATTTGCTCGTAATACCGGATCGTTTGCACGTTGCAACCAGTACCTTTGGCTACGCGACCGATGGTGAGCTCATTGGACATGTTAATTTTCTCCTTGAACCTATAGTTACTGTAGACTGTATATATGTAGCATTGAGATGTAACCAACAATATTGGAGAAGACTATGTCTGCTGGTTGTTGCCAACATGAACCCAAGTTTGACGGAGCGACAAAAGGGTTCCGTCGAGCTTTGTGGGTCGTCATTGGCATTAATGCGAGTATGTTCGTCGTCGAGATGATTGCGGTCTCAATAAACGGATACCGTCAATTTTATGCAACAATTATTTTGACCAATCAGTAGGAACAGCAGCTGTTCATTCCGCCCAAAGAGTGGATCTTACACTTGGCGGCAGTATACCGATTTCGTCTTGTACATCCGTCACACCTGACACACGTTCGGCCGCAATGCTGGCCGCCCTTTTTTCCGCATCAGACTCAACAGCACCCCACAGATGGACGATTCCGCCGGAGACTACGACACTCACGAACTCTCGGCGGATATCAGCTTCTGATAGCTCGGCTTCGACCGCCGCTCTGATCGCTTCATCATCCGTTGAACTACTACTCCCTGCTCGGAAGGCAATAAGACCTCGCAACAAATCGGCGCGGCTAACGATACCAATTAACTTACCATTGCGAAGCACAGGCAGACGCTTGATGCGGTGTTTTTCAAGCGTTTTGGCCACCTCTTCCAGCGAAGCATCTTCATTGACGGAGATAAGATCGCTCGTCATGATATCTCTTGCATGACCACCATGAGATTTGATGTAGTTTATCGCCCTTTCTTCCGGGCTGGCGACAAGGCTCAGCCACCAGGACGGATGACGATCGGTTCCCGTCTCAGAACGTCGCATAAGATCGCCTTCACTTACGATGCCGAGGATTTGGCCATTTGCATCAACGACAGGGGCGGCACTTATTCTACGCTCCAACAATAGCTTTGCGATCTCTTGTATGCCCGTGTCAGGTTGCACAGTCGCGACTGTCGTCGTCATTATATCTTTTACTTGCATTGAACTTTACCTCCTAGATCATCGCTCACCCCGTAATCTGTGAGTCTCAGGTCAGCGATCGGTGAACCACCATTCCTTCGATATGAAAGCCTGCGTCAACATACATTGTTCCGCCCGTAATGGCATTCGTATAATCGTTTGCCAATATTAGGCGCGGCGCGCGCCACTTCACAGCCGTCCACTGTTCGTTGTAGTGACACCTTTTGGATTGTTTCATTGGCATTGTCATCTATGGACGCCGAAGAGAGCGAGCGATGATCAAATTTCGAAGCGCAAAGTCTTTACAGAAGTTTGTCTCAATTTATTCTTCAATTCACAATCATTTCAATCACGAGCGGCATCTCATTAACCACATAAACTTCGCACTCAAACGTGAAGCTGCACTTGCAAAATAGCGTCAGCTTGCCGCATAAAAAATGGCGCCCTAGCACTTTTCATTGCTTGCCGACTTTCCTCTGACAAAGCCCTCACTTCGTTTAAGCAACTCTTACTGACAAATGTTCTGAAGACGGACACTAATTAGTATGGTCCTGTGCTTGTGTAATAATTTTGTACTTCCAGCACATGTTACAAACAGGGTCGCCTTTTGATAAAGTCGAAGTCCTATGGTAATGTCCGCGCTCGTCATCGCCTGCAATGATGTCAGCACCGGGCCAATCATACAGGCACCAGGATCTGTAAAAAGCTTCCAGCTCTCCCTTATCACCATCTCGTTCGATTAAATTCCGAACGAAAGTCTGAGGTGGACACGAGGACCAGTAAGTTAAAATTTGGGAATCCTGACTCTCAACTTTGACTTCATATCCGGGGCGGCCGGGTGCATTAAATGGAAACTTAAGCAGTGTCCTGATAGTTCTTTCCATCCGTTTTCTAGGATTGCGCGTCGTTAGCCGAAATGGAAGAGAGACAAATTTGATACCCAATTCATATACTTTCCAACCCACATCTGCGACAAGATCACTTGCATGCTGTTTCGTCTGATTATTCTCAACTAAAGCCTGAAAAGCAGCTGTAGTAACTACGGCAAGAAATACATTATGACGATTTCCCAACGTTGGAATTCGTTCGAGATTAGCTGTATGCAATAAAACTGCGACTCGGCTCCATGTCGCTTCAAGCATTTGTTCTACATCATCATGTAACCATCTTCCCAGTTCAGGGCTTTCAGGCTGCAATAATCGTCCTTGTAGCGCTTTCATAGCACTACGCCGAAGCAATCCTTTATACAAAAATTTAAATATCCGTATTTCGTTTTCTCTTCTAGCGTTAGAAATTAAGCATGTCCGTCATACTCCATGGGATATCCGCTGAGCATACTAACTGTAATAGGCGCCGACTCATCGAACCCTTCCTGTTCATAATGTAGTTTTTCCCTGAGGGATTCATAGGGTGTTTTTCCGCCATGCGCGCTGTAGGCGTTGTCACATTAACTTTGTAGCAATGAAATTAATGCAGATCTAATCTCAGTCGATGAATATTATCTCCTATCTCCGCCATCGTTTTTCTCCTCAAATAATTCAGCACGCTGTTTAGCTTTACGCCCAATTTACGCTGAGATATCGAGATGTTGAGGATCTAATGGCCGAACGAGGCCTGGATATCTGCCTATGAAACGGCATTGTCATGTCTGGATGGCGCACGCATAACCAGCGGATATGTTGTCTACCCGTCCAAGCAATGATCGTGCTGCATAAGATAATGCTTCACGTTGCCTCGTCATCTTTGCTGTCTCGTGAAGCGGCCGCCAGTTGACGCCAGCGGCCCCAACGAGGGATGAACATTGGCACCTGCCGCTGATAGGCGCGGTAAGCTTCGCCGAACTGCTTGAGTACCTGCTGTTCCTCTCGCAGAGCCAGCCATGTGTAGACAAGCACGATCACCGGAAAAAGGCCGACCGAGAAAAGCGTTGGCCAATGCACCACGCCTTCTCCGAACAGGGCAATAAACAGCCCTGTGTACTGCGGATGCCGCACATACGCATACAAACCGTCTGTCACCAGACGGTTTTCGCCTCGTGCCTTGTGGACCTGACGCCACCCCTGAATAAAGAGACCAATCCCGATAAAGGCGAGCGCATAGCCTAGCAGCATTGAAATTAACATGCCGGTTTCGCCGAACCCTACCAGGGTCGACCATAGGCTGGCGCTGACATATTCGCTATCCAGACCGAAAAAACGCACCAACAGATAGATGGTGAGCGGAAAGCCATACATTTCTGCATAAAGCGCGATGATAAAGGCCTGAACCGCCCCGGCGCCGACCCATTCCCGCCAGTTCTTCGGCGCGAAATTGCGATAGAAAAACCAAGACACCAAGACGACAACGATCAGTGCGATGCCCCAGGTTCCAGCGTGGTTAAAAGATTCATTCATGGTTTGATCCATTAGTAATCCAGCCAATTTTTTGCCTTTGGCTTACCTGGCTCGGATCCAGCACATCGCTGTCCGAATCGGACACGCATTGGATTGAAGCTGGCGTCGCCCACCCAATAAACGTGATGACAAAGAACAACCCGAGGCTCCTCCCGAGCGCCACAACCGGCAGTCGGAAACTGTATTGGCTTCTTATGCGGAATTCGTGACGCATTTCAGAAATATTTTCTGCGACTAAGCCAAGCATATGTCGGCCCCGATCCATAGGATAGAATTTGTAAGTTCTCGATACCGAGATACGTTTCTGAGCCTACCTCAAAAATTTCCCGACACTCTCGCGAACACGGATAATAAGCTGAACCATTGTGAACAGCCGATTTCGCTTTATTTGTGATCACTTGTGTTCCGCAGACAGGATCTATATTGCGTTCTGGAGCGATCCAAAGCATTTCCTGCGGTTTATTCGAAGGGGATATCTGTTCATCTTCAGAATGCTTGTGCTTTGATTTATGGCTCATGATTATGCGCGCCACAAGAAAATCGCATCATCAAAAAAATTGAAAAGTGAACTCATTTTGTCAGCTATCCGTGCATTAAAATTTATAGTTTGACGCAACTATACTTATCTAGCCGGAATGACATGTCGAGGCGAAGACCGCATATTTCGGTCACAATTGATGACAGGCTAAGGGGCGGTTACAAATTGTTACAAATGCGTCGATCAAACAAAGAAGAAAGCCGATCAGAGCAGCAAATATGCCTCAACTCTCAGGCCGCCTTCCGCACAGTTTCGTATGATAACGTCGCCACCGTGACTATGGAAAGGCGTTGTCATCTATGGACGGCTCCTGAAATGCCGGACATGTCTGATAACAGGACAATGCGTGATGGTTCGATAAAATAGGTTCAGATGTATCTGCGGTAATCGGCGCTGACAGCTTGGCCTTCATCCATATATTTTAAGACTTCTCCGACCTTGCGTGCGGCCCTGATCGGAATAGGAAGGCGTTGATTCATCTGAGTCGAATTCCAGTTAATCTTAGTCAGCGAAAAAATCTCCTCGGCTATCTGTGAAATCGTGCTATCGCAGCTTTCATGGGGGCAAAGCAGTAATGGCCGGGGATCGTAAAGGCCTGGATACGTGCCATAGTAGGGAATGCTGCCATTTGTGTATAGTAGACCCTTACCGGCAAGGTTGACAAAAGTGCCGCGAAGAACCGGGTAGTTGCCGTCGCGAAGTATCTTCACCGAATAAGATTCCTGAACCCAGACCAAGTCCCGGAACTCTGTACCAGCTTCATCAAGCGCCTTCAAAATACCTTCTGCCTCATCACCCCTGAAACGAGAGGTCTTCAGGATAATGACCCGCGCTGGGAAATGCTTATGGTGATTTTTATACGCTGAGAGCACTTGAGAAGTCAGATCGTAGGCATCGTTAGAGGTCATATAG
>PAKP01000064.1 GCA_002706985.1 Sneathiella sp. | reverse complement strand
GACCCCACCGGAAAGCTGACCGGCCACCTGACGGGACCGGTCCACGGTTTTCTTGAGATCGACGGACGCTCCTTCGACCTTGATGCCGAATGTTTCCGCATGATTGATCAAGGTGTAGACATCCGCCGTCCGCAGAAGCGCCTTTGTCGGGATACAGCCCCAGTTCAGGCAGATACCGCCGAGATGCTCCCGCTCGACAACCGCGGTTTTCAGGCCGAGCTGCGCCGAGCGGATTGCCGCCACATATCCGCCGGGGCCGGACCCGACAACCACCAGGTCAAATTTTGTCTCACTCATATCCGGCTCCTCACAGCATCATGGTCAAGGGCTCTTCAATATAGCCCTTGAAGTATTTAAGCAACTCCGCCCCCATGGCCCCATCGATAACACGATGGTCGCAGGACAGGGTTACGCTCATCATCGTCGCCATGGCAAGCGCACCGTCCCGGACAACCGGACGCAATTCCCCGGTTCCGATCGCGAGAATGGCCGATTGCGGCGGATTGATCACAGCGGAGAATTCCTTGATCCCGTACATCCCGAGATTGGAAATCGAGAAACAGCCGCCCTGATATTCCTCCGGCATAAGCTTGCCCTCCTTAGCGCGACCCGCGAGTTCCTTCATCTCGTCGGAAATCACGGCAAGTCCTTTCTGATCGGCATGGCGGACAACCGGCGTGATCAATCCGCCCTCAATCGCCACCGCAACGGAGATATCAAAGTCTTTCGACTGCAGAATCTTATCGCCTCCCCAGATGGCATTGGCCGCGGGCAGTTTCTTGAGCGCCAGTGCAGAAGCCCGGATCACGAAGTCATTGACCGAAATCTTATACTCGTCAGACCGGCCGTTCAGCTCCTTGCGCATGGCCAGCAGGTTATCGAGCTCGCATTCAATGGTCAGATAGAAATGCGGGATCGTCTGTTTGGCCTCGCTGAGCCGCCGGGCAATCGTCTTGCGCATGCTGGTGAGCGGAATTTCCTCGTAATTCCCCTCCGGTGGAGGCGTGACCGCCTGCGGCTGGGCGGCAGGTGCAGACGCAGCCTTGGGGGCTTCCTTCTCTGCCTTGGCCGACCCGGAAGCAATCGCTTTTTCCACGTCCGCCTTGATGATCCGGCCATGGGGTCCGGTTCCCTTTATCGCTTTCAGGTCAAGCCCTTCATCCGCGGCGATCCGCCTGGCAAGCGGGCTTGAGAAGATGCGATCTCCTTTCTTTGAGACTGGCGCCGGACCGCTGCTGCCCTTCACTTCCGGCGCGGCGTCATCCGTCGCCGGTTCGGATTTAGCTTCGGCAGCCTTCTTCTTTGGCGCCTCTTCCTTTTCAGGTTCCTCCGACTTCTCCTTCTCCAGCGCCGGCGCTGATCCCGCATCGAAGCCCTCAAGGTCGGATTCATCCTCCCCCTCTTCCAGCAGGATTGCGATCGGCGTATTCACGGCAACATTTTCGGTGCCGCCCTCAACCAGGATCTTGGCCAGCTTTCCTTCATCCACCGCCTCGACTTCCATGGTCGCCTTATCGGTTTCAATCTCGGCCAGCACGTCCCCGGAGGCGACGGTATCACCCACTTTCATTTGCCAGTTGGCCAGCGTCCCCTCGGTCATCGTCGGTGAGAGGGCTGGCATGGTGATAGTAATTGGCATTTTCGCCCCCTTTAATCGCGATAGCAGACAGATTTGGCTGCCGCCACAACCTCATCGGTATGCGGGAGCGCCAGTTTTTCAAGATTAGCGGCATAGGGCATCGGCACATCCTTGCCCGATACGCGAAGAACCGGCGCATCGAGATAGTCAAAGGCGTGATGCATGATCTGCGCCGTGATTTCGGCACCGACGCCGCTCTGTGGCCAGCCTTCCTCGACAGTGATACAACGGTTCGTCTTACGAACTGAGGCCAGCACCGTCTCCATATCCATCGGGCGGATGGTGCGAAGATCGATCACCTCGGCCGAGATATCCTCCTCCGCTAGCTTCTCCGCCGCCTCAAGCGAATAGCGCATTCCCATACCGAAGGACACAATGGTTACATCGTCGCCGGAACGTTCGATCTTCGCCTTGCCGATGGGCACCACAAAGTCATCCATCACCGGCACATCGAAACTCTGTCCATAGAGGATTTCGTTCTCAAGGAAAATCACCGGGTTCGGATTGCGGATCGCCGCTTTCAGCAGCCCCTTGGCATCCGCCGCTGTATGCGGGGCAATCACAATCAGCCCCGGCACATGGGAGTACCAGGACGCATAGCACTGCGAATGCTGCGCCGCCACGCGAGAGGCCGCACCGTTAGGGCCCCGGAACACGATCGGGCTGCCCATCTGCCCCCCCGACATATAGCGGGTCTTGGCGGCGGAATTTACAATCTGATCAATGGCTTGCATGGCAAAGTTAAAGGTCATGAACTCGACGATGGGCCGCAACCCATGAAAAGCCGCGCCAACACCGACACCGGCAAAGCCATGCTCGGTAATCGGGGTATCAATCACCCGGCGCGCCCCGAATTCATCCAGCAGGCCCTGCGTCACCTTGTAGGCGCCCTGATATTCGGCAACTTCCTCACCCATGACGAACACACGCTCATCCTCACGCATTTCTTCGGCCATGGCATCGCGAAGGGCTTCGCGGACCGTCATCTTGGTCATTTCCGTGCCTTCCGGGATTTCCCCGCTGGCATCATAGGCATCCGGTGTTTTCGATGTGCTGCGCGGCGCGGATGAGGCGGCGCGTTCCTCAGGCTCATCCTTCTCGCTTTCCTCTTCTTCAGAGGCCGAAGACGACGCCGAAGCCGCACTCGGAGAGAAATCCTCAAGATCGCTGTCATCCTCCCCTTCTTCAAGGAGAACGGCAATCGGGGTATTCACGGCGACATTCTCCGTCTCCCCCTCAATCAGGATCTTGCCGATCTTCCCTTCATCGACCGCTTCCACTTCCATGGTCGCCTTGTCCGTTTCAATCTCGGCCAGCACATCCCCGGAACTGACCGTATCCCCTTCCTTGACCATCCAGCGGGCGAGCTTGCCTTCGGTCATCGTCGGCGAGAGCGCCGGCATCAAAATTTCTGTTGGCATTTATCTAGTCCTTCCCAACCTGATCGGCACTTATGCCAAAACATCCGTGTAAAGCTCTTCCGGCTTCGGTTCCGGACTATCCTGGGCAAACTCGACGGCATCGGCGATAATCGCCTTGATCTCGCGGTCGATCTCCTTGAGCTCATCTTCGGTGTGGATCTTTTCATCCAGCATCGTCTGACGCAGATGATCAATCGGGTCATGCTCAGCGCGCTTTTTGTTGACCTCTTCTTTCGAGCGGTACTTCGCCGGATCCGACATGGAATGCCCACGATAGCGATAGGTTTTCATTTCAAGGATATAAGGGCCCTTGCCGGAGCGAACCCAGTCAACGGCCTTCCTGCCCGCTTCGGCGACCGCGAAAACATCCATACCATCAACCTGTTCGCCGGGAACGTTAAAGCTTTCGCCGCGCTTATAGAGCTCTGTCTGGGCGGAAGACCGCTTGACCGATGTCCCCATGGCATATTCGTTATTCTCGATCACATAGACCACCGGCAGGTTCCAGAGCTCCGCCATATTGAAGCTTTCATAGACCTGACCTTGGTTGACCGTGCCATCGCCCATATAGCAAAGAGTGATATCTTTGGAGTCTTGATACTTCTGGCTGAATGCAAGACCGGTTCCGAGCGGAACACAGGCGCCGACGATCCCATGGCCGCCGTAAAAATTCTTCTCCTTGCTGAACATATGCATGGAGCCGCCCTTCCCCTTGGAATAGCCGCCCTCACGCCCGGTCAGTTCGGCCATAACGCCTTTCGGATCCATACCGCAGGCCAGCATATGGCCATGATCGCGATAGGAGGTAATGACCGCGTCATCATCCGTAATCGC
Organism: Sneathiella sp.; assembly: GCA_002706985.1. Classification (GTDB taxonomy): domain Bacteria; phylum Pseudomonadota; class Alphaproteobacteria; order Sneathiellales; family Sneathiellaceae; genus Sneathiella. The sequence goes on along the minus strand of PAKP01000064.1, from coordinate 14,596 downwards.
CGATTTCATGCCGACGACAACCGCCTCCTGCCCGATATAAAGATGACAGAAACCACCGATCAGACCCATACCGTAAATCTGCCCGGCCTTCTCTTCGAACCGGCGGATCAGCAGCATGTCCCAGTAAAATTTCTCGATTTCCTCTTTTGAGAATTTCGGCTTGGCCTTGCGGGCGCCGGTGCTCGACTTCTTCGTCGCAGGCGCAGGCTTTTTCGCGGCTTGACGTGCCATGGTGTCTCCCATCGATGAGGGCATCGGAGGTATCCCTGCCCCGTCCGATGCACGTTGTGAATACCTCAGAATGTGTATGAACAGTTCGTTTTAGACAAGCTGAATTTATAGATTAACTATATATCAGTTAATAATTCGAAAAATCATTTCGCACATGCAAAATAAACCGAAAATGAGTTAATATTTTCAGGCGCATAAAATGCAAAATTTTAGACTGAAAAGACGCAACAAACGACAACTAAAGATATAAAGCGGGACATAAAAAAACAAACAGGCCGTCACCCGGTTATTTTTTGTAAATGACGATCTCGTCCGGGTGAGCGAGCCCTAAAACATCACGGCTGCGCTCTTCGAGCATATCCACATCAAGATTCTCCGGCCGCAACAAGGCAACCCGCTTCTCAAGCGCCTGCTTCTCGTTCTCTGTGAGCTGATAAACAGCCTCGGCCCGGTCAATTTCATGCTGGAGTTTGAGATAGGCGAAAAGTCCCCGATCCCCCTCGACCAAATGATAGCTGAAATAGGCAACAGCCAGTATTCCCAGTATGGGTCCGGCTCCGGCTTTTGCGCGCTTGCGTATTTCATGGCTGACGTTCATGAAGTGAGTGAATCAAATACCAGAGTCGAGGTCAACCGTTAAATTGCCCTGTGGACAAATTAGTTACGAAAAGCGTCATAATAGACTGAAATTACGGAAAATCGGGGCATTATCCTCACATATATGTCCCTTTTAAAAATAACGTGCCCTCTTTCTCCCGCCGCTCCTTCAAGACGGGCGAAACTTCCTTGCCGCTGCCGAGATGGGCCCAGCGGACAAACTCCGCCAGCACCCCCTTTTTGTCCCCTGCATAGATCCAGCGATCAAGCTCTCCCGGGACGGCGGCATAATCACCCGCATTCAGCTTTTGAAGCAGTGTTGACGATTTAAAGGCTCCTTCTCCGACATTGAAGGTGAAGGAAACCAACGCATCGAACTGATTTTGCTGAAGTTTTACCTTCACCGCACTATTGACCGTATCCACGGCCCATTTCACATCGTCTGAGAAATAGCTGTCCGCCTGAGCCTGGGTGATAGTCTCTCCGGCCTTCACATCGCCCGTATGGCCGTAACCGATGGTCATGACCCCGGTTCCGTCGTCATAGGCGGTCAGCCGCTCCCCTTCGAAATGCTTGATAAAGCTGGCACCCTCGGAAGAGAGTTCATGCGTCATGATCTACCTCCATATCCTGGAATAAAATATTTCCATAAGATGTAATTTTTTATGTAATTTTCAACTTATAGTTATATTTTAATTTGATATTGGCGATGGGAGCGCCTCTCTGCGCGCAGAAAATTGCTTGTTTAGATGGACTGATCCGGTCCGGATGTCTTCTGCGCCAGCAGGATCGTGTGATAGTCACTATCGGGATCCTCGACGGCGAATTCGATCACAGACATCCCCTCGGAGGCGAGGGTAGTGCTGTATTCCTTGGGGGAAAGGCTGGCATGATAGACGGTATCGTCTCCGACCCGACCGGTCACTTCGCCTTCTTCCGGCCCCACCGTCAGCATCAGGACGCCCGATGGCGCAAGATGCGCCGCGAGTTTGGTAAGAACGGATCTCTGCTCGTCCCGCGTGAGGTGAAAGAAGCTGTTCCAGCCAAGAATGCCGTGAAAACGCTCAGGAAGATCGAGGGTGCGCATATCGGCCTGGCGCCAGTCGCCATCCGGAAATTTTTCCCGCGCGAGCTTGAGCATGGCGGCGGAGGCATCCGCGCCGGTCAGTTTGTAGCCCTGCCCGATGATATAGCCCGCAATGGGATCGCCGGATCCGCAGCCGAGATCAAGGATATGCCCTGCCTCAGGAACAAATCCAAGAAAACAGTCGATCCATTTCTTTTCAAACAGGATTTTCGCCCGTTCCGCATCGAAACGGGCGGCATTGCGCTCATAGACATCCTGCGTCGTCTTCGCAAGATCGGGCATCGAGAGCGCCATAACCGGCACCTATCCCTTCAGGATGCTGCGTCCCGCATATTCCGCGGCGTCGCCAAGTTCCTGTTCGATCCGGATAAGCTGATTGTATTTTGCTAGACGGTCGGAGCGGCTGAGGCTGCCTGTCTTGATCTGCCCGCAGTTGGTGGCCACGGCGAGATCGGCGATGGTGGAATCCTCCGTCTCGCCCGAGCGATGCGACATCACCGCCGTATAGCGGGCCTTGTGGGCCATTTCGACCGCTTCCAGCGTTTCGGTGAGCGAGCCAATCTGGTTGACCTTCACCAAGATGGAATTGGCCACGCCCTGCGAAATTCCGTCCGCGAGCCGCTTCGGGTTGGTCACGAAAAGATCGTCCCCGACAAGCTGAACCTTGCCGCCGATTTTATCGGTCAGCGTTTTCCAGCCCGCCCAGTCGTCTTCGCTCATGCCATCCTCGATCGAGATGATCGGGTAATCACCGACCAGCGATGCGTAATAGTCCGCCATTTCATCCGGCGAGAGAACTTTGTCCTCCCCCTTGAGGTGATATTTGCCGCCCTTGAAGAACTCAGTCGAGGCGGCATCCAGCGCAAGATAGATATCTTCACCCGGCTTGTAACCCGCGCCTTCAATGGATTTCATAATGAAATTAAGGGCATCGCGCGTGCTTGCAATATTCGGGGCGAAGCCGCCCTCATCGCCGACATTGGTGTTATGGCCAGCCTTCGAGAGTTCCTTCTTCAGGGTCTGGAAGACTTCCGATCCCATCCGGATCGCATCCGCGCAAGTATCGGCGGAAACCGGCATGATCATGAATTCCTGGATATCGATGGGGTTGTCCGCATGCTCACCGCCATTGATGATGTTCATCATCGGCACCGGCAGGGTCCGCGCGGAGGCGCCGCCGATGTAGCGATAGAGCGGCAATCCGCAATCTTCCGCCGCCGCACGGGCGAGCGCGAGGCTGACCCCGAGGATTGCGTTCGCCCCGAGGCGGCCCTTGTTCTCGGTCCCGTCAAGGGCAAGCATTGCCCGGTCGAGCGCGATCTGATCATCCGCATCGCGGCCCGAGAGAATATCGAAAATCTCTCCGTTCACGGACTCAACGGCCTTGAGCACGCCCTTGCCGCCATAGCGGGATTTATCGCCGTCCCGCAGCTCGACAGCCTCATGCGCGCCTGTAGAGGCGCCGGAGGGGACTGCCGCGCGGCCGAACGCCCCGCTCTCCAGAATGACATCGACTTCAACCGTGGGGTTTCCGCGGCTATCCAGAATTTCACGACCGGTAATATCAAGAATTGCACTCATACGACTGGGTTCCTGTATTTTTAGAGATTTTTGGCAAGAGTATCGAATTGTTTCAAAACGCCGAGCAGGGCTTCCATTTCATCGACCGGCACCATGTTCGGTCCGTCGGAGGGCGCATTGTCCGGATCCTGATGAGTCTCCATGAAAACCATCGCGACCCCAACGGAAACCGCCGCGCGGGCCAGCACAGGCACGAATTCCCGCTGTCCGCCCGATGTCGTGCCCTGCCCGCCGGGCTGCTGCACCGAGTGAGTGGCGTCAAAGACAACGGGAAGACCGGTCTGCTCCGCCATGATAGGCAGGCTGCGCATGTCCGAGACAAGGGTGTTGTATCCGAAGCTCGCCCCGCGCTCGGTCAGCAGGACTCGATTGTTCCCGGCACTGATCAGCTTGTTCGCAACATTCTTCATGTCCCATGGCGCAAGAAACTGGCCCTTTTTGACATTGATCACCTTGCCGGTTTTCGCGGCGGCAATCAGAAGATCCGTCTGACGGCACAGAAAGGCCGGTATCTGCAAGACATCCACCGCATTGCCGAGAGCCGCACAATGTTCCGGCAGATGCACATCCGTGAGCACGGGAATGCCGAATTCGCTGCGAATGCGCTCAAAAACCGGGATGGCTCCTTCCAGACCAAGGCCTCGCTCCGCCGTATGCGATGTGCGGTTCGCCTTATCGAAGGAAGTTTTGTAAACCAGCGGGATGCCAAGTTTCCGGGTAATTTCATGCAGCCGCCCCGCCATATCCATCGCATGGATCATGCTTTCCATCTGGCAGGGCCCCGCGATCAGGGCGAAGGGTAAATCATTGCCAACGGTAAAGTCGCCAATCTGGACGTGTTGGGTTTCAGTCATGTCTACACCAGTCGTGATTTCTTGACCGCCGCCTCGATAAAACTCTCGAAAAGCGGATGCGGCGCGAAGGGTTTCGATTTTAACTCGGGGTGGAACTGAACGCCAATAAACCATGGGTGATCCGTAATCTCGACGATCTCCGGAAGCTCCCCATCCGGCGACAGGCCGGAAAATTTGTACCCGACCTTTTCCAGAACATCCTTATAGGCGATGTTGACTTCAAAACGATGACGGTGCCGTTCCTCGATATGGGAGGATTTGTAAATCTCGCTCACCTTCGTATTCGCAACAAGATCGCACGGATAAGAACCGAGCCGCATTGTACCGCCAAGATCATCATCGGCGCTGCGGATTTCCGTCTTGTTGCCGCGCGTCCATTCCGTCATCAGGCCAACAACATTGGGTTCATACAGACCGAATTCGGAAGTGCCGGCGTTCGGCATGCCGGCGAGATTGCGACATCCTTCAATGACCGCCATCTGCATTCCAAAGCATATTCCGAAATAAGGAATGTTCTGCTCGCGGGCATATTGCACGGCCCGAATCTTTCCTTCCGCGCCGCGCTCGCCAAATCCGCCGGGCACCAGAATGGCATGCGCATCTTCCAGAACGCTGGCCGGTGAAACACCGTCGCCTTCGAACAATTCCGATTCCAGCCAGGTAATCCGGACTCGGACCTTGTTCGCGATACCGCCATGGATCAGGGCTTCTGTCAGAGACTTATAGGCGTCCTGAAGCTCGATATATTTGCCAACAACGGCAATGGTCACCTCGCCTTCCGGATGCAGGACGCGATCGACGATATTCTCCCATTTCGAAAGATCCGGCTGCGGCGCATCCTCAATTCCGAACGCCTTCAGAACCTGCTCGTCGAAGCCTTCCTTGTGATAGCTGAGCGGCACCTCATAAATGGTGCGGACATCCAGCGCCTGAATAACGGCCTCTTCCGGCACATTGCAGAAAAGCCCCATTTTCCGGCGCTGTCCGGGCGGGATGGGCTGTTCGCTCCGGCACAGCAGGATATCCGGCTGGATACCGATGGAACGCAGTTCCTTCACCGAATGCTGCGTCGGCTTGGTCTTAAGCTCCTTCGCGGCGGCGATATAGGGTACCAGTGTCAGATGCACAAAGACCGCGTCATTCCGCAGCTCATACCCCAGTTGGCGAATGGCCTCCAGAAATGGCAAACCTTCGATATCGCCGACGGTGCCGCCGATTTCAACAAGGACGAAATCCTCATCTTCGAGATTGTCCGTCGCGAATTCCTTGATCGCGTTGGTAATGTGGGGAATGACCTGCACCGTCCCGCCGAGATAATCCCCGCGGCGTTCTTTGCGGATCACCGTCTGGTAAATCCGTCCTGTCGTCACATTGTCGCTCTGGCGGGAGGGAACACCGGTGAATCGCTCGTAATGACCGAGGTCGAGGTCTGTTTCCGCCCCATCGTCGGTGACATAGCATTCGCCATGTTCGTAGGGATTCATGGTGCCGGGATCGACGTTGATATAGGGGTCCAGTTTCCGAAGCCGTACTTTGAAGCCGCGCGCCTGCAGAAGGGAAGCCAGCGCCGCCCCGGCAAGGCCTTTGCCAAGAGAGGAAACCACACCACCGGTAATGAAAATGAACCGAGCCATGGAGTTACGTTATAACCAATTCTTTATTCGCCGTGAAGTAAAAGAGGCGGCTTTTACGCCGCCTCCGATATTTTTTGTGAAATGTCCGATTATTCCGACAACGGAGCCGAAGGTTCGGCCGGGGCCGCCGGTGTGGCGGGCGCCGTGCTCTCGGGCGCGTCCGTTGATGTCGCGGGGACATCGAGAATGGAAGTCGGCTCGGAATGCGTGCCGCTGACGATTGCCAGCAGAATACTCGTCAGCATGAAACTCGCCGCAAGCACGGCCGTTGTCCGGGTCAGCAGGTTGGCCGCACCGCGGCTGCTCATCGCGCCGCCTCCGCCGCCACCGCCGCCGATACCCAGCGCGCCGCCTTCGGACCGTTGCAACAAGACCACCCCGACCAAGACGATCGCAATCATGATATGAATGACCAGCAGGACAGTTTCCATACTTCTAAAATCCCGATATTCCGACGGCCCTCGCCGCCCGTTTCATCAACAATTGCTGGGCTTCTACACGAAAGCTCAGCAGATTGCCAGTAAAGTTTCAGTGCAAATTACCTAGATCGACGTCTCGACAATCGGCCAGAAGTCGGACGCCTTTAAGCTGGCGCCGCCAACCAGTGCACCGTCGACATTTTCAACCGCCATCAGCTCCGCGGCATTGCTGCCCTTGACCGAGCCCCCGTAGAGCACCCGGACAGCCTCCGAATCGCCCATCAGGGAGCCGAGTTCCTTGCGGATATGGGCATGGACCACGGCGACATCCTCCGGCGTCGGCGTCTTGCCCGTGCCGATTGCCCAGACTGGCTCATAGGCGATGACGGTGTTGCCGGCCGTTGCGCCTTCAGGCAGGGAATTGCGCACCTGGTCGCTGATGACATCAAGGGTCTTATCTCCTTCCCGCTCGGCCAGGGTTTCACCTACACAGACAATAGCAGTTAGCCCGGCACGCAAGGCCGCCTCGGCCTTGGCTTTTACCACCGCATTGCTCTCGCCGTGATCCGCGCGGCGTTCGGAGTGACCGACAATGCAATAGTCCGCTCCGGTATCTTTCAGCATTTCAGCGGAGATATCGCCGGTATGGGCGCCACTCTCATTCGCATGACAATCCTGTCCGCCGATTTTGACGGCGCTTCCCTTGGCAAGACCTGCCATTTTATCAATCAGCGTCGCCGGCGGGCAGATCAGGATATCGCAGGCCGGATCGGAATGCTCGCCCGCCCGCTTTACAAGTTCCTGCAATTCCGGCGCGGCGGATCCCGCCAGACCATTCATTTTCCAGTTCCCGGCAATCAACGGGCGTCTTTGCTTTGACATCTATTTTCCTCAAAACGTGATTTACATAGGGGCAATTATTGCAATTTCAGGATCATATGCCATTTTTTATCCAAGAAAGATACCGCTTTGCGAAATTCCATGTTGCCCCGCCCTGCCCCGTCCCTATAATCTGGCGCGCTATGCCGGGTGCCCGGCTCAGGGAAATGCAACTTATTAATTCGAACTGGTTTTGGTAGACGACAAATATGCTTCACGCGATGCGAAAAGGAGCCAGCGGATGGCTCGCAAAAGGTTTGTTACTTCTTCTTGTCGCGAGTTTCGGCGTTTGGGGAATTGGCGGCGACATGCTGACCAGCTCCGTTGGCAGCAACGTGATCGAGGTCGGTGATACCTCAGTCTCCCTTGGCGAGTTCCAGCGCGACTACCAGCGCAATCTCAACATGCTGTCGCAGCGCTTCAATACGCAGCTGACGCAGGAGCAGGCGCGCCAGTTCGGTCTGGCGCAGATGACGGTCAACCAGATCGCCTCCCGCGCCCTCGTCGATGAAAAAACCAGAACCCTTCGCCTCAGTGCCGATGATGACGCCGTGCGCAGGATGATCCAGAGCCAGCCCGCCTTCCGGAACCAGGCCGGACAGTTCGACCGCTTTTTGTTCGAGCAGTTCCTGTCCCGCAATGGCTATAGTGAAGGGGAATATATCGAGATTGTCCGCAACGATATCACCGGCGAGCAGCTTTTCGGCACGCTCGAGATGGGCGTGAACAAGGCCCCGGATGTCCTTATAGACACTTTTTATGCCTTTCTCGCGGAAAAACGGACGGCGGAATATATCGATATCAAGGACAGCAGTATCGGCTTTGCGCCGGCCCCGACCGATGAAGAACTTGAGCAGCTGATCGAGTCAGCGCCGGAGAACTATTCCGCGCCCGAATATCGCAAGCTGAGCTACGTCCTTCTTACTCCTGAAGCCATCGCAGCGGCGACAGAGGTTTCGGAAGAAGAACTCCGCGCCGAGTTCGAGGCCCGCAAGGATCAGCTGGATACCCCGGAGCGGCGTCATGTTGAACAGATGATTTTCGAGACCGAGGAAGCTGCCACGGCGGCCCGCCAGAAAATTGCGGACGGGGAAGATTTCGCCGATGTCGCCATGGCGGACCTGCAACTCACAACTTCGGATATTGATCTCGGCCTGATGGCGCCCGCCGATCTGCTGCCGGAGCTTCAGGACGCCGTTTTCAGTCTTGAAAAGGATGGCGTGACCGAGCCAATAAAAACGGTTCTCGGCTGGCATCTGGCAAAAGTAACTGAAATCCAGCCTGGCGAAACCCGCGACTTCGCGGATGTGCGGGAGCAGTTGATAAAGAACATCCAGCTCGGCCAGGCGCAGGAGCTGCTGTATGATCAGGCCACACGGCTTGAGGATGAATTCGCCGGTGGTGCGAAACTCAACGAGGCGGCCACAACGCTTGATCTCAAACTTGTCACGACCGACTGGATCGATGCCAGCGGCAATGACAAATCCGGTAATGCCGCCGACCTCCCCGACGTCACCGGCTTCCTGACTGAAGCCTTTGCCCGGAGCCCGGAGGATGAGCCGGAAGTGAGTGAGGCCGATGGCGGCGGATATTATGCGGTTGCCGTTACCGAAATTGAGGCCTCGGCCGTCAAATCTCTTGATGAAGTCCGTGAACAGGTCACCGAGGACTGGCAGGGCAACTGGCGGCATGAGGAAGCAAGGAAGAAGGCCGAAGCCCTCCTCGTCGAATTGAATGGCGGCAAAACGCTTGAGGCCGCGGCGAATGAGCTGGGCCTGACCGTCCAGACCTCGCAGCCCGTTCTGAGAGTTGGCAGCGCCGAGGAGTTATCCCCCGTTGCCCGCGACGGATTGTTCGATTTGCAGCCCGGCGCCTATGGCGTTAATGTCAATAAGGCAGGCGACGGGACGCTTGTCTACGGCGTTGCCGATATCATCCCGGCCGACCCGACGAGCGATGAGGAGGCCTTCACCCAGATGAAAGAGCAGGTCACAGCCAGCATCCGGGCCGGTATTCTAACAGAATATGAAAATTACCTTCAGAAAGACATCGGTATTTCCGTCAAGGAACAGCTGATCCAGGAATATTTTTAAAGATGTCCATTCAACCCAGCTTTGCTGACTTCAAGGAGAAGCATGACAGCGGACAGTCCCAGATACTTTGGACGACGCTGGTGGCCGATCTTGAAACCCCCGTCTCTGCGATGATGAAGCTCGCGGAAGGACAGGCCAATTCCTTCCTGCTTGAATCCGTCGAGGGCGGCGCCGTTCGCGGGCGCTACTCGATCATCGGCCTCAAACCGGACCTGATCTGGCGCTGTGACGGGAATGAAGCCCGCATCAACCGGATGGCCCGCTTCGATCCAGACGCCTTCGTCGCCTGCGATGAGCCGGTCCTGGAGAGCCTGCAAGCCCTGATCGACGAGAGCCATATCGACCTGCCGTCCAACCTGCCCCCAATGGCGGCCGGACTGGTCGGTTATATGTCCTATGACACTGTCCGGCTGATGGAGAAAATTCCGGATGGCAACCCTGATCATCTGAAGATTCCGGAAGGGATGTTTATTCGCCCGACGGTGATGGCGATCTTTGATTCCATCCTTGATCTGGTCACCATTATCACTCCGATCTGGTCGGAGGATGATCGTTCCGCCCAGAGTGCCTACAACCATGCAGCCGAACGGCTTTCGGACGCCGTCCAGGATTTCGAGCGCAGCCTGCCACACTCCGCGTCCCTTGACGTCGGTAGTCTCGACCTGCCCGAACCGACCTCGAACACGACCAAGCCCGAATATTACAATATGGTCGAGAAGGCGAAGGAATATATCCGCGCCGGTGACATATTCCAGGTCGTACCGTCGCAGCGCTTTGAATTGCCGTTCGAACTGCCCTCGCTCGCGCTCTACCGCGCCTTACGGCGGACGAATCCTTCCCCATTTATGTTCTATCTCAATTTCGGGGAATTCTCGATCGTCGGCTCCAGCCCGGAAATTCTTGTCCGCCTGCGTGATGGCATGGTCACGGTCCGGCCGATTGCCGGCACCCGTCCGCGCGGGGCCACCGCCGCCGAGGACGCCGCCCTCGCCGAGGATCTGCTGTCGGATCCGAAGGAACTCGCTGAACATCTCATGCTGCTCGACCTTGGCCGCAATGACGTCGGGCGCGTCGCCAAAATCGGCAGCGTAAAAGTAACGGAGAAGATGGAGATCGAGAATTATTCTCATGTCATGCATATCGTCTCCAACGTGGAAGGTGAGATCGCGGACGGGCTGACAGCCATCGACGCGCTGAAGGCCGGTTTCCCGGCCGGCACTGTTTCCGGTGCCCCCAAGGTGCGGGCGATGGAGATCATTGACGAGCTTGAGAAGAGCCGCCGCGGCGTCTATGCGGGTGCGGTCGGCTATATCTCCGCTAATGGCTCTATGGATACCTGTATCGCGCTCCGTACGGCGCTGGTGAAAGACAATAAAGTCTATATTCAGGCGGGCGGCGGCGTCGTTGCCGACAGCGATCCGGAAGCCGAATATCAGGAGACTGTCAATAAGGCGAAAGCCCTTGTCCGTGCCGCGCAGGAAGCCGTGCGTTACGCATCGAGCAGCGGCCGCAATCGCTAAGCGCTTTGTGGGTTATCCCTTGAAGGTGAGCGCTGTAACGGCGCTCACCGGTACGAAAAGAAAGCCCTTCTTCTTCGCTTCCGGCAGCCATTTTTTCAGAACTCGGATTGTTTCCGGATGCGGATGCCCGATGGCGATGGCAACGCCGGCGCGCTCCGCAATGACTTCCACTTTCGCCAGCTGTTTCAGGATCGCCTCATCCTCGATGACATGATCGATAAAGATATCCCGCTTGACGGACGGCATCCCGCGCTCCACGGCAAGGCGGAACCCGGTCGAGGCCGAGGTTGTCTTGGAATCGAGGAACAGCAGTCCCCGCTCCGCCATAATGTCCATAACAACGGCCATTGCCTCGCTGTCGGCGGTAAAGCGGCTGCCCATATGGTTGTTCACACCGACATAACCGCTGAAGCTGTCCAGATTGCGGATGGTTCGCCGGCGAAGTTCCTCGTTATCTAAACCCGTCAGCAGGGCGTCCGGCCCCGGGTCCGCGTCAGACGAGGTCGGCTCCATCGGCAGATGCAGCATAACCTCGTTCCCTTCCCGGCGGGTCAGTTCGACCTTTCCCTGAAGTGACGGCGCATAGGGCAGGAAGGCGAGCGTCATCAACGCAGGAAGAGCGTTCAGTTCCTCGACCCGGCGATGACTTAGACCAACATCGTCAATTACAATAGCAATCAGCGGTTTATCCTGCAGCGGCGGCGCAAGGGCGGCATAGCGTTTCCAGGCTGGCTCTTCTGATGAGAGCTTTTCCGCCGCCAGCACCTCAATCGCAGGATCGGGCTTTATCGGTTCCACAGCCTCGGGTTCAATCGGAAGCGCTACGACCTGCAGCGGCACCTCTTCAGTTCTTGAGACAACCGGGTAATCATTGTAGGCATACGGGCTTTCCGGTACGAAAACGTCCGACTTGGCAGCCGACTTTTCAACCTTTACCGGTGCGGCGAGTGCGCTGACCACCTGTAATTCGGATTGATGTGCTTCCGGGCCAAAGAGCTTGCCAATGAGGATGCCGCCACTGACACTGATGATCAGGACAGCAACACACAGAATGGCGATCCGCACCGGAGCCTCCGGTATACGGTCCACCCACGACAGCGCTGCCGATTTGCCTTTTCCCTTATTCCGGGATGTCATGCACTATGGACCCTTTACGATACGATACTGTTGCCTGCTTATGTTAATTCTATTTCAATATGGTATACAAGGCATAAAAATGGCGATAAGGAAGCCGAAAAGGGCTAATGTTCTCTTGATTTTATGGCGAAAAAGGAGAAACTGCTAGTCAAACCGGCGGGAACATTGATTGTGGCAGCAAATATTTGTGCCAAAACAATAAGAAAGCATGATATAGTATTGATATGATTACGTTAATCGATAACTACGATAGTTTTACTTATAATCTGGTCCATTTTCTTGGTGAGTTGGGCGCAGAGGTAAAGGTGTACCGGAACAATGTCGTGACCGTTGATGCGGTCTTCGATGAAAAGCCGGACGGGATTGTCCTCTCTCCGGGTCCCTGTGATCCGGACCGGGCGGGCATTTGCCTTGAGACTGTCAAACGGGCGAGCGTGACGGGAACGCCGCTTCTCGGTGTCTGCCTCGGCCATCAGTCGATCGGCCAGGTGTTCGGCGGCAAGGTCGTTCGTGCCAACCAACTGATGCATGGCAAAACCTCCGAGATTATTCATTCCGGCACCGGTCTTTTTGACGGCATTCCGAACCGGTTTATCGCGACGCGTTATCATTCCCTTACCATTGATCCGGCGACGGTTCCGAATACGCTGGAGGTCACGGCGAATACGGATGACGGCGTCATCATGGGGCTCAGCCATAAAACACTGCCGCTGCACGGCGTTCAGTTTCATCCCGAAAGCATCGCATCCGAGCATGGACATGCGTTATTGCAGAATTTCCTGAATCTGACACAGCCGGACAGCAAGGCGGCCGCATGATCAATGTCCAACCCAGTTTCAAGGCGCTGATTGCAACAATCGCGTCCGGTAAAACCCTGACCGTGGACGAGGCAAAGACCGCGTTCAACGTCATCTTGTCTGGCGATGCCACACCGGCGCAGATGGGTGCCTTCCTGATGGGTCTGCACATGCGCGGCGAGACCGTCGATGAATTGATTGGCGGCGTAACCGTTCTACGTGAGAAAGCCACCTATATTACAGCGCCGGAAAATGCTGTTGATGTGGTCGGAACCGGAGGCGATGGCCACGGCACCCTGAATATCTCCACCGCTGCGGCATTCATTACCGCAGGTGCGGGTGTTCCGGTGGCCAAGCATGGCAACAAGGCCGCCTCCTCCCGCTCTGGTACGGCGGATGTACAGGCCGTGCTCGGGATCAATACGGAATGCGACTTCTCCTTGACCGAACGCGCGATATATGAAGCCGGCATCGGTTTTATGGTCGCTTATCGCCATCACGGTGCCATGCGTCATGTCGGCCCGACGCGGAGTGAGCTTGGCATTCGCACGATTTTCAATCTGCTCGGTGTCATGTCCAACCCGGCGGCGGTTAAACGGCAGCTGATCGGAGTATATCTTCCGCGCTGGATGCGCCCGATGGCGGAGACGCTCCGAGAACTAGGATCGACCCATGTTTGGATCATGGAAGGGGCTGACGGTCTTGATGAACTGACGACAACAGGTCCGTCCAGGGTCGTGGAGCTGAAGAATAACGAGATCACGGAGTTTGAAATTACCCCTGAGCAGTTCGGCATCGAAAGAGTCTCGATTGAGGCGCTTAAAGGCGGGACACCCGAGGAAAATGCAAAAGCCCTAATGGCCTTGCTGAACGGCGCGCCCGGCCCTTATCGCGATGTGGCCCTGCTGAACGCCGGGGCGGCCATAATGATTGGCGGGAAATGTGACACCGTGGGCGAGGGAATTGCACTTGCTAGGCAGTCCATCGATACAGGGGCAGCACTGAACGCATTTGAAGCTCTCAAACGAATTTCCAACGAAACGGTTGAGACGGTATGAGTATTCTCGCGAAAATCTGCAATGACAAACGCCAGCATATCCGCGACTGCAAAGACCGGGTCATGCTTTCGGATATTGAAGCGGCGGCGAAAGCGGCGGAAGCCCCGCGTGGTTTCATTCGCGCGCTCAGGAGCCGCCGGCAGGCTGGAGAATACGGGCTGATTGCGGAAATCAAGAAAGCCTCTCCCTCGAAGGGGCTGATCCGGGAGGATTTCGATCCACCTGCCTTGGCGAAAGCCTATGAGGCAGGTGGTGCGACCTGCCTGTCGGTCCTCACCGATACCCCCTATTTTCAGGGCGCGGACGATTACCTTGTGGCAGCGCACAGCGCCGTCTCCCTTCCCGTCCTGCGCAAGGATTTCATGCTTGACCCCTATCAGGTTGTCGAAGCGCGGGCCCTCGGGGCGGATTGTATCCTGCTGATCATGGCAGCCCTCGACGATACGGAGGCAAAGGAGCTGGAAGCGGCGGCCCATGACTGGGGCATGGACGTTCTGATCGAAGTTCATGACCGCAGCGAACTCGACCGCGCGGTCAATCTCAAAAGCCCTTTGATCGGGATCAATAACCGCAATCTCAAAACCCTCGAAGTGAATATCGCGACGACGGAGGAACTGGCTGGCGCCCTGCCGGAGGGGTGTCTCGCCGTCAGTGAAAGCGGCCTCTATACGCCCGCCGATCTTGCGCGCATGGAAAAGGCTGGCTGCGG